>LFSM01000036.1:40560-57108 GCA_001512745.1 Clostridiales bacterium DTU032
GCTGTAATTCGTGGTGCTAAAAAAGATCCTATCGTCAAGGTTGTGCCCCTTGAGCAGATTAAGGACGAGATAGAAGATGAAGCATACTATCGGGTTCTGACGCTTCCGGGCTCCGGCCGCTATATTAAGGAAAAAACACTTGAAGGGCGACAACTTAGCCTGCTTGATTGAATATGAATAAAGTTAAGTTTTCCAGTAATTACAGTAGGATGAATAAATTGAGGACTATCGCTTTTTGGAGCATTATAGTCCTGATCCTGGCTTTACTGCTTTTCTTTTTGATCAGAAACTCGCTGAAAGCAAATGATTTGCAGGCAGCTTATGATAAGGCTCTTGAGCAGTCTGATTTCGAAGAGATTGTGGCTATTCATGGGCGTGCACAAAAGATCATTGCCGACACAAGAGATGTAGAATCTAAATCTGCAGAATTAGCAGATGCCCTTCTGGTCAGAAGCAAGATAGAAAGTAAACTTTCAACTTATGCACAAACAATAATTGAATCAGTGCTGCAGGGAAACTCCCTGACAACCGAGAATGCTGATAAACTTTCTCTCAGCTTGTCTATTGCAGGTGACAACAGTCTGGAAGTGACTGAAGATGTGCTAAGGGATTATCTACTGGACAGTATCAGCGAAACAGAGTATATACACTTTTTGGAAACACTCTATCCTGTGCCTGAATTCAAAAGATTACTGAGCGACCAGATCAATGAATTTGCTTTAATCCGTGCTTTTAAGACTGAACTAGAGCCGGCATACCAGCTCCTTATCCAGGGAGAATACAGTGCGTCAGCAGACGCCTTTGAAAATTTAGCAAATTCTGAATACAGCCGGATACGTTTCGCAGATCACATACTTCAAGAACTCAGAATGGAAGCGCTGGAAAAACTCTATCTTTTGCGCATGCCGGAAATCCAGCGGCTGATCGAGCAGGGGCGCCTCTATGATGCCAGTCTTATTATTAAAGATATCAACATATATTTCTCTGACAAAGATGAACTGACGGAGGCAAAAAAGCTTACAGATAAGCTTGTACCGACCAATTTGATCTATTGGAATGATCCCATTGAAGCTATATCGGTCAAACCCATCATTGCCGATCCGGACCGAGCTTTTGATAACGATATTTTCGCTGACAGAGCTAACGAAGATCTGCTGACTGCTGCGGAGTTCCGGCTTCTGCTGGAAGCTTTATATGAAAATGATTACGTACTTATCAATGGCAATGAGATAGTAAATGATGATGGTAGTTTTCAGCGCGTTCTGATTCCTGCAGGCAAGAAACCCTTACTTTTGTTTCTGGATGATTTTTACTTTAGCCCACAGAGGGTGGAAAGCGGAATTTGTTCACGGCTCGACCTGGATGAAGACTCGAATGTTCTTGGCGTAATTCAGAATCGTCAGGGAGTAGAGAATCTGACCAGCAATTCAACAGCCATAGATGTATTGGAAAGCTTTTTGCAGGAACAGCCGGATTTTACTTTTAATGGTGCTAAAGGGGTAATTGTTCTGTCAGGCGTCGACGGAATTTTGGGTTATCCGCTGCGAGAAGAGCATTTTACCCGTATGAGAGAGCAGGCACAGAGTATCGGTTTAGAATTTTATCTAGATTCAGTGAAAGATCCGCAAGTAAACCGGGATAAGCTTAAAGAGATTTTTGCCTGCCTTCAGGATAAACAATGGGTCTTTGCTTCCCAGTCATACAATAGGATCTCCGTTCCTGATGAGACGCTCAGTTTTCTCAGTTGGGATACGGAGCGCATGAACGAAGAACTTGCAGATTTTTCCACCAGCCTCAGAATATTTGCTTTTCCCTTCGGAAATCATGTTGAAGCTAACCCGCTCTTATCGGGCTATCTGGCAAATGCAGGTTTTGTTCTGCAGTCGGGTAGTGGTACACCTTATGCGTATACGGTACAACAGCAGGGCTATGTGTATATTGACCGGCAGCAGATAACGGCAGACAAACTCCGTAATCCACAGGCCTACTCTCTCAATAATTTCGTACAGGGCAAGCAGATAATTACTGATACAAATCGTCCCTAGTGAGATTTAATCAGTGGCAGGGAAAAATTCATTATAAAGGCCATGCATGGCACGGATCATTTCGTATTTTGACATCATGAAAATACAGCTGATCTCGTGATAGTCAGACATGATAACTTCAATACTTATATTTTCTCTGGCGATAGCCTCTGTTGCTCTCGCAATGACGCCAACCGTATCCCGCATTCCTTCTCCTACTATCATGATGATGGCAAGATTACGGGTTACTTCGATATCATCCATACCCAGTTCCACCTGCAAGCGACTGCGCAGTACAACTTCATCTTCCAGTGAGAATTCTGTGCCGCGAACAATAATACTTAGTGAATCAATCCCTGTGGGTACATGTTCGATATTAATATCGAGTTCGTTAAAAATGGTCAAGATTTTTAAAAGGATGCCGCGTTCCTGATTCAGCAAGACACGACGAATATTTATTGTGCAAAAATCGTCATTTCCCGATATACCGGTAATGACATTGTCAAGATGTGTCCGCTCTGCCAAAACCATGGTACCATCGGCCGAAGGATTATCCGTATTGGCTATACGAATCGGGATTCTGTGTGTAATCAGCGGTTCCAGAGCTTCAGGATGAATGATGGAGAAGCCGATATAGGCTAATTCCCGCATTTCGTTATAACTTAACTCTTTGATCGGCTCAGGATCATTAATGTAGTCAGGGTTAGCTGCATAGACATGATCCCTGTCGGTCCAGTTTTCATAGAGGTCAGCTTCTGTTGCTGCAGCCACTACAGCCCCGCTGATATCAGAGCCACCGCGGGAAAAAGTGATGGTGTTTCCTTCTTCAGTCCGGCCGTAAAAACCAGGGAAGATAAGCAAATCTTCTTCAGAAGCAAGGATGCTAAGATTGTCATATGATTCCGGCAAGATATGGGTGATACCTGCGTAGTAGGACAAAATCAGTCCGGCATCCCGCGGATCCACCAATCTCGCCTTAACGCCGATCGAGTTAAGATATTCAGTAACAATGCGGCCGGAGATAGCTTCTCCCAATGCTACAATGCCATCCCGGTAAATTTTGTGATGTACTGTTGTTTCCTCACTAGAGCGGGCTATATCAGCAAGTAACTGATCAACGATGCTAGGGTGAAGATCCAGTTCAGAAACTAAAGAAAACAGGCGGTCACTGATAGCCAGAAATTCTATATTTCCATCAAGACCCGCCCAGCGAACATTAGCCAGATCAATCAGAAGATCAGTCATTTTTTTGTCACCGGCTACTTCTGAACGCTTGCCCGGAGCAGACACTACCATTATCCTGCGTTCGGGATTATCCAATAATATGGCGCAGGCTTTCTTTATTTGAGTGGCGCTTGCCAGTGATGAGCCGCCAAATTTACAAACTATCAATCGCAACCTCCTCCAGGGATCGATATATATCTTTGCCGCCAATCCGGATCAGAAGTCTTTCCAAAGGTCGTTTCAATCTGACATAGAATACTTCCTGCTTACTGATTGGTTTGCAGAGAATCACAGGAATACCGGCACGTCTTGATGCCAAAACATCTGTGATTAGTTGATCCCCGATCATTATTATTTCATCAGCATTAATATCATTAGCTTGCATAAAATTGTTTATAGCATGAGGAGCAGGTTTTTTTGCATCACTAATGCATTCAATATCAAGCGATCCGGTGAAACTTTGCAGCCTCTTTGCCTTTGCATTAGAACAGACTACAGGAGTCAGGCCGACATGATCCAGACTGTCCCGGATTTCTAATGCAGACCTGTCTGCAGACCGCCTTCCGTGAGGTACCAGGGTGTTATCAATATCTAATAAAATAACACGGAAACCTTGACGTTTTAAAGCTTCAAAGTCAACATCTTTTACTGATTCTACAATTTTATCAGGAAAAAAGTATTTTCTGACTATTTTTCTTAAGCTATTTTTCATTATATTCCTCCGGATCATTGTAGCAGCTGTACTAACCCTTGCTTGCGACAGCCTTACTAATGCTCTAGAATAAGTCTACTCAGTTGATATTTTATCAACTCTAAGCATAATAACAGTAATATTTGATTTGGAGGAAATATGATAAGTGCCGGCGATTTTAGGAATGGCGTTACTTTTGAAATGGATGGCCATGTTTTTCAGGTTGTTGAATTTCAGCATGTTAAACCGGGTAAAGGTTCTGCCTTCGTTCGCGTGAAATATAGGAATCTGATGAGTGGCAGTGTTGTCGAGCGTACATTCAATCCGTCAGAGAAATTCGAACAAGTTCGTCTTGAACGAGCGGACATGTCCTATATATATAAAGATGGCGAACTCTACTATTTCATGAACACTGAATCTTATGAGCAAATGCCGATTCATCAGGATCTGCTGGGAGATGCACTTAGATTCTTAAAAGAAGGCATGGTCGCTCACATTGTCACATACAAAGGAGAAATCCTGCAGGTGGAGTTGCCCATTTCTGTGGAGCTGGAGGTGACACAGAGTGAACCGGCGGTACGAGGCGATACGGCACAAAGTGCGATGAAGACAGTTGTAATTGAGACAGGCGCAGAGATCAAAGTTCCCATGTTTGTCGAAACCGGAGATATTATCCGTATTGACACTCGCAGCGGGGAGTATTTAGAACGGGCCTAGCATGTCTGAAGAAAGAAGGCAGGTATCGATCAAGGGCGAACAAACCATGTCACGTGGTTTTATTGCCCAATACGCTGCTGAAGCGGCATTGGCGACTGAAGGGGTAGCATCCCTTGATAAAAGTGTTGTTGCCAACATCAAGGAAGTAATCGGCCTGGAACACGAAGGCATGGGCGTTCGTGTTTCTTTTCGCAAAGAAGATGCTGATGATGTAGTCATCACAGTCTATCCGATTATTGATTTTGGCCATGTTTTGCCTGAGGTAGCCTGGACAATTCAGGAACGGGTCAAGCGGGACGTTGAATCCTATACCGGTCTAAACGTAGATGCTGTGAATGTGCATGTTGTAGATATCATTTGCGAAGATTCTGAACACTCGGCAAGCGGACAAACTGCTTAGACTTTGACCTCTGAATGAAGCGGTTGACAGGAGGACTATTATGAATAGCTGGGTTCGTTTTTTACTTACACTATTCTCTTTATTAATGGCAGTAGTGTTTCTGCTGACTGTTATCGTGATAGTCAGCAATGTCGCTTTGACAACAGTGCTGACTATGGTTATGGATATAGCGCAGAAACAGCCCATGCGAACCATTGTTATGGTTTTATCATTGTTTGGATTATTATTATCCATTGTAACAATGGCTGTGACCATATTGTCCGGCAGACTGCGTAAAGCCAGAATCCAGACAAACTCAATCGGTTCTATCGATATCGGTGTTGATGCTATCGAAAGTATTGCTCTTAATGCAGCTAAGGCTTCTCAATCCGGAGTTAAGTCTGCTAAAGCCCATGTTGCACCATTTAAGGGAGACGCAATTTCGGTAAGCCTGATAGTTATGGCCTATTCTGATGTGGAAATCCCTGCTATGATGACCCGGGTACAGGAGAGAGTTAAGAAAGATATTGAGCGGTATACCGGAATTGAGGTTGGCGATGTTAAGGTGCGCGTCAACCGTGTAGAAGCGATCGCAGCCCGCGTAGAGCGTTAACAGGAGCAGCAGCCATGCCATCACCCAGCATCTTTCAACGCATCTGGCAAAGTTTTAAACGCGGTGGCCCCGGACTTGCGGGCGCTGTCGCAGGCTTTGTTATTGCCTTGATTTGGGTTCGTTTCGGATTATTTCGTTTATTATTTATATTAGTACTTACAGCTACAGGCTACTATCTGGGTGTACGCTATTTCAGTGATAGAGAAACTGTAAGGCGCTGGCTGGATAAAATATTTCCCCCAGGGAAGTTTCGCTAAAAGGAGATTAGGTGAGTAGACATACAGCAAGGGAAAGAGCTCTGCAATTTCTCTTTGAATGCGAGATGCATTGCGAGGATATTGACGCACAAAGAGATCAGTTTTTACTTCTGCAGGAGAAAATCGAGGATGAAAACCTCGAGTTTTTTGATGCACTTATTTATGGAGTGCTCGCCAGAAAGGATGAGCTGGATGCTCTCTATGCGCCATATTTGCGCAAATGGACTCCGGATCGTCTGCCCATTGTTGACCGCTGTATTATTCGCCTGGCGCTTTTTGAAATAGTTCAGGGCACAGTTCCGGCTTCAGTCGCTATATCTGAAGCTATTCAGCTGTCAAACACTTATGCTGAGGAAGATGCTTACCAATATATCAACGGCGTTCTTGGGGCTGTAGTGCGCGATAAAGAACTTGAATAATAAAGGAGCATTACGTGAATAAAGCATCTGCCGCGGCTGATGTAATGACAGTAGGCGAATTTAACCGGCGAATCAATCGCTTATTTGAACAGGATCCGGAAATGCAAAGGGTTCGCGTTCAAGGCGAAATTTCAGATTTTAAAGCTTATCCATCCGGACATTCATATTTCACTCTAAAAGATGATGAAGCAGCAGTTTCCTGCGCACTTTTCCGGGGATCTGCGGGACGCTTAAATTTTACTCCCAAATCCGGGATGAAAGTGATAGTTGTCGGCAAACCTAACGTTTATGACAAGACCGGACGCTTTCAGCTTATTGTTACGGGCTTGGAGCAGGCAGGGCTAGGCGATTTATATCTTGCCTTCCAGGAGTTGAAGAAGAAACTGTCTGAAGAAGGCCTGTTCGCCCCGGAACGCAAGCTGCCGATTCCGTATATACCAAAGCAAATAATAGCCGTGACTTCTGAAAAAGGTGCAGTAATCAGAGACATTATTCATGTTCTCCAGCGGAGATATCCCGGTTTCTCACTCCTCTTAATTCCAGTCCCAGTGCAGGGAAAAGGCGCAGAAATTGAGATTGCAAGTGCGATTAAACGGGCCAATACGGAAAAACTTGGTGATCTTATCATCGTCGGCCGGGGTGGCGGTTCTTTAGAAGATTTGCAGCCTTTCAATGAAGAGATAGTTGCCCGTGCTGTTGCCGATTCGCTGATACCTGTCATCTCAGCGGTTGGCCATGAGACCGATTATACAATCGTTGACTTTGTTTCCGATCTCAGAGCACCAACGCCATCAGCTGCTGCTGAATTAGCTGTTCCGGACAAAGAACATTTAATGGAACGTCAGGAACAACTCTCGTCAGCTCTGGAATTATCTATCCTGAGAAGGCTGGAAAGTGAGAAGAACAGACTCCGGCAACTGCGGGAGAGACCTGTGCTGATGCAAGCAACAGAATTTGTTGGACCGCAAAGCAGGCAACTGAGTTATTTAAAGCAGCAGCTCTTGTCCGAAATCAAACGCCTGCCCCAGGAAGCGATAAATAAACTGCTGCCACTGCAACATCGTTTGAGCAGGCCTCTAGAACAAAAATTGGCTGGCGAAAAGAATAAAGTTGAATTGATAAATTCAAGACTGGAAAATATTATCAGAGTACAAGTTGTGGCCAAGCGCTCAAATTTTGAGCGTCTGATGGCAAGTCTGGATGCCCTGTCACCACTGGCAATTCTGGCCCGGGGTTACAATCTCACATATTCAGAAAATAACCGTTTAATCAGCTCTGTTGCGGAAGTTAAGAGCGGAGATAAAATATCAGTCTTGATGAATGATGGCAGTTTGTTCTGCAATGTAGACGAAATAGTGTCTCGAACAAAAGAACTATAGGGTAATACGATATCTCTGCCGTGATAGTAGCTAAGGAGTATATAATGCAAGAAGAACAATTTGATTTTGATGATTGGATGAAAGATATGACTGAGACAAGCAAATCAGATGATAAAGACAAAGCATCAGTAAACGACGAGAAAAGCTACGAGGAAAAAGTCTCCCGTTTGGAAGAAATAGTTTCCCTTTTAGAAAGAGGAGAAGTTTCTTTAGAGAAGTCGATGGAGCTCTTTCAGGAGGGTGTCGTCCTTTCTAATCTGTGCGCCAAGCAATTAAGACTGGTAGAAAGCACAATTGAAAAGCTGATGGAAAACGGTGACCATGTTGAATTTTCTGCAGCTGATGATCATCAACTAAGCTAGTCTATGGAGCCCAGATGAGTACGAGTTTTGATCAGAAGCTTTTTGAAGATGAACTGAGTCTGCGTTTCGAGAAAACACAGCTCGATAATAAAGACCCGGTCTATGAGGCAGCAGTTTATTCACTCTTTTCCGGTGGTAAACGCTTACGGCCGGCGATGCTGGAAATGGCTTATCAGCTATTTACTGATGCTGATGTGGATGTATGTCGGCCCTTTCAGTATGCTATTGAAATGATTCACAGCTATTCACTGATTCACGATGATCTGCCGGCAATGGACAATGATGAATTAAGACGCGGCAAAGCTTGCTGCCACATTGCATTTGGAGAAGCCACAGCTATCCTTGCCGGAGATTTGCTGCTTAATGCTGCTTATGAAATTATGACGGAAGCGTGTCTGGCTGCCGGAGACAAACGATCTTTGTCTGCAATGAAGGTCATTGCCAGTGCCGCAGGTGGCAGGGGAATGATTCTCGGCCAATCGCGTGATCTTGCTTTTGAGAAAAGATACTCTGTGACAGCTGCGGAAATTGAAGAGATGCAAGAGCTTAAAACCTCAGCCTTAATCAGAGCTGCTTTTCTTGCCGGCGGCATTCTTGGCGCTTGCAATGCGGATGAAGAAGATTTACTGTACGAATTTGGCAGTAAATTAGGTCTGGCCTTTCAGATTCGGGATGATTTGCTGGATACTATTGCCACTACTGCAAATCTGGGAAAATCCACAGGCAAGGATGAAAGAGATAATAAAAAGACTTATGTAACAGTTCTGGGAATTGACAGGGCAGGGCAACGACTGGCCGAGCTTAGCAATGATGCTAAAGTAATTCTCATGAAGCTGGAAGAGTTAGCCGGAGTTGATACATCCAAACTCAGACTGCTGACTGATAAACTTGAAACAAGGCGGATGTAATGCATTCAGAATATCCCTTACTCGATTCCTTAAATTTACCGCAGGATCTGGCAAAGCTTTCTTATGAAGAAAAAGTTTTACTGGCAGAGGAACTGAGGTCTCTAATTATAAAAGTCACCTCCGAAAATGGCGGGCATCTTGCTTCTAACCTGGGAGTAATTGAACTGGTCATAGCCATACTGGCCCTGATAAATCCTAAAGACGACAAAGTAATATTTGACGTAGGACACCAGTCCTATGCCTGGAAGATTCTTACTGACCGCTATAAGCAATTCGATACGCTACGCCAAAAAGACGGGCTTTCCGGTTTCCCCAAAATGGAAGAAAGTCCCTATGATGCTTTTGGAACCGGGCACAGCAGCACTTCTATTTCGGCTGCTGTCGGATACTCGCGTGCCATGCGAACTTTAGGAAAAAAAGGAAAAGTAATAGCATTAATCGGAGATGGTGCTCTATCAGGAGGCATGGCCTACGAAGCAATGAATGACGCTGCTCAATCTAATGACCCCCTTCTTGTCATTTTAAATGATAATCAGATGTCAATTGATGAGTGCGTAGGAGGTATGGCCAGATATCTTGAGCAATTGCGTGTTAAGCCATCTTACCTGAGTTTTAAATCACGCTGGGAAGAGCGACTAAACAAACTAAAGATTATCGGGCCGCCTTTACTCAAAATTTTGTCAAAACTCAAATATAAAACCCGTTCCTGGCATAAAGAAAAAGGTATTGTCTTTGAGCAAATCGGCTTTCGCTATTATGGTCCCATAGACGGACATAATATAGAAGGTCTGGAAAGACATATCAAAGCTGCCCAGTCAGTGCGGGGACCTGCTATTCTTCATGTAATTACTAAAAAGGGGCTGGGTTATGCAATGGCGGAAACTGAGCCAAGCCGATATCACGGAGTTTCGCCTTTCCCCATGCAATATGGTCTTTCCGACAAAAATCCTGATGATCAAAAAACATTTTCTGATGTTTTTGGAAATTCCATGCTGGCTTTAGCTGAGCGCGATGAAAAAGTTGTCGCCATAACAGCTGCCATGGCACAGGGTACAGGACTATGTACCTTTAAAAAGCAATATCCTGATCGTTTCTTCGATGTAGGTATAGCTGAACAGCACGCTCTGACTCTTGCTGCCGGCCTTGCTGCCGGCGGAGCTAAGCCTGTTGTCGCCTTGTACAGCACTTTTCTGCAGCGTGGGATGGATCAGTTGATTCATGATATCTGTCTGCAGAACCTCCCTGTTATCATCGCTGTAGACCGGGCTGGTCTGGTCGGCTCTGATGGTCCTACGCACCAAGGCCTATATGATTTGACCATGACCTTAAATCTGCCGAATCTCGCTATCATGACACCTGCAACCGCTATAGATCTTGAGCGTTGCCTCTTACATGCTCATGAATATAATGGGCCGGTGATGATACGCTATCCTCGCGATCTGGCATCGACAGTGGATTTAATTTCACTTGATGAAAATATGCTGGAACCACAGTCTTTTAAAGATTTACAGAAGATGAGGCATGTGCGTTCCGGTTCAGATCTTACAGTCTTAGCAGTTGGCCCTATGATCTTACAGGTACTCTTGGCTATAGACAGTTATATAGGGACCGACTATTCAATTGATTTATATTCAGTAGTAACTATAAAACCATTAGAAGCTAATGTTGTGTTAAAATCTACAAAGAAGACCGGAAAATTACTTATTGTTGAGGATGGGTGTCTAAGTAATGGCTTCGGTCAGAAGTTAATTGCGGAGTTAAGTGAAGAGCAGCCAGGGATAGTTATAAAGGCTATCGGGGTAAAGGATGTGCTCCGCGGTCAGGCGACACGTGCTGAATTATTCCAGGCTGAAGGACTCGATCCGGAAGGTCTGGCTCAACGTATTATGAAATTAATAGGCAGATGACACCTTATTTACAAGCTGAGACCAGAAGCAATATGAAGACTTTGGAAAGACATGAGGAAGACTGAATTGCGAATTGGGCTTTATCCAAATTCATCACGCGATGATAATTTATGCATAACACGCCGGTTGATATCTCTTATCGCCTCTAAGGGTGCAACAGCTGTTTTAGAGGATGACCTGGCTCCGGAAATAACTAAGACTCAAGGTCTCGAGCGTTCTTCTTATAGTACTTGTGATCTTATGATTTGTCTGGGTGGAGATGGAACCTTTATCTCAGCCGTTCACCATGAAAGTGCCCACAATTTGCCCGTCTGCGGAGTGAATCTGGGTCAGGTCGGCTTTTTGCCCGAAATCGACGTCGAAAATCTGGAAGAAGCTGTCCAGCGGCTGGTAAACAGACAATATAGTATTGAAAAACGTGTCATGCTTGACGTCAGTTGTTATGACGCTGAAGGAAAACGTTTTGCTCATGACCATGCTATAAATGATGTTGTTCTTTCCCGGGGAGCATGTCCTCGGATAGTTACTATAGATCTGGAAATTGAAAATGTACCGGTTGAAAGCATACCGGGTGACGGCATAATTATCTCCACACCTACAGGATCTACAGCTTACTCCATGTCTGCCGGAGGGCCTATTGTACATCCGACCATGAATCTTTTATTGATTACGCCCATATGTCCTCATACACTGCACAACCGCACTTATATCGCTGATGCAGACACTACTGTTTCATTAAAGCTTCAGCAATATCCGACCTGTGCGACCTTATCTGTGGATGGGCGTTCACATTATGACATCTATCATAATGACCGAGTTGAAGTTGCCTGCTCTGCACATGCATTTCAGTTCGTACGGATCTGGGAAGACAGGTTTTTCCAAATACTGCCGGAAAAGATACAAAAAAGGGGGCTAGTCAATGAAACCATCTAAAACACAGCGTCAGTCAAGAATTCTGAAAATCGTCCGGGAACAAAGTATTGAGACTCAGTCTGGGTTAGTTGAAGCTTTATCAGCAACCGGTATGACTTTTACTCAGGCCACAGTTTCGCGTGACATTAAAGAACTGGGTATTGTTAAGGTAGCAACCGGTGATGGCAAGTCTAAATATGTTGCCATGAAACACAGCGGGGAAGTGGCGGCGGGACGCCTTATGAATGTCTTTAGCGAAGCTGTTATTTCGATTAATACAGCAGGTGCTTTTGTTATCCTTAAGACTTTGCCCGGTACTGCTCAGGCAGCAGCCTCTGCCCTTGATTCAATGCATATTGATGATATTCTTGGCACCCTGGCGGGTGATGACACAATATTCATCGCCACTGATAGCGTTGATATTGCGGATTTGCTGCGTTTGAAATTAATTGGTTTATCGACAGGCGACCCCCAGCCGGATCGTGAGTACAGCTGATATTGATGCTGCTCTTACGTGTTGAAATTCATGACTTTGCACTTGTGGAAGAGCTGGTGATTGAACCTGCTGACGGTTTTACTGTGCTTACAGGTGAAACAGGTGCAGGGAAGTCCATTCTTATTGATGCATTTGAATTTTTGTCCGGTACTCGCAGTGATCGAAATATGGTTAGAACTGCTTGTGATGAAGCCAGAGTAGAAGCTTTATTCCAGTCTGAAGACAACGAAGAACTTCTTATTTTCAGAAGCCTTAATGCATCCGGACGCAGCTACGCAAAAATCAATGGCGAACTTGTTACTATACGCAGTTTGCGGGATAAAATGAAGGATGTTCTGGCTATACACGGCCAGAACGATCAGCAAGCAATATTTGATGACTCACTGCATCGTGATCTTGTTGATGCTTATGCGGGTACTGAAGCTGCCAGACTGCTAGCTGATTATCAGGCTTTAATACAAGATTTGCAGGCAATAGACGATGACATTTCACGTCTGGGAGAGTCTCCTGAACAGCGTGAAGCCCGGCAGGATTTTTTATCATACCAGATTGAAGAAATTGAAGCAGCTGACCTGCAGCCTTCCGAAGAAGAAGACTTGCTGAAACGTGCTAAAACACTGCAGGCTTTGCATTCTTTGGCAGAGCAGCTCAATATCAGCCTGAGAGCTCTGTCTGCAGAAAGCGATATCGGCGCTCTCAATTTAATCAGGCATGCGGGGAAAGCTTTACAGGAGGCAGCCCGCTATAGCAGCAAGTGCAAGCAATTATCTGAAGATCTGGAGAACATTGAAAGAAATGTCGATGAGCTAGTCTACGAACTGAACCGCACCAGTGATAAGGTTTCCTATGAACCTGAGCAAATGGCCGAACTTGATCGTCGCCTATCCCTGATTCAAAGATTAAAAGACAAGTATGGCAAGTCTGTTGAGGAAATACTGCTTTTCCTGGAAAAAGCCCGTGATGAATATACTTTCCTAAAAGACTCTGAGCGTATCTATGAAGAAAAGATTGCTGAGAAAAAGTTTCTTTTAGAAAAGCTGGCAGTCTGCAGTTCTGAATTATTGCAAGTGCGCCAGAAAGCTTCCCGATCCCTGATTACGAAAATAATCGAAGAACTACGTTCGCTTAATATGAAAGACCTTAGATTTGATGTGAGCATTACAGACATTCCGGCCCGTGGCAGCCCGCCTCGCGATCCACATCACGTTTCCTTCATGTTTTCTGCAAATCCAGGTGAGCCTATGAAACCTCTGGTTGACATAGCTTCAGGTGGTGAAGCCTCGCGCATACTTCTTGCCATCAAAACAGTACTGGCAGATGTAGATAATGTTTCGGTTCTCATCTTTGATGAGATTGATCGTGGCGTTGCAGGGGAGACCAGCCAGAGGATTGCCGAGAAACTTCAGGGTATAGGTCAATATCGGCAGGTTTTGTGTGTTACACACAGCGCTCCGATCGCTGCTGCTGCCAAAAAACATCTGCTGATCAGTAAGCTTGTCGACGGCAAACGTTCACGTACAAACGTTCAGGAACTGAAGAACGATGCCCGCGTTGCTGAAATAGCCCGGCTGCTGAGCGGAAGCACGAATGAAAGCGAGGCTCGCAGTTTAGCATATTCATTGCTGGAAACAAATGGAAATCTATAGATTGCTCAGCTTTTATTATTATATTTTTAGATAAACCTTTGGAAAGGTACTAATATTTATGGAAAAAACTGAAGATAGTATTTTGATTGTAAGCGGTCATGATCTGACGACTAAAGATGTGTATGAAGTCGCTGCCGGCAAAAAGAAAGTTGCTTTATCGGATGATGCCAGAAGAAAAATGCAGGAATCTTTTGAGCTGGTGAAAATGATTGCAGCTAGTGGTAGAGCCAGTTATGGTATTTCCACCGGTTTTGGCGAAATGTCCAAAGTATACATTTCAGAGGAGAATAATGCTGAGCTGCAACATAACTTGATCGTAAGTCACGCCTGTGGTGTTGGCGAAGTATTTTCTGAAGTCACAAGCAGGGCTATTATGCTGCTGCGCTTAAACACACTGGCCTCAGGATATTCAGGAGTAAATCCCCAGGTTACCGACCTACTGCTGAACTGCCTGAATGCAAACGTTTTACCGCTTATTCCTCAGCAAGGATCATTAGGTGCTTCCGGGGATCTGGCTAATTTGGCTCACATGGCTCTGTTACTGATTGGAGAAGGTCGTGCCTTGTGCGACGGTCTTGAGATGCCGGCTGCTGAAGCCTTGGCAAGAAACAGTCTGCAAGCGGTCAAACTGAGCGGTAAAGATGGTCTGGCACTAATAAACGGGACGACCATAATGACCGCTGTCGGTACTTTAGCTTTGCTCCAGGCAGAGAAATGCCTGCAGGCAGCAACTGCGGCATCCGCTCTAAGCTTTGAAGCCCTGCATGGCTTTACATCTGCCTATGATGAACGTATTCATGCTCTGAGGCAACAAGAGGGACAGATTCAGACAGCCAGGTATATGCGTCAGTTTCTGCAGGGAAGTGAATATGCCAATACCAGACTGGAAGATGTTCAGGATCCTTACACCTTGCGCTGCATCCCACAGGTGCATGGCGCCAGTATGGATGCGATTAATTATGTGTATAACATCATCAGACCCGAACTTAACGCAGTTACGGATAATCCTCTGGTTTTTGTGGAAACCGGAGAGGTTATATCAGGCGGCAACTTTCATGGACAGCCTCTTGCCCTGGCACTGGATTTTCTGGCTATTGCTACTTCTGAGCTGGCAAACATTTCAGAAAGACGGATTGAACGCCTGGTAAATCCTCAGCTATCCGGCGGATTACCCGCCTTCCTGACTGAGCGCGGGGGCCTCAACTCGGGATTAATGATTCCACAATATACTGCCGCATCACTGGTGTCAGAGAATAAGGTCCTCGCACATCCGGCATCTGTGGACTCAATTCCATCTTCAGCCAATAAGGAAGATCATGTGAGTATGGGAGCTATTTCCGCCCGCAAAGCGATTAAAGTAACAGAGAATGTCCTGTATGTCATTGCGATTGAACTGATAGCAGCTGCACAGGGCTTGGATTTACAGGAAAAGAGACGCTTGGGCCGGGGAACACAGCTGGTTTATGATTTTGTAAGGGAGTACATTCCTTTTCTTGACAGGGACAGAGTACTGTCAGATGATATAATTAAATTAAAAGAACTATTGTCTCAAGGGGCTTTAAGCCAAGTGTGGCAACAAGTTCAGGAGGTATGAATGTCGAAATTAAAAGATTTATCTGTAGAAAATTTTATCGCAGAGACAGCTAGTGATTCACCGGCTCCCGGGGGTGGCAGCGTAGCAGCACAGGTAGCTGCATTAGGCGCGGCTTTAGGTGAGATGGTTTACAATCTGACCAAAGACAAGAAATCCTTTGCTGAGCTAAGTGATGAAAATAAGACTGCAATAAAAGCTGATTATGCTGCTTTAAATGCTTTACGGGAAGAACTTGTACTTCTGATTGATGAGGATACTGTGGCCTTTAATACTTTCATGGCTGCCTTACGTCTGCCCAAAGATACAGAAGAAGAAATCGAAGCGCGCAAAGCTGCTATGGCCCATGCAGCTATTGTTTCTATGAAGGTCCCGCTTGATACAGCAGGAAAAAGTCTGCAGATTTTAAAACATATGGATTCTTTAGCCCGTTATGGAAACAAGAACTGCATCTCTGATGCCGGTGTAGGAGCGTTTCTGGCCCGTGCTGCTGTTGAGTCTGCAGTTATGAATGTCCGGATCAATTTGTCCAGTGTAAAGGATCAAGATGTAGCGAATCAGGCTGAGGCAAGTTGTAAGTGCTATCAGCAGGAAGCCGAAAAACTCTGCACTGAAATTATCAAAGAAGTCTACCAGAAAATTTAATAATACATGTATTAGAGCTTTTGAAGGCTGGTTTTAGGATCAGCCTTTTTTCTATTTAAAACAAGTGTTTGACATCTACTTGATGCCCAATTACAATTACATGCAGTAACTAACGATGAGATTATGAGACAGTATATATTTTGCTATATTTTAAGATCATTGTATTGTAGTTTGATAATTGAATATGGAGGTGATTACCATTAACTGGCTAGAATTATTAGTCGGTCTATTTATCGGTGCTATCCTCGCTATGCTTTTAACTAGAATAATATTTATAAAAGGTCTGGATAAAAAGAGTAAAAAGCTGGATGAGTCCCGTAAGAAGACTGAAGAAGAAGCCTTAGAACTTATTGGTGAAGCTGTTAAGACAGGTGAAGA
>LFSM01000062.1 GCA_001512745.1 Clostridiales bacterium DTU032
CTGACCTCCAGAATAGCGCTTTGACTCCTGTTCATTTTTTGCTCCTTTCTGGATGACTGTAGGTACCCGCTGTCATAACCAGAGGATCTGTAGCAACCAGTTCGTAGTTACTGTCACCATCCATTTTTTTCTCCAAAAATCGCAGCAGGATGGAAGCGAGCAAGGTCAGAGTGAAGTAACCCGCCATTTCGATGGTGGCTGAAGGGAAGTAGAGGAAAGTCGCTCCCGCTGCTGCCCGGTGGGCGGCGAAGAAATCGGGGAAACCGATAATAA
This sequence comes from Clostridiales bacterium DTU032, assembly GCA_001512745.1. GTDB lineage: Bacteria > Bacillota > Clostridia > Saccharofermentanales > DTU023 > DTU032. The sequence continues at coordinate 274 of LFSM01000062.1, forward strand.
ACATAACAGATGTATCTTTAACATTGATGATGAAGTTGTTCCCGATCTGGGGCATGATATTGCGCAGAGCCTGGGGCAGGATAACCGCTGTCATGGTCTGGTAATGGCTCATGCCCACTGCCTTGGCGCCCTCGGTCTGCCCCGGATCGACAGAAAGAATGCCGCCGCGGACAGATTCCGCCATATAAGCTCCGGTGTTGATGGAGACGATTATGATGGAGGCCAGCCAGATGCTGGAAAACCTGACGGCATTATCCGTGATGTAGGGCAGACCGTAGTAAAGGAAAACCGCCTGCAGGACCATGGGTGTGCCGCGGAAAATCTCCACATAGATCCGGATGATGACACGGATGAGGCGCAGGAAAAAGCGTTTCAGCGGATGATCGTTTTGCGCTATCGGTATAGTATTCAGGACCCCGCAGATAAAACCGATAATACAGCCGATAGCAGTGGCAACTAAGGCCAGGATCAGCGTTGAGCTGATCCCGCGCAAATAGCTGTTGCCATAGGCCTGCCAGAGCTTGCCAATGTCAAAGATAAGTTTAGAAAATTTGTCCATGCTTTTAATCCACACTTAGGGGCTGAATGGAGATGGCATCTTCCATCAGACTGTTAAAGTCAGCAACAGTCATGGTTTCCAGTACGGCATCAATTGCAGACTTGAGAAAGGCATTACCTTTCATCACGGAGATGCCAATATTGACATTTTCAGCACGCTCCTGTTCAGAAAACTCAAAGTCTCCGTCTGTGCCGCTGAAGTCAAGTATTTTCATATCAGGATAGGCAATGACGGCCCCCTGAGCTGTGGGCAGGTCGGTGACAACGAAGTCAACAACACCGGTTTCAAGGGCCATCAGCATAGCCGGTGCATCGGCAGAAGCTGACTTGACATCCGCCCCCGTCATTTGTGGCAGGCATTCGGTATACCAGATGGTTGAAATCTGGGCAGTACCGGCAGCCCCCTCAAAATCCAGAATGCTTGCAGCGGCAGCAAAGGGGCTGTCAGCCTTGGTCAGCACTACCATGGTGGCGTAGAAGTAGGGTCCGGCGAAATCAACTTGTTCCGAACGACTAGCTGTCATGGACTGGCCGGCGATAGCAGCATCAATGGAGCCGGTCATAACGGCAGGTACCAGCGAGTCCCAGTCAGACTGGATTATTTCCAGTTCCCAGTCATTTGCTTCGGCGATAATTTTGCCGATCATAACATCGTAGCCATTGGCGTAGGATCCGGGTACATTGCTGAGTTCAACCGCCCCATTGCTGTCATTATTCTGGGTCCAGTTGTAGGGAGCATAGGCGCATTCCATGGCAATGGTAAAAACGCCGTCTTCAACACCGGTAGGCACTTTCTGGGTGCTGCCAGTTTGCGGCCCGCTGCAAGCTGCTAGTGTGAATAACATGATTACTGCCAAAATTGTTGCAATCAGATTCCTCATTTTTTTGAATCCTTTCTTTGCGTAAGTTAAAAAACAACGCAACCCGACTATTTTACTCCCGTCGGCGGAATATTCAAAAAAAGAACCGCCTTCATAAGCGGTTCCATGGGAATCTAAGAAAAAATAACTTCTTGTCAGATACCATCGATAGCGCTCCACAAAAGCTTGTGACAGTTCGGCAGATATTCTCTGACGACCCAGCAATGGAAGACAGGCAATCTTCCAAAACTTCGGCGTTTTCCCCTTTCCTGCCGGCGGCTGCCTGCCTTATACCGACCCTACTCTTGAAAATCGCGCCTCTATCTAAAGCGATTCAATTTTAAAGCATCCTAGCACTAGCGACGGCAGGAAGTCAAATAATTAATGCCCGCGCAGCAGACTTTGGCTGTCTAGCTAAGAATTTTATACGTGGATTTCGATTAATTATGCAAAAGTGCAAGTTGTTAAAAGCTAAGCCATAGCTTATTCTTCCGGTGATTTGTGACCGCTCAATGTGGCTTTCTGTACTATTATGGTCAGGATAAGAATTTGAAGCTTAGAGTAAAAGCCGGAAGACAAATATGGATAAGGAAAGATGACTGTAGAAAATTTAAGAACAAAAGGACATTATGAAGGCAGAAGAACCTGCAGGTCCTGGCAGCAGAAACAAAAACATAAATATCTGCTCTTTGACATGGACGGAACCCTGCTGGATTCAATGTTTCTGTGGCATATGCTTATTGAGGATTACCTGGATACACACGGTTATCTGGTAACAGAAGAAATGCGCCGGGACATGTCATACATGCGTGTGGGTGAGGTCGCACAGCAACTGCATGAGACCTGTCTGCCTGAACAGACGACGGATGAGATCATTCACTCTATTTATGCTTTTATGAAGCAGCGCTATGAAGATGTCACTGTTAAAACAGGTGTGGTGGAGTTTTTGCAACAGTGTCGTGATGAAGGTAAAGTTATGGCTGTGGTCACAGCAACAGCACGTGAACTTGCCCTTCCCGTCTTAAAACGCCTGGAGCTGGACCAGTATTTTGATCTCTTTCTGAGCACCAAAGATATTGGCATTGATAAGCTGCAGCCGGATATCTATGTGCAGGCTGCACGTGAGCTAGGTGCCAAGTCAAACCATGAGGCAGCAGTCTTCGAGGACGCACCCTATGCACTTAAGACCGCTGCAGAAGCCGGTTTTTATACGATTCTGCTGGATGATCCGGTTTTCCGGGAAGAGCAGGCAGACTACATTCACCTGGCGGATGAGTATTATATGAGCATGGAGGAACTCTTGGATCGAGAGTAGTCAGTCCACAGCCGGAGACAGTCCGGGCCGACCTAGCGGAGAGTCTTTCCCGGACCGGCAGAAAGTCCTGCCGGCAAAAATTTATCAGGAGTTCTTTTATGAGGGAAATAGCAAGTCTTGTTGAAGCAATGGATTATCTGGATGAAGATTTATTTATCGACTGGTCGGGGGAGATCGAGGAACATTTCTCTCCGGTCGCCTTTGATGATATCGGCAGATTAGATAACTCAGCCTATACTTATCTGCTGTCTTTAAACAAATCCAATCTGACACTCTCGTCAGAGGGAATAGACAGCGTGATAGAAGAGGAAGATGCCAATTTCATGGAAATAATGATTTCCAGAGATAAATTGCTCACATCTGTACATTTCTGGCAGTATCCCCGGGGAAGCGGCTGGCAGGTCCTGAATACTTCGGAAGAGCCTTTCCTGCCGGACCACAAGCCCATGCAAGACAAGTTCATGGCTTTTGCTGAGAAAATGAATCTCCTGGTGCTCAGGGATGAAGACCTAAGAGCAGAGGTCCCCTATGAGGGTGAAATGGTCAGCATCTACTATAAATACTTTGACGATGAATATGAAAGCCGTCAGGAAATACCCTATTAGCCAAGACTGCATAGAATGGCTACTGCATAGAATGGTGCCAGGCACCATTCTATGCACCGGACCAGAAAAGGAGCAGCTAAATGCCATCGACCGATGATAGCAGTTTATATAAGGAATACCAGGCAGAGGACCAGGCGGATAAAGGATTAAGCATCGCTTTGCCCTATCGGCCTCCCTATCGCTTTCAGGAGATGCTTTCCTTCCTGGAAGGCAGAGCGATTCCGGGTGTAGAGTTAGTTGCAAATGATCACTACATACGTACCGTGCGCCTGATGGACAGCGAGGGCGACCTGTTTTCCGGCTGCCTGCGTGTCGGCCATGATCCGGCCAGTCAGGCTTTGACTGCCACAGTCAGTGAAAGTTTGCGACCGGTTTTGCCCCAGATCAGAGAGCGGCTGCGCGGTCTTTTTGATTTGGACTGTGAGCCTGAGACCGTCTATCAAGCCCTGAGTTCAATGAAGGAAATCGTCCCGGATGCCTTAGTCCCGGGGACCAGAGTCCCCGGCAGTTTTGATGGCTTCGAGATGGCGGTCAGGGCCGTGCTGGGCCAGCAAATATCTGTGAAAGCAGCCAGCACTTTAGCGGGGAGATTGGTCGATACTTTTGGGACTGAAATAAAGACAGATCTGCCTGAACTCAAGCGGCTTTTCCCCCAGCCAGGCCAGATAGTCCGCCTGGGCGAAGATATTGAAAACCAGCTGGGTGCTCTGGGTGTAGTCAGGACCCGTTCCAGAACAATTTATGAACTGGCCAAAGCTTTTGAAGATGGCAGTATTGACTTTTCCGCTTCCGCTCAAGTGGAAACAGAGATGAAAAAGCTGCTGGCTATTCGGGGCATAGGACCTTGGACAGCCAAGTATATAGCTATGCGGACTATGGGCTGGAAGGATGCTTTTCTGGAAACGGATGCAGGGATTAAGAAGGCACTCAGTCCCTATTCTCCCAAAGAAATGCTGGAGCTGGCAGAGGCCTGGCGTCCCTGGCGCAGTTATGCAACCGTGAATCTGTGGAACTCACTGTAGACAAGAAGAGGAGGCCAAGAAACATGTATTATTCAACAGACTATCAGTCACCCCTGGGACTTTTTACGCTGGCAGCAGATGGCGAAAACCTTGTTGGTGCCTGGCTGGAAGAGCAGAAGTACTATGGCGCCTCCCTGCTGGCAGCTGCGGTTAAAAACGATAAGCTTCCTGTCTTTGACCAGACCAAGGCCTGGCTGGACAGATATTTTGCCGGCCAAAAACCGGCAATATGCGAACTGCCCTTGGCTCCGGCCGGCACAGACTTTCGTCAGGCAGTATGGCAGATTCTCTGCCGGATTCCCTACGGGCAAGTCACGACCTATGGGGCAATTGCCAAAAAGATGGCAGCCCGGCTGAATAAAGAGACCATGTCCAGCCAGGCTGTGGGCGGGGCTGTCGGGCACAATCCCATTTCTATTATTATTCCCTGCCACCGGGTAATCGGTGCCAAGGGCAATCTGACCGGTTATGCCGGAGGTATTGATATTAAAATTAAACTCCTGGAATTAGAGGGTATTGATGTCTCAGCTCTGACAATGCC
>LFSM01000002.1 GCA_001512745.1 Clostridiales bacterium DTU032
TGCGCGAATATTTGCTTTCTGATCTTGTCTTTATTAGTGAAAGCAGATCTGAAGCTTCAAAGGAGTAAAACGTGAAAGACTCTGAGATTGTCGCCTTGTTTTTTGCTCGAGAAGAAACAGCGATAGCCGAGACATCATTGAAATATGGTCGCCTTTTGCAGAGCATTGCTTACAATATCCTCGCCGATATCCAAGACAGCGAGGAGTGCGTCAGCGACACTTACCTGCAGGCCTGGAACTCGATTCCGCCACAAAAACCGGAATCTCTGTCTGCTTATCTGGGCCGCATCGTGCGCAATCTGGCCATCAATGTCTGGCACAGGAACCGCGCCCAAAAGCGCTACAACCCCGCCGACGTAATGCTGGAGGAACTGGGTGACATCATCCCCGCCGTCGCAGGCGTGGAAGAAGAAATCGACGCCAACGAGCTCGCCCGCCACATCAGCAAGTGGCTGCGCGCCCTCGCAGCCGAAGATCGCATCATCTTCGTACAGCGTTACTGGTATGCTCTACCCTTAAAAAAACTGGCCGCGGAACATGGTAGCAGCGCCAATAAACTGGCTGGCCGCATGTACCGCCTTCGCCGGCAGCTAAAAGATTCCCTGGAAGAGGCAGGTATTACACTATGAACGACATGAATAACACAAATGACAATCAACAAAAAAAAGATGAAGAGAAGAGTTTTTTGAAAGAAGAAAAAGTCTTCCAAGCTATTAGCGAGCTTGACGATGATCTGATCGAAGAAGCCCGCCCCAGACCTGCCAGAATAAAGCGCCCTAGTCCGAAAAGATGGCTGGCCGTGGCGGCTGCACTTCTGGCTATTGCGATCATTTTTCCCTATATGATGGATTTCAGCAGCTCCATGCCCCGCCTTGATCCTGTCTCTTATACACATCTCCG
>LFSM01000029.1:0-1902 GCA_001512745.1 Clostridiales bacterium DTU032
CCGCCAGTTATTTGCTGTCGGCAAGACAGATACAGCCTGCTTAATCGTTGACAATCTCAGCCAGTACGCTGAAGAAAAAGAAGACAGTCAGCTGCTGGGCGAGACTTTTATGCTGGCAGCCCTTGGTGAGTTGCCACATATCAGCAGCATGCATGAGAAATACGAAATCGCAGCCGGCCTGCTTAATCAAGGGTCTGCTATTTTTCAGCCTGCAGGCACATTTCTTTTCGGGCATCCCTCAATGATTGCAATTTTCTATCTCATGCCGGGATCTGCAGACAAAATAGTGGAAGAGTTCGAGGAAAGCTTGAGGATTTTCACTAAGTTAAGCCATGGTCAGGGAGCCGGTGCAAATTTGCTGTTCAGAGGCGAAATGGCCCTGATGAGATGCCTCTATGACGAAGCGCTTATTTTAGCTTACAAGGCGGAGACTGCTGCCGGCGCATACGGCCAACAGAGCATATTAGCAGGGGCGGCCCTGCTCAAGGGCTTTGTGGCACTTGCCCGCAACGACCAGGTCATGGTCAACGAATCTCTGAACTACCTGAACGGGATGCTGAAATCAGCTGAAAGACTGAGGCTGCCCGCCCGTTTCTGCGAAAGAGTGAGCTTTTCTCTTGCTGTTTTGCTTCATTCAGCCGGCCGCCCGGATAGCGTCAAGGTCAAAGATATCTGTACCAAAATAAACTTGCCCGGCGACAGTTTGCATCTGCTTGCTTTTCTGGTCAGCTTATACGAGACAAAGCAATACGCCAGACTGATCAGCATTGTGGAAGGTAATTCGGGACTACTTAAGCAGTCCGGCGTAATCCAGTGGATAGACAGCCAGCTCTTACTTGCTCTTTCCTATGCGGCTCTGGGCAAAAAGGACCTGACCGCCTGCCTGGTAGAAGAAGCGCTTAAGGTCGCAGAGAAGGATCAGATACTTTACCCCTTCTCTGCCAGAGCAGATGAACTCTCCAAATTTCTCCCCGAACATTTGCTACTGAGAATCAGCCAGGGTGCAGATCGCAAGCTCTGGCAAAGCATGTCTCAGCAAAAATTGGTAAATACTCTGACAGATCGTGAAAGAGAAGTGGCAGTGCTTGCTGCCAAAGGCCTCAGGAACCGTGAGATTGCCGAAAAGCTATATCTTAGTGACGGCACTGTAAGAAACCATCTCTCCATCGTTTATCAGAAGCTTGATATCGACCGACGCTCACAACTGTCTGATTATGAGCATATTCTTCTGGACCATGACAAAATGCATGACATTTAGCATGATAACTGACACTGTCTGATATGAATTCCTGCCCTTATATTGGCATCAGGACCAGGCGATTGCTGGCGGAAAAGCTTGCTTGTCCGGCGCCAGATGAAAAGCAGACCAGCCATTTAGCTAAAGTCCGGGAGAAAGACCAAAGCAGTATAAAAAAAGAGTAAGGAGAATGGAACAATGACAGAAGATAAGAAAATATTTGATTCTTTGCAGGAAGTAATGGAAGAAGAAGCCAAGATAGTAGCCGGTGGTTATTACGTCGGTTCAGACAAGTACACGATGGAACAGTATTCACAGGCCGGCGTAACCTGGGAACACAATTTCTGGTCAAAAGACCGTTATTTCGTCCGAGGTGTCTCGATTAAGCAGGATTTAGCTGAGTTGATTACAGATAAGTACTTCCAGCTTGGTCGCCCGCTGACCGACGACGAACTCCGCATCCTCGGTGTAAAGATCTAAATGCATTAGCTGTCATAAAGATTTTATGCGAGCAATAAAAGCGGCTCTGATCGATTAACAGATCAGAGCCGTTTTATCTTCGTTTTTCGTACAGTTGGCAGGTATAGAGGCGAACAAATGATAGCGCACAATATGAGCTGCCTTTGCAAACCTGAATGAAGCAAGGGGCGAAGTTGACAAGAGTC
>LFSM01000029.1:1915-2917 GCA_001512745.1 Clostridiales bacterium DTU032
CAATTTAAGGAATTGACCAGAGTTTATCGTGATGCTGTAAGCCATAGCGGAGTATCAGAGAACGTGTTCTGGATTTGGTATTCATTAATACTCTTTGACGATGAATATTCTCAACAGGATCTTTCTAACACCTGGTCCTTGGCGAAGCAAACAGTCAACAATATTATTACTCAGATGGTGCACAATCATTATGTAATTCTCGAACTTGTTCCGGATTCCCGAAATCGCAAAATAATCCGCCTGACTGACAGGGGCAGACAATACGGTGCAAGCATTGTAAAACCCATATTTGAGGCAGAAAAGAGAGTATTACAGCGGATAGATCCCGGAGAACTTGTCGCATGCACAACAGCATTAACAAAATTTACCAGCATCTTAAAAGAAGAGATCGATGAAGGCTGATAATATGAATACAGAATCAAAAATACTTACAGTTCCAAAGAACTTATCTGTTTTTCGCATATGCTTAATCCCGGTCATCGTGTGGCTTTATGGCTGTGTGTACACTGCTGATCGCCCTCTCCTTTGTCCTTTATGTAATAGGTAATACAAGAGTTATGAGACACATCAAGTGATAAAAAGGAGATTGATTGTGAGTTCTTTTACAAAATGTGTTCTTTACCTTGCGGCAATCGGAGCATCCTCCTTTGTGCTGGGCAGGCTTGTCCTGAAACACTGGTTTTGTCATGATAAATCTCCTTATTATGCTGCATATCCTGAACAAGAAGAAGTCTTATATAATGCCCTGAGAGTGAGGAAATGGAAGGAAAAATTACCGGATATGAGTGAAGTCTTTCCCGGTCTGCTGCCGTCCAAAAAGCTTCCGGGGTCGTTTACGTCACAGGAACTGACCCTGATGGTACAGGAAACTTGCATTTCAGAGTGGATACATGGCTTACTGTCTTTCGTGGGTTTTGGCTGCGTATTGATTTGGCAAAAGCTGGGAGGATGGATAGTTTCTATTATATATGCACTAGGCAATTTGCCCTATATCATCATTCA
>LFSM01000042.1:0-3360 GCA_001512745.1 Clostridiales bacterium DTU032
ATAATATCGCCGTCAGAGACATTGTTTATGGCATTTCTCAATTGCTGTTCGGTATTTACTTTAATCTCCGCTGCCTGAACCGTAGCGGGTGACAAAAGCGTCACCAACAATATGACCAGAGTCAGAGCTAGAGTGAATATAGACTGTTTTTGCTTTCTATCCATTTTAATATTCTCCCATTGAAAATTTTTGTGAGGGTTAGGTTGATTCTTTAATTAAATTGCCCTTATTTCTTCTTTCTCATGATCAAAATAATAATCACTGCTGCTATTAACAATAGAGCTAGGGCGACCAGTGCTATCCAGATCAGAACGGGAATACTTTTGCCTTTTCCCAGATTGTTGCTCACATCGCTTTCCTTGGTAGTTATTGTCACATCTTTGGTCTGAGATGTTGTTTCTTCCTCAGACGGAAGCGTGCTGGTCTCTGATGCAGGCGAGCTGACGACTGATGATGCAGTCTCCTCTGATGTCTCTGCTGATGTCTCAGCTGATGTTTCAGTTGATGGACTTATCGTCACTTTCGTAGCTGGTTCTGTGCTGATTGTGCTTGTTGTTTCCGCTTCAACAATAGTGACACCGCCGATAGCAAAGAAACCTTTGTTGTTCCCCTTGAGATAGTTGATACCTGTCTCACTGCCTTTTTGAGCCCATACTACTGATGAGCCTGAATTTGCGCTCAGGTTTGTTGATGTACCCTCTGTAAAAACCGGTTTTCCGCCTGGATTACCCCATACACAGACAACTGCATTTCCACTTATTTGTGGCTGGGCATTGAAATCCATCTTAATGACATTAGGGATGATGGCAGTGCTGGTTCCGAAGGCAAAGACAAAGCCGTTGCTGACTTTCGCTGACCCTGCACCTCCGATCTGGACTGCAAGCCCCCATCTGGCACTGACAGTGCCACCTGTGATATCAACTGTCTGCGATGCTATGGCATCGCCTGTTCCGGCAGCTTCTACCCTGCCACCACTGATATTTGCTGTCAAAGCTGCCAGAGTAGCGTCTGCTCCTGCAGCACTCACAGCACCTCCGCTCACATTTGCAGAAAAAGCGCGGATAGCCATTCCATTTGCAGCGTGGACAGAACCGCCTTTGACGGATACATCCATGCTGTTACCCGTTATAACATCTCCCGGTCCTGTGTTTTCAACTTTGGCTGTGCCACTTACTATTATCGTGGAATCTGAACCTTTCATGTATACGGTTGCATAGATTCCCTTAGATTTGATTGTACCGCCACTTAGCTCAAGCCGGCTGTATGAGCCGTCGCTGCAAATGGCATGATTGCTTTCTATTCCCGTTGCGTATACATTGCCGCCAGTGACATTGACCTTTACATTGCCGGCTGCAGAGGCTATATAAATACCGCTGCCAATGTGATTATCTGTGGATGAGACTGTACCTCCATTTACGTTAACAACAGAATTTGCTCCCCGAACTGTAATAGCATCTCTCTTTGCAGTCACAGTACCGTTATTGACCGTCACAGATGCAGTTGTTCCCATTACGTAAATTCCTGATCCTGAAGAACTTACCTCACCATTATTCACTGTAATATTTGCGTTTACAGCATCTGCTCTGATGGCATATCCATCTGTGGCTGTATTCTCCACAACCCCGCCGTTTATGATGATGGAGCAGTCACTGACATAAGGGTTGTAGATGGTGACAGCTTCACTGCTGGAAAGGTAAGCGCCGTCAGCTAGTTCAAAAGTGCCCTTAGCACTCCCGCTCAGGTTCATCAAGCCGTTAACCGGTCCTGAAAGTTCTGCCTTCCAGACCACTTTCACACCGGCGTCGATATTCAGGACCAGTTGCTTCTTTGCATTGACAACTTTGCCTGTAACGGTAACAGTATTTCCTGATTGCACTGCACTGAGCGTACCGCTGCCACCATGGGCATAATTGTGGTTAATTTGGAAGGTCAGATTATCTGCATCAGTTGCATCTGCTGTCTGCGGGGAAAATGCCCAGAGGCTGAGCATCAGTATCGCTAGCAGGAAAAATGACATGAGTTGTCTTTTTAGCTTCATGTTTCACCCCTTTCAAACTTAAAGGTCTGTCTTTACTTCTGTGTGTAAATTCGGGCCTGCCAAGCAGCAATGATTTTTCAATGTTCACTAATGTCTGCACAGCAGATTTTCCTGTTGTGCCACAACAAAGTATTATCTTCATTTTAGTGGGGATAATTTCTTATTAATAGCTACTAGTTCTGGTAGGTTGCTCCTTAATCAGACCATCAGCCTCAAGACCTTTAAATCTCCGAAAAAACGCTATCGGAATAGAGACGGGCGAATAATTCTGAACGTTTATTGATACCCAGTTTTTTATAAAGATTTTTTGTGTGGAAATTTGCTGTGTGCACACTGATAGATAATTCCGCTGCTATTTGCTTGGCATCATTTCCCTGCAAAAGCAGGGCTGCAACTTCTTTTTCGCGGGGTGTGAGTTTAAGATTCTCTAACAGGTTTGACTCCTCAACTTTTCTCACTGCCTCGGTCATATCGACAGAGCTAAAAGCGTCCGACCAGTCAGCAGCAAAAAGATGTTTTGAATAGGCGGGAGAAAGAAGTATAAAGCCGATAAAGACCGCAGCGGTAATCAGGGTGGCGGCAAGAGGCAGGCTGTCAGGTGCGTATGCGGAAATAGTGCCTGGAATCAGATATGAAAGCATGCTCAGAGGCAATATGATCACAAGACAAAGCTTAAAAAGACGAAAATCGCCGTGTTTCTTAAAAACGCAGCCAAGCAAATAATAGGCAGCTATATAGCCCATTTGCTCAAAAGCGTGAATATAGCGGGCCAGATTGCGCAAGGCTGAGCCTTCCGGCATAAAATAAAGACCATAAGTTAAGAGCATGGCGATAAAAAACACATTGCACATATTCCAGACACTGCGCCTGGTCAGAAGTTGCAGCGTTATCGCCAAAAAGACAACCAGAATTCCGACAGAGCCGTTTGCCACCTGTGCAGCAGCTGATGAGGAACCCGGCAGGTAAGTATAGAATATTTCCACGAAGTAATGGGCGACAAAGAAATAGAGCGTCAGTTTAATCGCCGGATTCAAGCTTGCCTGTGGCCGGGCTTCCACTGCTGTAAAGTCTTCCTTCTTATATAAAGTAAGGCAAATTGCTGTCCCCAGAATAAGTGCCGCCAAATAGATTCTGCTGAACTGACCCGATAATAAAGACAGGCCGGCATCCAGCTGGTTGAGCGCAAAGAAGAGAGAAATAGCCGCTGCTCCCAGAAGGCGTTCTGCATTATTCAGAATAAAAGTATAGGCAAAGGCGGCACAGGCAGCACAGCCACCCAGGCCGAAAGCAAAGACTATGGCCAGAAGCAGACTGAGCAAACT
>LFSM01000042.1:3426-5385 GCA_001512745.1 Clostridiales bacterium DTU032
AGCGCTCCCTGCATATTGGCAAAGACTGGCGCCAAAGGAAATATCAGCATGTATTTTAGATAGCCCGCACGCACATTGCCTATGTTGACATTATCTTTAGAGCGGCGCAAAGCAGCAATAGAAGCTGCAAAACTTCTTCTCGGGTCCGCTTTCGCTTTTGCCATATCGTCACCTCCCTGCCCTGCCGCCTGTTAGCTGGTCGCTTCCGGCAAAAGAGCATATTCAGTGATTTTCATATCAGGCAATAAATCTGCACATGCTTCTGATATTTGCATTATAGCTTATGCTGTCAAGACAGGTCTCCGGAGTATGCGGGAACAGACTGGCTCATCTTGTTGTAGCAGGCTGATATTTCTATCGTCAGCTTTTGCATGAGTATGTTAGGCAGTTGAAAAGGATATGGTCTTTTAAAGTGCCTTCCGGAAAATTGTAAGACCACTTTATTAAGTTTTGTATTATGAAATGGCAGTTTATTGAAAAGATTGCTGCTCTATTAGAGTCAGGAGCAACTTTTGGTTTATCCGTTATGTAGTCTAGATATATACTGGTATCAAAAGGCTGGACTGTTTGCCGCTATTTTAGCCGTATTTAGCAGAAAAATGACAGGTGAAATGACATGATTAATGCAGAAAAACTTAAGCCTATACTTGAAAGATATAAGTCTTATTTTCCTGGCCACTGGGATGACGAAAAGTACAAGTGGGAAGCCATCCGGCATTTCCAGAAAAACTGGAACATTGACGCGCCAAACTTTGGAGAAATGTTCGCTGCTGCAACGGACAAAACCTATAATCTTCTTGCCTCGGGTTTTGCCTATCCGAAAGCTATGATTATTAACTTTGCGGAAGCTGACGATGAGTTTACACGGCAAATGTTCCAAGACTTGTATAATGAAACACGTGATCTTTCCAGACGAATTGATGATTTCAAGAGTGCTGCAGAAACACTTCAGGCAACTCACGATGACGGAAGCTGGGGTAATCACTATCAGAACACAAACGCTATAAGCACTTATTTGTGGCTAAAGTTTCCGGATAAATACTACATTTATAAATATGGATACTTCAGGGATGCGGCAATTGAATTGGATTCTGATTTTGTACCAAAGGCAGACGGATCTGCTGAAAGCATGATCGGTGGGTATCGGATGTACAATGGTATCCGTCAGGCAATCGCTAATGATACTGAACTTGTTTCAATGGCAGAGGCTGCTTTCACTGAAAATTGTTACCCTGATCCGAATCAGATTACTCTCACCATAGATTTTGGTCATTATCTGAGCAGATTTTTTCTGAAAGAGAAAAAACAGATGAAAGAGGATGCAGAATGGTTTCCTAAAGACTACACACCAGGCCTTTCCGCGGAAGACTGGCTGGAACTATTAAATGATGAGACTATCTTCACAAACAACAGTCTTAAGATTATGAAACGCATAAAGGATTATGGCGGTCAGGCCACATGTTCACAGCTCTCCATTAAGTACGGCGAAAACTATAACTTTTACAATAATGGCTCTGTTGCCTTGGCTCGCAGAATTTCATACAAAAATAACATTCCACCTATGGAAAGGGATGCCGATAACGCAAGGTGGTGGCCCATCCTATACCGTGGAAAGTATGCCGACAAAGACAGCGACGGGGTATACATCTGGAAGCTAAGAGATGAGTTGGCGGAAGCGCTTGATCTTGTCGATTTATCAAATATTCCTCTTTATGCTGATACCGAATCAGATGAGCAGCACGGATATTGGTGGCTGACTGCTAACCCACAAATTTGGAGTTTCAACGAATCGGCAGTGGGTGAAGAACAGGATTTCACTCTTTATAATGCTAACGGCAATAAACGCCGTATTTTCCAAAATTTTCTTGATGCAAAAACCGGTGATTATGTGATTGGCTATGAATCAAATCCCGTCAAAAAAATAACTACTTTACTTCGCGTCTCCCAGGAGAGCAATGG
>LFSM01000022.1:0-16101 GCA_001512745.1 Clostridiales bacterium DTU032
ATCCCCGAGGACTGGGTGCTGCTGGCCCAAATGCCCTTCGGTAACATCCTGGAAGAACCCGAGCCGAAAGACAAACTGGACATTCGCGAGCGCGTTAAAGTTTTTAAGTAAAAAAACGACGCTATCAGTTGTGAAACAGGGATTTTTTCGCCAGCCGGAGGATGTGCTTCTCTTTTTCCGGCTGCAGGAAAAGCTGGTACCAGAAAAAAGCGGCACTCACGCCGAGCAGCCAGCCCATAATCACGTCTGACGGATAGTGGACACCCATGAAGAGGCGGCTGAAACCGGGCAGAAAACTTGCGACGCCGATTATGGCGGCCAGCCATCTAAGACGAGGAAAAGACTTGGCCAGGATTAAAGCCGCCAGCAAATAAAAGGCAACGGCAACCATGGCGTGACCACTGGGATAAGAGGAACCACCCTGGCTGATCTGGAAAAAATCCAGCGGGCGCCCCCGCTTAAAGATCACTTTCAGCAAGTTATTCACAGCAAAAGTAAGACCGGCATCAAGAGCCAAAATCAACCAGACCCGCAGCTGTTTTTTCGGGATGAGAATCAGGGCCAGCAGAAAAAGCAGACCAATGTAGACCGGCCAGGTGCCGGCGACAGTAATGACGTACATGATGCGCTGCAGTCCGGCCAGCTGATGGTTCCGGATCCAGGTAAGAACCGGCAGATCAATAGCCGGCATCCAGCCCAGACGCAAGGCTATGCCAAAAGCAATAGCAAGTCCCCAGATGCTGAGAATCCAGACCTTATGCGACCGGAAAGAACTGATCTTTTTAACTTCAGATGAAACTGTCAGCGGCATCTCCCATCCCCCTGCATCAAATCGTGCCTGGCACCAATCCATGCACCGGCACCATTACAGTGCATCAAATCGTGCCTGGCACCAATCCATGCAGTGCACCAATCCATGCACCCTCCTAGTTTATCGTAAAAACACCCAAAAAGGGCTTGTCTATGTTTAGACTCGTGTCAATATTCCTTCAAATTTCCCTTCACTGTTGATGTATACTATTCTAAGTTAAAGCCTTGTTAAGGCATTTTGACTACTACTTCCTAAGTAAGGATGCGTTTATGACTGACAGAATTTGGCTGAGCTCGCCGCACATGAGCGATGAAGGTTTTGAGAAAGAATACATACAGGAGGCTTTTGACACAAACTGGATCGCCCCCCTCGGAGCTAACGTGACAGCTTTTGAGCAGGAAGTGGCAGCACGTGTAGAGAGCAAATATGCCGCCGCACTCGTCTCCGGAACGGCCGCTTTACACCTGGCCTTAATAACCGCCGGCGTCGGCGAGGGTGACATCGTCCTATGCCAGGATCTGACTTTCGCGGCTTCTGCCAATCCGGTAATTTACGTAAATGCAACTCCCGTCTTCATTGACAGCGACCTTGAAACCTGGAATATGGACCCCAAACTCCTGGAAGCGGCTTTCCAAAAATATGGTGACCGCATTAAGGCTGTTATTCCTGTCCACCTCTACGGTTTGTCCGCCGATATGGATCCGATCATGGAGATCTGCGACCACTATGGAGTACCCGTCATTGAAGATGCCGCCGAATCCCTGGGAACCACTTACAAGGGCAGACCCACAGGAAGCATTGGCAAGTACGGCATTCTCAGCTTTAACGGCAACAAAATTATCACCACCTCCGGCGGGGGTATGCTGGTTTCAAACGATAAGGAAAAGATTGAAGCTGCCCGTTTCTATTCAACCCAGGCGCGCGACAAGGCTCCTTATTACCAGCACAGCAAAATCGGCTACAACTACCGCCTGAGCAATATTTCCGCCGGTATCGGCCGCGGCCAGCTGAAAGTGCTCGACCAGCGCGTAGCAAAAAAACGCTACATCTTCGACTTTTACCGTCGCGAATTGGTGGGAATTGACGGCCTGACCCTGATGCCGATTAACGACTGGAACCTTCCCAATGTCTGGCTCAGCGTCATCCAGCTTACAGGCAAAGTCCGCCCCGCTCAGCTGATCGCTGCCCTCGAGGCCGAAAATATCGAATCCCGCCATGTCTGGAAACCCATGCACCTGCAGCCGGTTTTCGCCGATTGTGATTACCTGGGCGGCGATGTCGGCCAGCAACTCTTCGAGAATGGGGTCTGCCTGCCCAGTGACACCAAAATGACGGATCAGGATCTGGAGCGGGTCTGTTCAATCATCAGGCGCCTGTGCTGACTTAAAGCAGGAGCCGCCTTTTGGCCTGTGGCAGCTTCAAGCAGGAATTGCCTTTTATAGTTTTAAGTAAGGACCGAGATGGCTAGCAATTTATTAGCTTTTGTCAGAAATTTCAATAAACCACTGGAGAAGTTCGTTATCAAAAACGGATGGAATTTTCGTTTATTGCAAAGAAAACTCAAAGGCAAAAAATTCAAAAAACTAACACTTGAGGAAAAACGTGAAGTGCGCAGCTATTGGCGCCGCTTTGGACGCAAAGTAAGTCCCGCCTGGGCTGCCTATTATTCCGCCGTCAGCGGGAACTTCGACCCCCGCTATATCCCCGAAAGCCTCTATTACAGCGAAATAGTCCAAAGACTGGGTGACATTCCGCTCACTGCGCTTAACTACAAGAACGTGCAAGACCAGGTTTTTAGCTCTAAACAGCCCAAAACAATTCTTCATAAAAGCAAAGCCTTGCTGACAGACGCACAGCACCGGCCTCTTGATCTTGAGGAGGCGGTCGCTGCCTGTAAAGCAGAAGGCCAGGTGATTATCAAACCATCAGGCGGAAGCTATGGCAGTAAAGGCATAGTGTTTTGGTCGCATGATGACGATGAAAAAACACTGAGAGATATACTGCAATCCGACGGCTCCCTGATCATTCAGGCAATACTTAAGCCCCACCACTTCTTTTCCGATATTCATCCGGACTCACTCAATACCCTGCGTCTGGTCACCCTGATAATAGATAGGGAAGTTGTTTTATTGTCCAGCATTTTGCGCATGGGCTCAGGAGCTAACCGGGTTGACAATACTTCAGCCGGGGGCATCCTTGCAGTTGTGGAACAGGACGGCAGCCTGCGGGAAGGGGCAATACAAATCAATCAGAAAATCCTCTCACAACATCCCGACGGTTTTGTTTTCAAAGAACAGAAGATTCCCCACTTTGACCGGATATTGGAAGATGTGCGTACTCAGTGCTGGCGTGTCCCCGGTTTCCGCCTGGTTTTTTGGGATTACGTAGTTGACCCGGCGGGCGATCCTGTCCTGATTGAGGCCAATTTCCCCACAGGACAGATAGAATCGCATCAGTTTAACAACGGACCCTTATTCGGCGATTATTCTGACAAGGTCTTAGATTTCGTTTATAATGATAAACCATTATGATTATTGATTTTAAAAATGATATCTATTTCGATCAGCGTCTGGGCCGGATTTATGCTAAACTTGCAGGCGGTCAGTTTAAGGAATTCAACTATGAGAGTCCTGCAGGCAGAATACGTCATCAGTTTATAATTCGTCCGATCGTCTTGTCGGACCTGGTCAGCCCAGGCGGAGCAGACAATTCTGCCGCTTTGCTCGATCATGAACTGGA
Organism: Clostridiales bacterium DTU032; assembly: GCA_001512745.1. Lineage (GTDB taxonomy): Bacteria > Bacillota > Clostridia > Saccharofermentanales > DTU023 > DTU032. The sequence continues at coordinate 3,551 of LFSM01000022.1, forward strand.
AGGCTATTACGACCTCAGCACACCATATGGCTATGGCGGCCCCATGATTCTGGACGTGAAAGCGGGACGCAAAGAGGAACTTCTGGCCGGTTTTGCCGAGCAATTTGCCGACTTTTGCCATGAAGAAGGTGTCGTAAGTGAGTTCGTGCGTTTTCACCCCATTGCCAACAATGCCGCCGACTTTGCAACGATTTACAATGCCCTTTTCTATAATCACACTGTAGGCATTAATCTCGGAGACTATGACGATCCTTTCGAGCAGGAATTCTCTAAATCAGCTCGCAAGCAAGTCCGCCGCTGTCTGCGCAACGGACTGACCTACGAGGTTGAAGAATACCCCGATACTCTCGAAGATTTTGCAGCAATCTACTATCAAACCATGGATCGGAATGAAGCTGATAACAGATACTATTTTGATGAGGAATATTTTGCCGCCTTCATCGAGACAATGCCGGAATCAGTCCTCAAATGCAGGGTCCTCTATCAGAATAAAACCATAGCCATGGGATTTTATCTGCGATCTGCCGATACCCTGCATACGCACCTTTCAGGCACTTTGAGTGATTATCTGAACTTATCACCTGCCTATGTCCTGCGTTACGGTCTGGTGCAGTGGGGTAAGGAGAAAGGCTATAAGCTGATTCATAATGGTGGCGGCACCAGCGGCGATCCCGAAGACAGTCTCTACCTTTTCAAAAAGAAGTTCGGACAGAACACGGAACTTGACTTTCATATCGGGCGCAAAATTTGGAATGAGGAAGTCTATCGGCAGCTGGTTAAACTGACACAGACCGCAGATGAGACCTTTTTCCCCCAGTATCGAGCAAAGGAATAAGCCGCGATGACAAGTACTGGAAGGCGGAGATCGTTTTATGCCCGATTCGCCAAAAGACCCCTGGATATAATTTTTGCGCTTCTGGGTCTGCTCTTCGCCTTTCCCTTTATCTTAGTGGCCGGAATTTTTATAAAAATAGATACTCCGGGACCGGTGTTTTTTATTCAGGAAAGAATTGGCTACAAATGCAGGAAGTTTAAACTATACAAGCTAAGAACAATGGACACCAGAGAATTTGATGCCCAGGGCAAGAAAATCCGGGACCGCAACAGGGTAACTAGAGTGGGCCGGGTAATCCGCAAACTCAGTATTGACGAATTTCCTCAGTTTCTTAATATTTTAAAAGGCGATATGAGCTTCATCGGTCCGCGTCCGCTTGTCCTGCGCTATCTGCCATACTATACTGACGAAGAGCTAAAACGTCATGATGTGCGGCCGGGAATAACCGGTTTAGCGCAAGTTAATGGCAGGGCTTATTTGCAGTGGGAGGATCGCTTCGCATTCGATCTGGAATACGTTGACAATATTTCTTTTTGCATGGATGTGCATATACTTCTGAAAACATTCAGATCCCTGGTGAAAAGGGAAGGCACTTCAACAATCCGTCCTGACAGCCTGGTGGACTTTGACGTTTATAGAAAAGATGCCAAACAAAGATAGGTAAGACAATGAAAAATAAAACTTTATTGATGCTCGGCATGGGGCATTCACAAATTGATCTGGCGCAGGCAGCTCATGAATATGGCGCGAAAGTCTATGCTTGTGCGCGGCACGTCAACGGTCCGGCCAGAGACTATGTCGATGGCTGCCGTCAGGTTGACATTCTCGATATTGATGGAATAGTTAATTATGCCAAAGAGATCAAGGCGGATGCGATTTTTTCCGTGGGCCTGGAAATTGCTCTGGAGCCGATAGCCCGGGCATCTGAACAGCTGGGCCTCTATACCTTTTACAGCAGCGAGACCTTGAGCAAGCTTGACAACAAGGTAAGCTGGCGGCAAGCCTTGAAAAACGCTTCCGGAAAGCTCGAATTCATGCCTGCCAGCAAAGCTTCCGATCTGAAAGACTGGGACCTTTATCCTGCCATCTTGAAACCTGCTGACGGCTCCGGCCAAAGAGGGGTTATCAAGGTAAATAATTTCGCAGAAGTCGAGTCGAATTTCGCAGCTGCCTTGAAATATTCAAGTTCAGGATTAAATATTCTGGAGGAGTTTGCCGGTGGGGACGAAATCTCAGTAAATTCATTTATGAGTGACGGCAAGCTGAGGTTTTCCATCATGTCAGACCGAATTTCATATCAGGACGTTCCTGGAGGAATCATCAAAGAGCACCATATCCCCTCGATTTATGACAACGCGGACATGGCTGCTAAAGTCCACCAGGTAGTAGAAGATGTGAATCGAACAATGGGTTTTCGTAACGGCCATATCTATTTTCAATTAAAAATCTATCAGGGAAAAGTAGCTTTGATTGAGTTTACGCCCCGTTTTGATGGCTGCCATATGTGGCGGCTGATCAAGACCGCGACCGGTCTGGACCTGCTTCAGGTCACTTTGGAAAAGCTTCTTGACGCTTCCACGGAGACCTTGGACAAGTATACAGCCAAAGCATTGCAGGATAAGCGGTATTTCCTGAAATTCAACTCTGATCTACCGGGTAAAATTGTGGACTATAAGAATTATTATGTTGAGCCGGATGCAAGCTACAATTATTGGTACTATCAGGAAGGTGAAAAGATTAAAACAGTCACCAGTATTATCGAAAAAGTCGGCTACTACATATACTCATCTACAAAATAAATTTTATCTATGGGAGCAGAACTAAGAATTATGCAAAAAGTTAAAAACTTTATTTTTGCTGATACACCAAGTATCGAAATATCAAAAAAATTTGATTTAGCTGACCTGGCAATGATCTTATTTCTCTGCCAGAGATTGTTCACCTACATTTTTTCAACACTATTTGCTTTAAAAGGGATTCTTTTCTTCATGGTGGGCCTGATAGTTTTATACCTGATTGCTATCATTCAGCGCCATAAGGAGGGGGATAGCAGAGCCATTTTCTTCTTCATATTATCTGTCCTGCTCTTAGTTGCCCTGATCTTTATCTCCATGCTGCGAAATCCGGACTTAAAATTCTGGATCTTCGGATCGGACTGGAATTTTGTACTGCAGGCGGCCGATTCCCGTAAGGCGGTTTTCGGTTTACTGGTAATTCTTTTGGTCAAAGACCATGACAGAATCTTACGCAACAGCTACTATTCGGCAGTTTTGATGTTCATTTATATGATCTATCAGGTCTTTTTATTTGAGTTGTTCGGTAACTGGGCGCATTATTTCAGTTTAGAAGAAGGGGCCTCCCGCTATAACATGTCGCTTGGCTATGAGCTGATCTTTGTAGCCATCATCTTGCTGACGATGGCTATTGCCAGGAAATCACTGGTCAGCATGCTGCTGGCGGCTTTCGCGACGGGAATATCTGTTTATTATGGCGCCCGCGGTGTAGTAATTCTGCTGTTGGCATATGCGGGACTCATGCTGCTCTACTGGAGCGGCGACAGTTGGAGAATCAATCGGGAAAATTTTAAACTTAAACTCAAGTCTTTAAAAATTATCGGTGTTTATCTCTTAATTGTGCTTGTAGTTATTGTCCTGATTATTCCTGTGTCCCAGTCACTGATAAAGCTGCTCGAGCCTTTTGTTGAGCATACAGAACTGCTGGACGAGTTTGGTGAGCCTATACCGGTAGAAGATTTTGAATCGAGGACAATCGAATCAATTATTGACGGTGAATTCCTGCAGGATGTCGGCCGGAAAAAAATCTGGTCACTCTCACTTGAGGGCTTTTTGGACAGTCCCATTATCGGCCAGGGTTTCTATGGTGACCGCCCCTTTGTCGGTGTCAGATTTAACTGGGGTTACAGCCATAACATCCTCTTAGAATTAATGTGCCAGTTTGGCATTTTCGGCATTCTTATTTTTGCCGCTATTTTGTACTTTGCGATGAAGCTATTGAGCAAAAATCATGGCTCAGTACAAAATCTGGTTTTGATCATCTTTGGCAGCATGTGCATCAAGCTGCTGATATCCGACTCTTACCTGATTTACAATCATTTCTGGATTTTTCTGGGTTTGTTGTTAATCGGAACGGATTTTTACTCAAAAATCAATAAAAAACTAAGACTTGGCTTAGTATTGTCCTTGCTGATCATCTCAATTATTTCCATCGGAGTTTTTGTTTATCAGGATTCCCGAAGACAGGAATACAAAACAATTGAGTTTTCCTCGCCCAAGTTGCTTTTTACCACAGAGCGCAGCGTCGACAGCACAGTGTTGGTTCAGAAGATTATGAATGAACACGGCTTCAGTGGTGTCACCTTCTTAAATGCCAGTGTTCTGGACGAGCCGGAAGAAACAGCTAAACCGGCTGTGGGTCAGACAGACAGCAAAAACGAGCTAAGCTATCTCGATGAAGAAGATGTACTGCAGATGAAGGCTGCCGGCTGGTCTTTCGAAGACGGAGGCTACCAGTATCTGAATCCTCATATCAGAATGCCTGAAGTTCAGGAGGAATTCCGGCAAAGCACGATAGCAAAGTTTGCCCAGCTCTCCCTGCCTCAAGCTGTCGCTTACAGCCCGCCTTACAATAAAAACAACTCGGTGATCAGATACCGGTCCATGGATGATTACGGTTTTATTCAAAGCCGCAGCTTTGTAGGCCAGACCAGGCCCTATAAGACGATCACCTATCCTGAAGCTATGGAATTGAGGGCGGTTAATTTCCGATCCTATGATGTGGAGACCAGGGCTGATTTTATTAAATATCTGGAAAAAGCCAAGAATAACAATTCACTGGCTGTAGTGGTTTTAGGTTCAGCGAATTGGGATATTGGCAGTTTGACTCACTTTGCTAAAACTGTGAAAAATATGGGATTTGAAAGTATTACTTATCAGGAGCTTTACGAACTGGGCTATCAGAGCGGTGAAAGTTTAGATATGAGGAATTATTTAGAGAATACATATCTTGCCCAGCTGGTTAGAAAAATTATCGGTTAGGGCAGGAGAAGGTTGCAGCTGGACCTTAAGAGTTTGAATGAGCAAAAGAAAACTATTTTTAAAAGACATTGTAGTTAACACGGTAGCCTTTGGCGTCTATATGCTGGCCCACCATATCATTATGCTGCCGTATCTGGCCAAAATACTGCCGGTGGAAGTTAATTCCCAGCTCCTTCTTTATTTGATGCTGGCCAGTATCTTCACCGCATCTTTTGGCAATGAATTTGGAGTTCTTTATCAGGTTCGCATGGGCAGAAATCCCAGCGAAACAGCCTTTAGCGATGTCTACCGCCTCTTACATTGTTCAAATCTGCTGCTAATAGTAATTTTTGTTCCGATGTTATTGATTTTACACTTTTCAGTAGTGGAAAGCCTGGCCCTGACCCTGGTAACCTTGCTGTGGAATATTAGAATGTTTTATCATTCTGTTCTCAGACACAGGAAGCAATTCAAGTCAATCTTTGTCTGCAATCTTGGCTATCTGCTGGGAATAGCAGCGGCAATCGTCCTGCTGGCAAAAGGTGTCGATATCTATTGGCTGCCGCTTCTGTTCGGAGAGTTTATATCAACCTTTATTACCATCTTCAAAGATAAGGACTTTCTTAAAAAAATAAAAGCCAGGAGTTCTGAATATAAAGACATCCGAAGAGAGGGCCTGGACCTGGTCGGAGCTGCTGTTCTGGGAAATATTCCGGGCTACGGTGACAAGATTTTGGTCTTGCCGCTCTTGGGCAGTTTCAATATGTCGTCTTATTATGCAGGGAATTCTCTGTCAAAGGGGCTCATGCTCCTGGTTAATCCTGTTAATGGAGTTTTACTGTCCTGGCTGTCCACTGATGCAGGAGATGACAAGCGCAGGCTGACCAGACGTATGCTAAGGGCCAACCTTATTATTGTCATCGCTCTGGCCCTGATCAGCTATCCGCTGATCTATCTTGCAACTTATCTCTTATACAGGCAATTTTTAGAGATTGTGCTTTCAATCATTATTCCATTGGCGATAAGTGCAGCTTTTGCTACCGGCACGACGGTACTAAAGGTAATTTTCCTGAGATACTATAAGATCAGTGCGATTAAATATATTAATTTATTAAAGATTATTTTCTTTACCGGACTGGCACCGCTTGGCGCATACTGGGGAGGACTGTTGGGCTTTACTGTTGCTATCGCAGTTTCCAACGGTATTATCTGGCTGATCTACTTTTTTTCAATGCTTAAGAGCGATTAATCACAAGTTTGAATTGCCTTCAGCGCTGAAAGTGTATACTGTCATAGAACTATAGAATAGGAAGTTCAGAGGCTTTGCCCCGAAAGATTTAAGGGGGCATTATGGTGGAAAATGCGAGAGATCGGAAGCAAGTTTTATCTGTCTTCAGCGGAGATGGAATCTCTGTCAGATTATCATGTCAAGAGCCCGGGCCTGAAAAGGGATATAGGGGATATACATTATCTTTCCAGTGGCAGGCAGGCCATCCGTTTTTGCCTGATAGATATGCAGCAGGATCCGGATATAGACCAGGAGCACAGGGTTGCTCTACTGCCGGAATTCACCTGCAATAGTGTAATCCACGCTTTCTTGCTGGAGAATTACCAGATTCATTTTTATCCCCTGAAAAAAAACCTGCAAACGTCTTGCAGTGAGATCAACCTGCTCAGCCAAGCCCACAAGGCCAGTGTAGTCATGTTACATCCCTATTTCGGTTTTGAAACCTTGCAGATGGATGAAGCATTGCGCAGTGATGTCAAATATATTTTTGACGACACACAATCTTTTTGCTCAAAGATAGAATACCCTCAGGTCGATTACCTGATGGCCAGCATCCGTAAATGGGGGCCTTTCCCGGATGGCGCCATCTGCCTTAAGCTGAAAGGTAAATTTTTCCCGCAGGAGATCTTGCCCCAGGACAAGAAAATGCTGGATCTCATGCAGAAAGCCTATCAGCTGAAAGCTGAATATATTGACCTGGGCCAAGGCAGCAAGGACGAGTTCAGCCAGCTCTACAAACAGGCATACTTCCTGCTGGAGAGCGAAATGCAGGTCCACGAGATGTCTGACCTGGCACAAAAACTTTATTTTTCCTATGATTTTGATTCGATGAAGCAACAACGCAGGGAAAATTATCTGAACTTGTTGTCATTTCCGGCCTGGCCGAAAATTGGCCAAGTTATTTTTCCTGACTTGCCGGAAAATAATACTCCTTTGTACTTTCCTTTCTATGTGCAGGCAGGCAAACGGGATGAACTGCAGTCATATCTGATCAGGGAAAAAATCTATGCTCCCGTGATCTGGCCTGTGCCTGCCCTTCATAATCTGCATACACTTAGTCGTCAGACCAGGTATATCTACGAGCAGATCCTGGTTTTGCCAATTGATCAGCGCTACAAGGCGGAAGATATGAGCAGAATAAAAGAGGCACTGGAGGGCTACATCAGCACTCTTTAAGACTGATCTGTTTAGAGGTGAAAATATGAAATTACTTATTTCCGGGGCCGGAGGTTTTCTGGGCAGAGAATTACTGGACCTGCTTAAAGAAAAAGATACTGTCTCTTCAGTTATTGCTTTAGATTTGAGAACTGATCAGCTCAAAGATTATGCCGGGAGTTCAAAAATAGCTCTGTTCACAAATGAAGACTTTCTGCTCAGCAAGCAGGACCTGTCAGCCTATACCCTGATCAATCTGGCCTATGCCCGCAGTCAGGACTTTGAGCCGATCAAAAGCAGCTGCCAATGGACCTTCGCCCTTTTTAAAAAGCTGCAGGCAAGTGGCTGCAAAAAATACGTGAATATATCTTCACAGAGTGTCTACGACCCGCAGCGCAAATTCCCCGCCAAAGAAAGTGACCTGCCCCATGTCAGCGAATTATATGACCTGGGCAAATACTATCTTGAGAATTGGATCAGAGAGTTTTCTGAAAAATATGGCGTCCTCTACCTTAACCTGCGCCCTTCCAGTCTGGTCGGACCGAATTTCCCGCAGCGGATCACATCACGCCTGGTCAAAAAGGCTCTGGATGACCATGAGATATCGATCAATCTCAACGGTCAGATTTTTTCCTATACACATGTTAAAGATACTGCCAGAGCTCTCCTGTCAGCTGCCGGACTGGACAGGGAAGAGCAGTGGAATAAAGTCTACAATATCGGCAGTGATGAACAGTATACGATTGAGGACATAGCGCAGAGTATCGAAGAGCTTTTTCGGCAAAATGCCTTGAGCCTGAAGATTAACCGTATCCCCGCAGAAGCCAATCAGCTTAACAGTTCCGTCGATGCAAGTCTCTTTCGCGAGGCCAGCGGGTGGATTGCCGAATACAGTTTGTATGATATTGTTGAAGAAGAGTTTTATGAAGAGCTCAGAAAGCGAGACAAGCAGCTTGTATAAATCCGTTATTAAAAGATTATTGGATTTGCTTTTTTCAGGATTCTTCCTCATATTGTTTTCGCCTTTGTATTTGCTTCTTAGCCTGATTGTTTTCTTTAAGCTGGGCACTCCGGTCTTTTTCCGGCAGCTAAGACCGGGCAAGGATGAAAAGCTGTTTTGCCTGGTTAAGTACCGCAGCATGACTGACCGGAAAGATGAGTCAGGAAAATTGCTGGCTGATGCAGAACGCCTGACATCCTTTGGAAAATTTATGCGCTCATCTTCCCTGGATGAGCTTCCCGAGCTTTGGAATATCTTTAAAGGGGACATGTCTTTTGTCGGTCCCAGACCCTTGTCCCGAATGTACCTGCCCTTTTATACTGAAACAGAGGCGCGCAGGCACGAGGTGCGCCCCGGCCTGACCGGACTGGCCCAGATCAGCGGGCGCAACGCACTGGAATGGGATAAGCGGCTGGCTCTGGATATTGAATATGTTGATAATATCAGCTTTAAGAAGGATGCCTTGATTATCTTGCGAACTATAAAAAAGGTCTTCAGCCGAGAAGATGTTTTAGTCTCGGGTTCTCCCGGCGGTGTCGGCAACCTGGACGAAATCAGGCAAGTACAGCGACCGGGGTATTTGGATACGACGGAGATTAAAAGTGAGCTTAAAAAATAAGAAGCTGTTGCTTTTGGGTGGCTCCCGCAATATGAAGGAAATATATGACATCGCTCATGACATGGGTGTGTGGGTTGGGGTAACGGATTGGTACGATAGCCTGCGATCACCGGTCAAAGTGATGGCAGATGAGTATTTCGACGTCAGCATCGAAGATTACGACGGACTGATGGAAATTATTGAGAATCAGTCCTATGATGGTGTGCTTAGCGGTTATACCGACTCATACTTGCTGCCTCTGGCAAGAATCTGCCGGAGAGCTGACTTGCCCTGCTATGGTACGATCGAACAGTTTGAAATTCTGACAGACAAGAAACGTTACAAGGAATTGTTTCGCCACTATGCTGTACCGACTCTGCCCGAGTATAAAATTGACCAGCTGGATGAAAACTTTGCCAATTATCCCGTGCTTCTGAAACCTGTCAAAGGTTCCGGAGGCAAAGGCTTAGTACAGCTGGATAATTTCGCAGATTATCAGCAGCTGATTAACAGCAATGCAGGTCAGGATCCGGTGGATTACTTAATAGAACCTTATATTGAAAAGCGGCAAGAGATGACGGCCTTCTTTCTCTTTCTTGACGGTGAGATTTATCTCAGCGGAACAGCTAACAGGTTTTTGTCCAAAACTCAGGGTGACAAGATAGCCCTGCCTCTTCTTTATAGCATGCCGTCTTCTTATGATGCAGCTTTCCGTAAAAATACTGGTCCGCCTCTGATGGAAATGTTTAAGGACCTTGAACTGCAGAATGGGATTTTGTTTGCCCAGTGTATCGTGCAGGATGAGATCCCCCTGGTCTATGATATCGGCTATCGCCCTACCGGTACGCTGGAATACAAACTGCAGGAAAGTCTCTATGGCTTTAATCCCCTGAAGCTTATGGTGCATCATAGCCTGACCGGGAAAAATCCTCCCGGGGATTATGCTTTCATCAATGAAAACATCAAAAAAAATAAAAGATACGGTTTTAATGCCACTATATTAGGCAAAGCAGGCACAATCTCCGCGATAGAAGGCCTGGCTGAGATCCTGGCCATTCCTCAGCTGATCGACTGTGCTTTCAAGATGCAGCCGGCTGAGACCATAACAGAGTCCATGATCGGAACTTTGGGGCAAATAATCGCCAGAATATTTTTCACAACTGACTCGCTAGCAGAAGCGATTAAAGTTCTGGAAGAGATCTATGAGCGCTTTCATGTTTTTGATCAGAATGGGGAAGATATGATACTGGACAGATTTTCTCCTGATCTTTTACTGAGAGAATATAGCTAAGCAGACTGGAGCTTATTATGCATGTATTAGTTTTTGGCAGAACGCTTCCAACTAAAAAAACAGGCTCTCTGGGTTTGTTTGAGTTTGAACAGGCAGGAGTTCTGGCTGCATATGCTAAGGTCGGATATATCTTTCTGGAGACAGACTCCATCCTTACTACCCGAAAGATCAGGAAAATTAATGAAAACTACCGGGGCATTGACACCGTCGGCTATTATTTTCCTCTGGGAAGATCTCTCGGCAGCCTTTACAGTCAGGTCAGGTTTAAGCTGTTTAAAAAGCTTTTTCGGGAATACCGGGCTGCGTATGGCAAGCCCGACCTGATCCATGTTCATTTTCCAACCATGATCCTGACTGATGAAATAATTGATTTTATCAGAGAGCAAGGTATCGAGCTGGTCCTGACTGAGCACTGGTCATGGATTAAGGAGAAAAAGATTTCCGAAGAACAGGCAGCTGTTTTAAAACATGCTGTATCCGCAGCGAAAACGACAATTTGTGTCAGCGAGGATCTGAAGCATAGCATTCAGGAACTTACGGGAAAGGAGGGCGGTGAAAAGCTTAGGGTCATAGCTAATATGATCTCGGATGAGTTCTTTCAGCCTTATGAGCGGGAAAAAAAGCAGGATGATGACTTTGTTTTTACCTATATAGGCAGTTTGAAGGAGCTCAAGCGGGTGGACTTGTTGATCCGGTCATTTCAGGATCTGTTTCAAAACAAGCAGGCAGTAAAATTAAATATAGTTGGTGATGGTCCCGAAAGAAAGACACTGGAAGGGCTGGTCAGCAGAGATTGTAAAGATCAGGTCAAGTTCCGGGGCAGTCTGCCCAAAGACCAGGTTTTTGAAGTTTTGACCGGGACCGATGTTTATGTTTCTGCCAGCCATTATGAAAGTTTTGGTGTTCCTTTTATTGAAGCACTGGCCATGGGAATTCCGGTCATTGCCTCATCCAATATGCCGATTGTGATTTACCTGGATGACAGTAAAGGTGTAATTTTCGAGGATGGAAACAGGGAGGACCTCTCCCGGAAAATGAACTACATGTACGAAAATATTGACAATTTCGAGCACCAACAAGTAAGATCCGGGATATTTGAGCAGTTCAACGGCGACCAGCTGGCCAGAAAGTTAATGGCCATATACGAGGCTTAGCCAGTGAGGGCCCTTTAGCTGTCAGACAGTGAGGTTAAAACAGTATCGATCGCTTGTTCAATTTCCTGACGAAGGGCTTCCAGGTCAGGACTTTGCTCGAGATATGTTTCATTAAAGACTTTTAGTTTTGTGTTGGTAATAAATGCCTGGGCCTGGCAGCCGGATACCAGGGCCAGAATCAGGGCGTGCATCCTGCCGGAGTAAACGTAGTCAGCAGAATTCAGCAGCTCTATTAAATCGCTTAATGAATCAGCTGCGGCGATTTCATATTTTCCTCCCAGATATTCAGAAAAACGCTGAGTTTCCAGCTTGTCAGTACCAGTGGAGTAAAACAACTTTACTTTGAAGCCTGCTGTGCTCAGGTCCTCTATTTTGTCTTTCCAGCCTTGATAATAGGCAGACCTGTCTAATTCGAGCGAGTGGATTTTGCAGTAGCTGTCATAATTATAAATCCCAACTAAGGCCAGCTTATCTGCCCTGCTTCCCGCTTTTTGCCTCTCTTTGCCGGGGCATAGAGAAAAGGCTACATCAGGCATAATCTTCACATCTAAATCGGAGCTAAGCCGGTCAAGGACCTGTTTTGAATGATGGTCACGTACGTAAATAAAATCAGCATGCGACAAGCCGCTTTTAAAGGATCTGGCGGCATAGGGGCTAAAAGCTTCTTTGGCTCCTACACTTAATACGGCCAGCTTAGTTTTGAACAAGTGGCGGTTCATCCAGTCCCAGAGTCTGAAAGCATAGGCGAATTGATCGTTCCATTTTTCAGATTGAATTAACTGACCGCCGCCAATAACAATTAAGTCTATTTCATCTTTGGGGATGCTGCGGATCTGGCGCAAGACGCCCTGACCGAAACGGACAAACCAGATGGTTTTAGGAAGGCTTCGGGCAAGGAAATATTTACATTTTTTCAAAATATTTTGAAATTTATTTGTCTTCGTCTCTGTCCCGCAAGCAGGGGAAGCCTTACTTTGCCCGAAGGAGGCGATATCTTTTCCAAAGCGGGAAAACTCAAGCTGATAGACCTGGCAGTCTTTTTTTAAAAAAAGCTGAGCAAGGGCGGTGCCGATGGCTATATCGCCCAAATTGTCTGTTGATTTTCGGTTGACAATTAATATCTTTTTCATCTCCTACATTATACATAAGTTGAAAACTATAATGCTTCGAATTGGAAGAGGCAGCTTTCACTTAGC
>LFSM01000022.1:16151-17941 GCA_001512745.1 Clostridiales bacterium DTU032
GCTGATGCTCGTTCAGCTTCATATAGGCTGCGTCATGCGAAGACTTTAACTGGATCAGGGTAGCAGATGGCAATCAATCAACGAAAAGCAGGTGCGACATTAACTTATATCCAGATGGGGATAGGCTTTCTGGTCTCTCTGGTTTTCACACCTGTCCTTTTGCGTTTATTGGGACAAAGCGAGTACGGTCTGTATGACCTGGTTGCCTCTGTAGTATCTTACCTGGGTGTCTTGAATTTTGGTTTTGGCAGCGCCTACATGAGATATTTTTCGCGCTACAAGGTCGAGGAAGAAAAGGACAAGCTGGCTACCTTAAATGGTATGTTTCTGATCATCTTCTCAGTATTAGGCTTAGTAGCAGTTGTGGCCGGCTTTATTCTGGCTCAATATACTGATGTGGTTTTTGGCAGTGAACTGAATCTGGCAGAGCTGGAAAAAGCAAAAATCCTCATGTATATTTTGGTCTTGAATCTGGGCTTTTCTTTTCCCGGCATTGTTTTTACATCACATATTACTGCCAATGAACGTTTCGTTTTTCAAAAACTTATCCAGCTGATCAAGACTTTAACCAGCCCTTTTCTGGTGCTGCCGGCTTTGCTTCTGGGATATGGCTCGATTGGCTATGCTCTGGCAACCAGTGTGGTGAATTTGCTGGTGGAGCTGGCCTATGCAGCTTACAGTATCCGGAAACTGAAGATGCAGTTCTCTTTCAAAAATATGGAAGCTTCCCTGATGAAGGAGATGTCGGTATTTTCTTTTTATATTTTCATCAATATGCTGGTTGACCAGATCAACTGGAATGTAGATAAGTTTCTGATCGGCCGTTTCCAGGGAACAATTGGCGTTGCTGTTTATAGTGTGGCTGCAACGATAAACAATTATTATCGTCAGATCTCACTGGCTGTTTCAAATGTCTTTATTCCGAAAGTTCACCGTATGGTTGCGGACAGGGATGATAATAATGAACTTACACTCTTATTCACGAAAATCGGTCGTATTCAGTTCGTTATCCTGGCTTTGATTGCCAGCGCCTTTGTGTTTTTCGGCAAGCCATTTGTTATGAAGTGGGCGGGGCAGAATTATGCTGATTCTTATTATGTCGCCCTCTTCCTTCTCCTGCCGGTGACGATTTCTCTGGTTCAGACTATCGGCATCGAGATTCAAAGAGCGAAAAATATGCATAAGTTTCGATCGGTCATGTATTTGCTGATGGCTGTAGGCAATCTCTTTGTCAGTATTCCTCTTACCCGTGCTTATGGGCCGGTCGGTGCGGCTGCAGGTACTGCTATATCTATGATTCTGGGCAATGGCCTGGCAATGAATCTCTATAATCATTTCAAAGTCGGTTTGGATATGGCCTATTTCTGGAAGCAGATTTTGAAGTTTATTCCTGCTTTACTTGCGCCACTAATCAGCGGTGTTCTGATCAAGCACTTTGCTGACTTGCACCGTCTGTCTTCGCTGCTGGCTTTCGGCCTTCTATATGTTGCAATATATCTTGTCTCTATGTGGTATCTGGGTCTGAACACCTATGAAAAAGATCAGATCAGCAAACCGATCAAGCGGATTTTCAAAAAATCTTAAGCTGCATAGAATGGCGTTCTGCATAGAATGGTGCACCGCATAGAATGGTGCCAGGCACCAAATGATGCACCGAGTGATGCAAGCTGCATGAAATCGTGCCAGGCACCAATCTATGCAGAGAACGTAGTGCATGAAATCGTGCCTGTGAGCTGCACCCTGTCAAGTTTACACTTGAAATATCTAAACTGTTGTTTGTGTCTTGTTTT
>LFSM01000118.1:0-405 GCA_001512745.1 Clostridiales bacterium DTU032
TAAGCTTCGGGACTGATCCATGGCTGTGCTTAAATTGTCTATTAGTAATACTTCCGGAACGCCGCCAATAATCTCGAAAAACTCTACCAGATACGAAATCAGTACGCTTTGAATGCGGCTAGTAGTAAGAGCGTATAGCTTTAGTCTGGAATAGCCCAATACTAGGACCAGTACATTTACAACTATTTCCTCGCCAGTGTTAGTGACATACTTTATGTCTTCTTTCCAGTCGAGCTGTGCCTGCTCGCCGGGGCCCGTCTCGAAGCGAACGGTAGCAGAGGGTCCATATGTGCGATTTGGTTTTTGTCGGTCAAAGTATGCCTGCAGCTCCGGCCGATCGGAAATGTAACGGCGCAAGGTGGACTCAGGGCAGTCTAAAATACCTTCTCTTCTTAAATACCGCCA
>LFSM01000118.1:509-818 GCA_001512745.1 Clostridiales bacterium DTU032
TCATAATGTGGATCTAAATATGACGGCTTATTTCTTTTGCCTGTAGGCGTGTCTCCTTCATAATAGCGCTTAGCTGTCCTGCGATCGCAGTCAAGATCTCGCGCTATTTTGCTTATGTTTGGCTTCATCTTTAAGGCCTCCATTAATGTCTTCAGTTTTGCTAAGTCTTCGAGACAGCTTATCTCGACCTCTGTATCAAAATTTAATCTGTAGTGCATACCTTACCTCCTCGAGGAAGGTTAGCACTTACATATCTTTTTTGTACATCCTTATTTGATCAAAACTGAGCATTTAGAGGCTATCATTTAC
>LFSM01000008.1 GCA_001512745.1 Clostridiales bacterium DTU032
ACCTGACTGAGCATTACCTCCATCAACTAAGCCTGACACAACCCTATGCTGAGGATATAGAGACACGTGCCTTGGCTAATTTGAAGAAGATTGGAGATTTCTACAATGCCCAGTAATGAAGCAGACACCTACCAGGCCCTGATTGAGGACCTTATGTATTTGAAATTAGATAAGTTGGCAGAAGAGCTGCCTCAGATAATGGACAAGGTGAACCGGCGTGAACTTAATACTCTGGAAGCCTTGTATCTCTTGATTAACAAGCAGGCCGGTCAAAAGAAACTTAGTTCTATTAGGAATAAAATTATGACAGCGGGATTCCCTCATCTGAAGGAGCTGAAAGATTTTGATTTTACTTTCCAAGCTATGGTTAACAAGAGTCAGATCTATGATTTAGCTACTTTAGAGTTCACCGATAGAGCAGAAAATATTGTCTTCCTGGGCTCTCCGGGTGTAGGCAAGACTCATCTTGCAACTGCTTTAGGCATAGAGGCAGCAAAGAAAGGCGCCTTAACTTATTTTATTAAGGCACATGAACTCTTAGCAAAGCTGAGGCAAGCCAGAGATGAAAACCGTCTGGAGTCAAGCTTGAGGTATTACAACCGTTACAAGCTCCTGATTATTGACGAGCTGGGTTTCCTGCCCATCCTAAAAGGTGATGAGAAAATCCTTTTCCAGATTATTGACAAGCGCTATGAGAAAAAGAGTGTCATTGTCACTTCAAACGTCCAGTTCTCGGACTGGGGAGATCTCTTTGAGGATCCCACTATTGCCAGCGCTATACTTGACAGGTTGCTCCACCATTCGCACGTGATAACAATTGTGGGAGATTCTTACCGGACAAAAGATTTAATGAAGAAAGATGAGGAGATTTCAATCGAAAGACAATGACCATATATGAACGCGCTTAATTTCTATGCCCCCCTAGGGGGGCATAGAAATTGGACCCATCCCAGTAAAAGTGTACATTCTTATTTGATCACTTTTGGACATGCATACGTTGACATTTCCAAAATCATCATCCCATGGTCAAAATAGCAGTCACTTCCATACTCTTCTTTTACCTTTTCCTGCATCTGTCGCAAGTGCATAAGTTTGTCATAAACCGCAGCGGGAAGGTATACATTACGGTCACTTCCACTGTCTTCCTTTGTGTTTTTAAGTACAATAATAGTCTTGCTACGTGGACTATAACTTGGGAATGTATAGTAGACTTCTGTTTGAAAACTTAGGTGCCTGGCACCTAAGTTACCTATGTTATAATAACCAAGCTGGTGTTCCAAAACGGCGTAAAGGCAGTGGTGGACGGCAGCGCCAACATGACGCCCGCCTACCCCTTTACCATGCACCTTCGTGGAAACGGGCGCGAACCAGCGCTGTGCCCGCCGCGGCAGTGCGTGGAGGTAATAGGCATACTTGAGGCCGTGCAGGAACCCTTGCAAACCGGCACGTGCGTCACGCCCCGGTAAGGAATAGAGAAGGTATGGACAAGCAAGCGCTTGTTTACAATACAAACAATACAGGAGGCTGTAGCAATGAGTGAATTCGTATTCGATCCCGCACCGTTTGTGCCCTTTAAAGACAAAGAGGCGCTGAAAAAGGCGCGCAACGTGCACGGCAAGGACCTTGAGAAGTTTTCCAACGACAAGATGACCGTGAAGGTAACAAAGAATCCCCACCCGATTATTATAGGTGATCTGTTCACCCGCATAAAGATGTCCGACGACCAGAATGTGAAGCAGGTGTTCATACTGGGCAATCCGGAGCCGGAAACTTATATGCCCGTGGCACAGCTTATAAACCTGCACAGGGTGAACTGCCGCAACGTTTATCTTTTCGCCATGGATGAATGGGCGGATCAGGACGGCAACATAGCGCCGGAAACCTACAAGGCTGGTTTTGCGCACTCCATGCTGGAATACTTTTACAAGCAGATAGACCCCGAGCTGCGCATGCCGATCGATCACGTGTACTATCCCACGAACAAGAATATAGACCATTATTCTGATTTGATTACGGAATGCGGAGACGGCGGTGCTGACGCATGCTACTCCAGCCCCGGCTGGACAGGACACATAGCGTTTGTGGATCCGGTGGAAGAATTCATTACCGACAGCATAGACGACTACCTGAAACAGGATGCTCGCATACTTTCGCTTAATCCGCTGACGGTTGCGCAGAACTCGCTGCACGGCGTGTTCGGCCAGTCAGGAGACATTGCCGCCGTTCCGCCCAAGGCCGCAACCATAGGTCCGGCAGATGTAGCACGTTCGCGCACGCGCATAGAGCTCCACGCGCTGCTGACCAATGGCACGTTCTCCTCCTGGCAGCGCATGATCTCCCGCTTGATAATAACGGGGCCGGTCACGCCTCTCGTGCCCAGCTCCATATTACAAATACTTGAATCAACCGTGTACGTCTGCGAGGAGATTGCAGCGCCTTTTGAGTGCTGGGAGACTGTGGGTTATTAGCACAAACGATATGAATGAGTTGTATTGTCGGATAACTTAGGTGCCTGGCACCTAAGTTATCCTAAGTTATCTATCTAAGTTATCTCGCCAAACATGCGGAGCAGGGCGGAGCCGTTTGGGTCATAGTCGTATTTGTCTGTGTCAGGATAAGACTAAAAACTTGCTTGCTCGCCGTCCTTATTGATACTCGTTCTTTCAATATTTCAACATGGCGTTGGAAGGTTTATAAAAGACACGATTTTCTGCTGACAAAAAATGATATTGCTTTGTTAAAGACTACGGAATACAGGTTTTCAAAAGACTTTACTCTCGCGCTACAGAAATATATAATTTGTAGCGTGGAAAGAAGGTGAAGTCATGAGGAAGATTGATCAGCTTGATGCATTATTACAGATGGGCAATGGCTACATCTTGATTAGTGATGCCCTGGCTCTAGACATTTCAGCACCATATTTCTATGATTTTGTATCTAAAAACTCTTTAAAACGTGTGGGAAGAGGCTTATATAAAAGTGATGATGCATGGGAAGATGAGCTTTATGCTATCAGCATTTTAAATCAGCGTGTATGTTTTTCTCATGAAACAGCACTATTTTTAAATGATCTTATGGAGCGCGAGCCTTTTGAGATTACTGTATCTGCTCCACGCGGATACAATGCTTCACATTTACGTAAACGAAAAATTAGAGTCTTTCAGCTTCATAAGGAGCAATATTTAATCGGGAAAACAAGTTTAGAGACTCCTATAGGCCATAAGGTAGCGGCATATGATAAGGAACGAGCCATCTGCGACCTGCTTGCTAACAAAGCCAATACTGATATTCAAATTTTCCAAACAGCTTTCAAACTATATATTGAACGCACGGATAAGAACATTCCCCTTTTAATGCGTTATGCCAGGGCGTTTAATCTGGAAGGAGAAATGAGAAAGTATATGGAAGTGCTGCTATGATTCAAGATGCTCGGCAACTGAAGGCTAAGATTCATAATCTGTCTCATGGTGATAGTAATAAATCACAGATTTACTTACGCAATTTCTTTATGGAAAGATTTTTGGAACGGATATCAGTTTCTTCCTATCAAAAGAATTTCGTGTTGAAAGGCGGCCTCCTTATTGCATCACTAGTTGGCCTTGATTTGCGCGCCACATTGGATATTGATTCTACTGTGAAGAGCATACCTCTAAATGAGAAAGATGCGACACAAATTATTCAGGAGATCATTGACGTACCGCTTAACGACCACGTTGATTTCATCCTGACCAGAGTCTCAGTCATTATGGAAGACCTTGACTATCCCGGAATACGCTTTACACTTCAGGGAAGTTTTGACCAGATTCGACAGACTATTCGAATCGATTTGTCAACTGACGATGTCATTACTCCGAAAGCGATTTCTTACAATTACAAGCTGATGTTTGTAGATCGCAACATTCAACTTATGGCTTACAACCTTGAAACCATGCTTGCGGAGAAAATTGAAACAATAATTGCCAGAGGTACAGCGAATACCAGAATGAGAGATTTTTCTGATGTCTTTCTTTTATCCAGGCAAGGTGACTTCGATCTGCATATCCTCCGCAACGCTATTATGAATACATCAAAAAGCGTAATTCTGAGCAGCAACTTGCTAATTACAGCCAAATAATACAGGAAGTCGCTTCCAGCTCAATTATGGAAGTAGCATGGGATGGTTTTATGCGGCAATCATATTTTGCGGGTGACTTATCTTGGAAAGAAGTAGCGGGGGAAAATATTATGCTTATCGAGAAAGCTTTGTCTGCAATCAAGTAGTTTTGTGGTTAGTTAAAGAACCCAAATTTGTAGTTTTGAACAGTGAAAACCATTTGATTCAGCTTTCTTAGCATAGTGGCCGGACTATCCGGCCAATTTTTTAATTTGCTAATAAAAAATGAAGAGATGCCATAATATCACTAAATACCAGGTATATATTATTAATTTTATATTTCAAAGGTTTTCACCAAGTTCAAAAAATGCTTTGCCGGTTCAGACATGGTTACATGTTTGGGGTACGCCAGACTAATAACCGAGCGTATGGGCGGTTCAATGTTTATAACGGCAATACCCGGCTTTATTAGGCTTGATGAGGCTTTTTTCATTAATAGGGCAATGCCCATACCCTCGCTTACAAGGTCGAGAATATTATCCGCACGATGCCCTGAAAAGGTTACATGAGGTTCAAAACCCGCCTTACGACATTCTCCCACGCATAGTGAATACATGAAGGTGTCTTTCGCAAGCAGCAGCAAGGATTCATGGTTTAGCTGAGAGATTTGTATCACTTCCTTTTTTGCAAGAAAATGAGACTCCGGAACCAGGGCAACTAGCGTATCAGAAGCATAGGGCAGCTTATTAAATTCATTGTCAGAATCATCCGACTGACGGATAAAGGCAAAATCGCACTGACCGGAACGAAGCATCTTGATAAGCTCTAGCGAATCGGCTTCTACTACATCAAGGAAAAATGCGGCGTTTTCCCTCTGGAATCTTGCAAGAACATTTGTGATCTTATACGGAATCATAATTGGTATTGAGCCAACCCTCACATTCCCATGCACACCTTGCAGCTCGTTATAAAAGGCTGTCTCACATTCGTAGTGTATGCGGCTTATTTCCTTTGCATATCGTAAAAAAAGTCTACCGAAATGGTTCAGCGTAACTTTTCGAGTCGTGCGGTCAAACAACTGCGTTCCTAAATCATTCTCGATGCTTTTAATATGCCTAGTTAAGGATGACTGCGAAATAGAAAGTCTGTCGGCCGCCTCCATAAAGTTTTCTATCTCAGCCAGCACAACAAATTCTCGAATGTAATCAATGGTCATAAATTCGCTTTGCCTTTCTGCGCATATTATATTTAAAAAATGATTATTGCAGTTTCTGCATAAATGATACCAAAAAACGGTTTGATTGTTAATAATTAATAAAATAAAATGGCCTCAAAGATAAAAGATGTTCAAATTGCATCAATGAGTATAAAGCGAGGTGATTGTATTGAAAGCAGGTGCAGGGAGAAGTGAAATATTTTTTCCGGAGGATTTTTTCCCTGTTGAGGGCTTTTCAACACTATGCAGCCCCTTGTATGCAAGAACTGCCGTCCTTCATGACGAGAAGAAAATAGCTATTCTTTCTTTAGAGCTTACGTCACTTCCGCAGGAGGAAGTAGACGAGTTAAAAAAGATTTTAAGTGAAGAAACAATGGTTAAAGAGGCAAACTGTTTTATCTGTGTAACTCATACATTTTCTGCACCGCATATTATGCCGGATAAGATATTGAAAAGTTCCGAGGCCAGAAATAAAAAGGGAGCATTGCAAAGGGCAATATATACGGCAGCGCGCGAATCTGCACGTAAGGCAATGATGAATATTGCTCTCGTGCTGCCAAAGCTAGGGCAAAGCGAATGTCACGTCAACATAAACAGAGACTTTGAAACACCAGACGGCTGGTGGGTTTCCAACTGCGGAACAGGTCCGTCAGACAAGACGCTGACAGCAATTTGCATGGAAACAGAAGCAGGCAAGCCCTCGTTAATTCTTATTCATTACTCAGTTCAGTCATCTGTATTAGATGACTCAAGACTTCCGGATGGCGGTAAAGCGGTTTCAAGCGATCTTGCCGGTGTAGCATGCGCAACACTGGAGGAACAATACCCGGGTGCTATAGTCATGTTTTTATTAGGAGCAGCCGGGGACCAGGCTCCTGTGGAAAAAGCAAAAACTTTATACCTTGCTGATGATGGCAGCCTGGAAGAAAAAGATATAGGTGCCGAAGGTTTAAATATCTGCCGTGAGTTAGGCCTAAAGATGGCGGAAAGCTCCAGACTTGCCATAGAAGCTGCAATGCCGTTGAAGGATACGGTAATTAAATATATAAGCCATGATTTTTTTGTACCGTCAAAGCAAATGAAGAGAAACTTGCATGAGCTTATACCAACACGCACTTATGAATATAAGCCAGATGGGCAGAAGCAAATCAGCATTGAGGCCTTAAGTATAGGACCGGTGGCTTTGTTATGCGTGAAGCCTGAGCTTAATTGTGTGACGGCGATGGAAATTGTTGAAAAGGCACCCTTCGAGGTGACACTAGTACTGACGATGGTAAACGGAGGCGCCAAATATATGGCAGATGCAAGCTCATACGAGCGCATTACATACGAAGCAATGAATTCACCGTTTGCCCTTGGGGCGGCAGAAATATTATCCGAAGAGTCATTAAAGCTTTTATCTAATTTGATTAATAGCTAGTAACATCAAAAGCCGCTGAAATGGTTTCAGCAATCTGCTAAATACAGTAATACAAAGCATATACGACAAGGTGACTGCTGTATTTAGCGAGTTAGGGTCTTAAATAAATATCTAAAAGGAGATTTAGAAGTGAAAAAACAAGCCAAAAAAACAGCATCTAAGGTAATTGCAGTCATTTTGACAAGCATTCTTGTGCTTATGTGTTTTGCAGGCTGCGGAGATGCAAAACAGGGCCAGGATAGCGACGGCTCAACTTCTGCACCAAACAGCTCCGGCAATCAACCAGACAGCACTACTGCACCTTCCGGTGAATCAAAGGTAGTCGTTGGGTTGGCGCACGACCCACAGAATATCGGTCCATTCCAAGGTATGTCACCGGGACGTATCGGAATCCTATACACTGCATATGAATTTCTTGCCATCAAAGAGGGCGGAGAAATGTACGGTGTTTTAATGAAGGATTATAAGAAAATCGACGATCTTACCTACAACTGCGAAATTTATGATTACATATATGATCAGGCAGGCAATCATCTCACAGCCGAAGATGTGGCCTTCAGCTATAATTCCGGCATAGAGTACGGTAACCTGCCCAAGCTTCGTTCAATTAACAGCGTAGAAGCTATTAGTGAATATGTGGTGCAGTTTAAGTTTGATACGCTTTCAATCGGCGACCTTGGCGCACTTTGGATGGAGTGTCCTATTGTAACAAAGGCTGCCTTTGAAGCAAGTGCAGACCAAATGGCCACAGACCCCATAACTACTACAGCTTACAAATGCACCGAATTTGTCTCCGGCTCAAAAATGGTATTTACCAAAACAGATAGCTACTGGCAAACTGATGAGAGCAAATTACAAAATACGAGCAAGCATAATGTAGATGTTATTGAATTTGATATTATTCCGGATGGTTCCCAGTTAACCAATGCGCTCAAAACAGGCGCAATTGATGTGACTAACTGGCTTAGCGACGTGGACGTTGAAGACTTTATGGGAAAGGACGGATTTGACGTTACGCCGGTTCCTGATAACCTGACTTATTTCCTGGTATATAACTGCGATGAGGAGCAGGGAGCTTTTGCAAACAATAAAGAATTCCGTCAAGCCATAGCCTACGCAATCGACCTTCAGCAAATAGTAGATGGTGCGTTTGACGGAAACGGAAATATTGCAAAAACATGGGGCAACACAAACTATGCCGACTATGTTGAATCTTGGCTTGACGAGGACTACTATGATACGGATCTTGATAAGGCAAGGCAGCTTCTCGCTGAATCTGGCGTATCCGACCTCAATATAAATCTGATGATTGTATCCGGTGATGTAACAACCAAGATTGCTACCATTATGCAAGCCCAATTGGCTCAAATAGGCGTAACAGTAAATATTAACCCCTATGATGCACAGCTTAGTAATACATACAAGTACCAGCCGGAGCAGTGGGACTTAATGCTTGACCAGGCCGGCTCCACAAGCTACCTCGTCAACGTCTGGAAACTTGCTTGGGATAGGAGCGGCTATAAGCACGATGGAGCTATGAACTTTGTAAAAGACGACCAGCTGCAAAGCTTACTTGAAACTGCAATGGACGTCGATTCCCATGACGACGCTAGTATGGACGCCTTCCACCAGTACCTTAAAGAGCAATGCTATGGCATAGGTCTTGCACAAAGCATGACCAACATAGCCCATACCACAAAAATATCTAAGATTGTCGTTGACGCCCGCGGGCAGACAACACCCGGTGCCTGTGAATACTCCTTCAAATAGAATTAACAATCCATGATCAACGCATTGTCAGACGGCGGCTGGTTTGCATACAAAGAGCTGGCCGCCAAACTTTCCCCCAATGCCCTGTCTTCATCTCATAGCGGGGCAGAAAGGATTTAGTATGGCCCGATATATATTAAAAAGACTCTTGCTGATGATTCCTGTCATGCTTGGAATTGCTATCTTAATTTTTACAATTATGTACTTCTGTCCCGGCGACCCGGCGGCATTAATGCTGGGCGCTGGGGCCACGCAGGTAGAAATTGCGCAAAAGCGTATTGAATTAGGCTTGGATCAGCCGTATTTTATAAGGCTTTTGCAATACCTCAAGCAGGTATTTATTGATCTTGATCTCGGTGATTCTTACTTTTATGGAACATCGGTTGCAGCTGGTATTATGTCTCGTATGCGTTATACATTGTTAATTGCTCTTTCCAGTATGGGCTTGCAGATACTTATTGGAATGCCTTTAGGGATTGTAGCGGCGACGCACAGAAACGGACTGGCCGACCGGATCTGCATGATGATTGCTTTGCTTGGCGTTTCTATTCCAGGTTTTTGGCTTGCCTTAATGATGGTAGTATTGTTTTCCGTAAAACTCGGCTGGCTTCCGCTGTATGGGGTAGGCGGCATACAATATTTCATTTTGCCTGTTATTGCAAACTCCTTTGCGGGCATTGCAACACAGGCACGCCAAACCCGCTCAAGTATGCTGGAAGTTATACGCTCCGATTATGTTGCAACGGCCCGCGCAAAGGGATTGTCCGAACGAGAGGTTTTGTTTAAGCATGCCCTGCCCAATGCACTGATTCCGATAATTACTATTGTCGGTAACGGTATGGGTATGATGCTTGGCGGTGCTGTGGTAATAGAAAACGTGTTTTCCATACCCGGTATTGGCAGCTATATGATGAGTGCAATCAACGGCCGTGACTACCCTATCGTGCTTAGCGGAGTACTGGTTCTTGGCGTTACCTTTAGTTTTATTATGCTATTAGTAGACATTATCTATGCCTTTGTTGATCCGCGCATCAAAGCAAACTACGAGAGGAAGGCGATAAGGAGGAAGAAGAGTGCGGCATAAAGAACTAACAGTGGAGACTCGAATAAAAAAGGAAGGCCAGCTCACGCAGGTAATGCATCGTCTTCGTAAAAATAAGCTTGCCATGGCGGGGCTTTATATTATTCTTATCCTAATTATCGTTGCGATACTTTCTCCATTTATTGCTCCCTACGATTATACCAAAATGGACATGAGCTTAAAGTACGCAAAACCGAGTCTGAAGCACATTTTCGGTTGTGATGACCTTGGTCGTGACATATTTAGCCGTCTGATGTATGGATCTCGCGCGTCATTAAGCTTGGGTATAATTGCGACTCTGGTTTCCACATTTATAGGTATTATTATAGGCTCCGTGGCTGGGTATTACGGAGGCAAAATTGATAATGTAATTATGCGCCTTTTAGATGTTATTCAGGCAATTCCGGGCATGCTGTTGTCAATTGCCATTTCTGCAGCCCTTGGCTCCGGCTTTATCAACACAATTATTGCTTTGGCGATAGGTGGAGTGCCGATGACTGTTCGTCTGCTTCGTGGCTCTATTATGACCATACGAAATCAGGAATATATTGAGGCTGCTGAAAAAATAAATGCCACAAAGCTTCGCATCATATCGAGACACATTCTCCCTAATAGTATCGCACCTCTAATTGTTTCGGTAACGATGGGGATAGGCAATACGATATTAATGGCGGCCTCACTAAGCTACATTGGACTTGGCATCCAGCCTCCTACGCCTGAATGGGGTGCTATGCTTTCTGCGGGAAAACCAGTAATTGAAAAATACCCGCATTTATGTATCTTTCCGGGCTTGTGCATCATGGTCGTAGTGCTTGCATTTAATATGCTGGGTGATGGTCTGCGGGACGCCTTAGACCCTAAGCTCAAGAATTAAGGGGGGAACACCTGATGTTGGAAACAGAAACAAATAAAAACGCCTTCTTGTCGGTGCGCGGGCTTACTGTGGAATACACTTCTGACGGCGAAATCATTCAGGCCGTAAATGATGTCTCCTTTGATTTATATAAGGGTAAAACCTTTGGCCTTGTGGGCGAAACCGGAGCGGGAAAAACGACGATAGCAAAATCTATTATACGGATTTTGCCCCAGCCGCCTGCACGAGTTGTTTCAGGCGAAATCTGCCTTGACGGCCAAGACCTTTTGACGCTGGAAGAAGAAAAAATGTGTAAAATACGCGGTAAGAAAATATCAATGATATTTCAGGATCCCATGACCGCGCTAAATCCGATTATGTGTGTTGGCAAGCAAATCACCGAGGCTATACGCAAGCATGAAAAGCTCGGCCGCAGGCAGGCAACCCAAAAAGCAAAAGAAATGCTTGAGACGGTAGGAATCTCTGGCGAACGCTACCATGAGTTTCCCCATCAGTTTTCCGGGGGGATGAAGCAGCGTGTTGTCATAGCTATGGCTTTGGCCTGCAATCCCGACCTGATTCTTGCAGACGAGCCGACCACGGCTCTTGATGTTACGATTCAGGCCCAGGTCCTTGACATGATAAATGACCTAAAAAACAAATACAGCACATCTATGATTATGATTACGCACGATTTAGGCGTAGTTGCTGAGGTCTGCGATTATGTGGCGGTTGTTTATGCCGGTAGGATTGTTGAGATGGGCACAAAGGAGCAAATCTTTACTGATCCCAGGCACCCATATACCGTCGGTCTGTTTTGCTCACTGCCAGACATAAATTCTGACACTGAGCGTTTGTGCGCCATCGAAGGCTTACCGCCGGATCCATCGAACCTGCCGAAAGGCTGCGCTTTCAATCCGCGCTGCCCTTATGTTACAGAGGCCTGTAGTGGCGGGCATGAGGGATATATTCCTTTTGTAGATTTAGGAGATGGGCATATGTGCCGCTGTACCAACCTTGAGAAAATTGAAAGGGGTGATAATCTTGAGCACGCCGCTGTTAGAGGTTAAAAACCTGAAAAAGTTTTTTGATACACCCAGAGGTAAGCTTCATGCAGTTGATGGAGTGAGCTTTAAAATTGAAAAGGGCCAAACCCTTGGCGTTGTGGGAGAATCCGGCTGCGGAAAATCAACACTCGGACGTACCATAATTCACCTTTTGGAAAGTACAGAGGGCCAGATAATATTCAATGGTGAGGACATTACTCATATCAACAAAAAGAAGCGGCATTACATAAATGAAAATATGCAGATTGTCTTTCAAGATCCATGTTCGTCCTTGAATCCACGCCGAACAGTTGAGGAAACTGTTCAGGAGCCGCTTCTGATTTCTAAAAGGTTAAAAAGCAAAGCAAGCTTACAAGCCGAAACAGAGCGATTGATGGATTTAGTAGGTGTTGACCGCCGTTTGCGGCTTGCCTACCCCCACGAGCTGGACGGAGGCCGCCGTCAGCGAGTAGGTATTGCCCGTGCCTTATCACTTAGTCCGCAGTTTATAGTATGCGATGAACCTGTTTCCGCACTTGATGTATCTATTCAAGCACAGGTTCTTAATCTGTTACAGGATTTGCAAAAGACACAGGGCTTGACCTATATGTTTGTTACCCATGATTTGTCCGTTGTTAGGCATATTTCTGACAATATATGCGTTATGTACCTAGGCCAGCTTGTGGAAACCTCTCCCTCCAAGGAGCTTTTTGTGTCCCCTCTCCATCCGTATACTAAGGCGCTTTTATCTGCAATACCTTCAACGGATATCTATGCTAAGCGCGAACGCATAACTTTAAAAGGCGAGATAACGTCCCCAATAGATCCAAAACCCGGATGTCGCTTTGCTGCTCGCTGCCCATACGTCTGCGATAAATGTAATGAGCCGCAGAGGCTGGAAGAGTTGCTGCCGAATCATTTTGTATCGTGCTGCCGTGCCAGGGAAATTAATGATTTGTAAGGAAGGTGAAATATATGAAAAACTCGTCTCTGATTAACTCGACCGCAGTCACAGAAGTTTATGGTACAGGGCAAAAGGTAGTGGCTGCTGTATTGGAATATAATATGCCAATTCTGGCGGCATCGCTTTCTGTGTCCTGCTATAGCGTTGAAGGGCGGACCATTACTGATGTTATTGTAAGTGACTCATACCGTGGCAAGGTTTGCAAAAGTGGTTGTTTTGTAGAGCTAATACTTGATTCAAACGATCCTTCCGCAAGCACAAAGCAAATGGCGGGAAAGGGACGTCAAAGCAGGCTGTCGCTTGCCCCAATAAGCTTGAAGCTTAGTCAGCTTGAAGCAATTAAGTCTGTAAGCGGCGAGCAGCTTGCTCCATTTAGCAACGAAAATATTACAAGTAGCGACAATGGGCTGGTTGATAGTTTCACTGTACATAATTTTCAAGATGAAAAGAGCGGTCAAACGCTTAACTACAATCTCTATATCCCAAAAGACTGCGTTGAGGGACAGAAATATCCTCTAGTGCTGTTTATGCATGATGCAGGCTCCTGCTCCGATGATGTTAGTGCTCCGCTTGTACAAGGCAACGGTGCAGTGGTTTGGGCACGTGACGCACAATTAGGAAAACGGCCCTGTTTTGTTGTTGCACCGCATTACCCCGTGGTCTGCGTCAATGATAGCTTTGAAGCAACCTGGCATCTAGATAGCACCGTTTCTCTTGTTAAAGGTCTTATAGAGCAATTTCCGATAGATCGTGCCAGAATTTATGGTACGGGTCAGTCAATGGGCTGTATGATGCTGTGCGAAATGCTTTTGCGATATCCCGGTTTTTTTGCCGGCAGTCTGCTTGTTGCAGGCCAATGGGATCCCAAGCGCATGGCTGATGCAAAGGATGAAGCCATTTGGGCTGTTGTAGCTGCGGGTGATGCTAAGGCATTCCCAATTTTGGGCGAATGCTTTGACAATATGGAAAAGGCGGGGGGCGCTGTTTGCCGCGGTCATATGGATGCAAGAGCAGATATGGCGGTGCTTAATGAAAATATAAGCAAACAAAAAGCAAGTAGTTGCAACTTGAATTTTACGTGGTTTGAAGGTAAAAGCATTCTGCCTTTAAACGCGCCTGAACATCCCGGAGCACACCATATTTTCACATGGACAAAGGCATATGACATTGATGCTTTGCGTGAATGGCTATTCGAGCAAGCTCTCAATAGGCAGGCGAAATAAAGCGGAAAGGACAAAGCATGGAACTCATAGATTTTTCCTGTAAGCATAATATTTTACTGGAGGATGAAAGCGGCGTACTCACACCAATGGATGAGCCATATTTTCGTTCTGAGCTAATCAAAGAAAAAACATGGAAAATACTTAGTGATGGCGATTTTTCATATCTTTTAGAAGGCGATGACGAGGCCCTTGTAATTGACTCAGGATATGGCGCTGGAAATATCCGAGAGTTTTGCGCAACGCTTACTAATAAGCCTGTAAGTAGAATTGCCAATACTCATGACCACTTTGACCACACTGCAAACAATAGCTATTTTGATTTAGCTTATATGTCAGAGGAGACAAAACCGCTGGCGACCATTACCTTTCCTAGCTTTGAGGGGATTACATTTCCCCGTGACTATGCAGTTGAAATAGTAGACAGCGGAGACATAATCCCACTAAAGGGCAGGGATTTACTAGTGTTTAAAATTCCGGACCACGCCGTGGGAAGCCTTGCCTTTTTGGATAAAAAAGGCCGTATGCTCTTTTCAGGTGACGAGATTGGCATGCCAATGGGAAAAACACTTAAGGGCAGTGTCTCTCGCTGGGCTGAGCATATGGCAATGTTAATCAAGCATCGCAGTGAATTTGACACAATATGCACAGGCTTCGGCGTTTTTGATGCGAAAATTATTGAGCAAAATCTTGAAAATGCACGACATATCCTTGCAGGAAATGAGGGAGTTGTAATCGAAGCCAGGGCATTCCCAAACTTCTCATATACTACTCCGGAGGGTAACACAGTCTGGAAAAGACAAGTCCCGCATCCCGGTGACGGTCCAAAAGATTTTAATAGCGACTGGGAATATATGCGTATGATGGATTTCGCCGGTTGTAGAATAATTTATGATATACGCAAAATTAATGAATCAGATAAATAACGTGTTTTAAAATTAGACGAGAGGTTGTGGATATTTTGGTTATTGAAACAAATGTTTATTGGTTTCCCGAGCTTTTATTTGAAGATGAAGCTCTTATGCAAAAATTTTTATCAGATATTCTAAATGTTGATGATACTCAAGGTTTGGTAAAGTCCGAAAATGGGAAAAAGCAGCTTGTCATAGAGCGACCCATCGGATGCCAAAGTCTCAATTATGTACAGGGAGAATATGAGCTTGATGCCATGCTGGAGGCATTAGAAGAAGCTGGAATTGACAAGGCAATCATGAAAATTCCCGGCTGTCAGGAGTGGATGAGCTTAGAGATGTGCCGTCTATTCAATGATGGAATGGCTGATTATCAAAATAGAAGCGATGGCAGGCTAATTGCGCTGGCAGTGGTACCGCCATATGGTTCGCGGGAGTCGCTTGACGAGCTTGACCGTTGTAAAAATGAGCTTGGTATGCACGGAATTCAGCTGAGTGCGCATTACGCCGGCAAATATCTTGATGACGAGATGTTTGCAGCTCTATTTGAAAAAATTAACGAGTACGGCATGACAGCCTATGTCCACCACACTCCGCTGCCGGTGCAATATGATTCTCTATATGAATTTAACAATTTACGCAGAACATACGGCCGCTGTTCCGATCAAACAATAGCAGTTTCGCGTGAGCTGTTTAGCGGTATGTTTGGGAAATATCCTAATATCAAGTTAGTTCACTCTATGCTTGGAGGCGGATTTTTTACTTATCTTAATATGCTTTTACCGCCAAGCTCTAATGACACAACCAAGCGCTTTGACACGGGCAACGGGCTGCAGCGTGAATGGCTTTCAGAAAATATATTCTTTGAAACATCTCATGCGCAGCCTTGGGGTAAAACTATGCTTGAGTGTGCGGTAAAAATTCTCGGGGCGGAGCATATAGTTTACGGCTCATCTTATCCTGTACGCAAGGAGTGGCTAACCGGCGGCCCTGATTTTGTAAGGGCCCTAGACATAAGCGATGCCGACAAGGAGCTTATTCTACACAAAAACGCTGAAAGACTTTATCACGTGTAAGTTAAAACTATATTTGGCACATAGAGTTGAGGTTGCTTATGCCCGAAACAAAACTTCAAGACTTTATTTTTTCTCTGATGATGGTTATCTGCATGGTATATTGCATGACGGTATATAACCTGGCCTTAGAGCAGGGTTTTAGCCTGGCTAGCTTTTCAGATGCTCTGCGTCTAATGTGGCCGGAGGTCGTCATGGCGTTTATTGTGCAGCGATATTTAGCGAAAAGAGTAGCAAACAAGGTGCTGCATTTAATGCTGGACGTTAAAACTGCAAAGCCATCTCTAATCTCGGTATTTGTTGCAGCAGGAAACGTAATTGTTATGGCCCCCTGTATGACACTTTTGGTCAACATTTTACATCATGGAATTTCATCTGAATTGATTTCATTTTGGATGCCTAAGCTTGTTCTGAATTTCCCTTTTGCCCTATGTATTCAAGTGTTTTATGTAGGTCCCTTTGTAAGGCTTATGTATAGGCTCATTATGAGGGCAACGACAAAAGCCGTCATAGAAAGTTAGGCCAAATGGTTTACTGCCTGCAATTTCGGCCTAAGGGAATGATTATCCCTGTTCAGCAATATACAGCGATACCAGAAACTCTGCCTCTGTGCCTATTCTGCAGAACATGACCTTTTGATGTAGTTTATTAATTCCTCTTGAAAAAGCTTTGCAGCCGGGTTGTCTCTGGCTTCATCCCAGTATTCAAAAATCTCAAACTTGCATTCCTTTGTGGTGATTCCGACAATTTTCGTATCACAGACGGAATTTTTTGCAAGGTATTGCGGAATAATCGATACGCCCCGTCCGAGGCTCACAAGCAACAGCGCTGTTTTTATATTGGTGGTATGGAGGATGTCGAGCTGATTATTTGTATAGCGCTCGGCAAGCTGGCGGTTGGAGGCAAAAGAGCACAGTACCTCATTGCCGAATGGAACAATCAGCGTTTCACCGCTCAGCTCGGACAGCTCGATCTGTCGTCCACCGAGCAGACGATGATTGACAGGAATTGCAAGATATGCGGCCTCCGTGAATACCAACATCGGCACGTTTTTAGCGGCGATCGCGCCGTATTCAAAGGGTGTGAATACAAAATCTACCGCACCGGGCGCAGGTGCTTCTGGCATACTGGTAATTTCGATCTGCAAGCTGATTTCACTGTATTTTTCACTGAACAAATGCAAAAAATCGTTGAGCGACGGGCAGACCGCCGTATCAGCACAAAGCACCGACACGCACCCGCTAGCCTGGATGCCGGAAATGTGCAGTCGGCTGTTAGCAGTGTCAAACTGATGTAAGATATCTGAGGCACTGCGCATGAGCAGCTTTCCCGCCTCCGTCAGGCACACGCTTTGCGTGGTCCTTGTAAGGAGCTCTATGTCTAACTCCCGCTCTAACTCCGTGATGTGGCGGCTCAAGGTGGATTGCGACATGAACAACTTTTTCGCCGCCTTGCTAAAGCTGAGCGTTTGGGACAATATTAAAAATTCATATAATCGTTCCGTAGTCATTTTCCCACCTTATATCAGGTCGAATTTGTCGAGGCCTTCAAGGAACTCCGGCAAAAAAGGATTCTGGCTGTCTTTTCTGTAAAATAGATACATATTAAAGCTGTCTGCCGCATCATCGATTGCAAGTTGGGCAGTGTTTGGCGGCATCGTTTCTCGCGCCACCCACGGGAAAAAGGATACTCCCTTCCCGATTGGCACAAGCCACCTGTAAAACTCAGGGGAAACAGTGTCTTCATACAGCGAATAGCTGATCATGGCGCTGTTCAGCATCTTCAATTCGAGATCTCTGAAAGCAGTCTCACTGGTTTTAGGGTATAAAATAAAGCG
Source organism: Clostridiales bacterium DTU032 (assembly GCA_001512745.1). Taxonomy (GTDB): domain Bacteria; phylum Bacillota; class Clostridia; order Saccharofermentanales; family DTU023; genus DTU032. The sequence continues at coordinate 17,485 of LFSM01000008.1, forward strand.
TCTTCCATCGAGATCCTGCATATGCACATGCGAATAATAAGCGAGGGGATCGGATTTGTTTACGAGAACACAAGTCTGTGAAGAATAAATAAGTTGCCGCTCTATGCCGTCAAAGTGCAGCTCGCTCGTCCCATATGTGAGGAAAATATCGCACAGGTCCTCGTTTAACCCACCCGGCACATCGAAGGAAGCGTCATTCAACAGCTCGAGATGGATGTCCGGGTGATTGCCGTTGACAAAATCGAGATATGGTCCGACTTTCGGGGGCATCAGTGTGCCGGAAAGAGCAATGCGAAGGCTCCTGTAAGTGTTGCTTCCGATCGTCTTGAAGCGTCTTTTCAGTTGCTCAACAGAACCTACAATGCGCTGGGCGTCCGGCAAAAACTGCAGTCCTGCATCAGTTAACTCCACCCGGTGTGCGTCGCGCAACAGCAACTTGACCCCCAGGCTCTTTTCTAGCACGGCAATACGGGCTGACAGCACAGCCGCTGAGATATTCATCATTTCGGCTGTTTTTTTAAAGCTTTTTGTTTCGCTGATCGTCAGAAATTCTAACAAGCGGTCAATATTCATGTTGCCTCTTAATCAAAAATAGTGATATAACATCATTTTAGCATGCGCTCGAAGGATGTCAATATCTAGAAAGATTTGCCATATAACACTCGAAAATGAGTATATGGTTTATTTATTACGATAAGAACTCTCGAAATATATCAAAAATATTGCATAACTAGCTTGCAAAAATGTCTGCTAATGCGCGACGGCCAATGCTAGAATATTCTCAAGCTATTAACACAATAACTTCACGGAATACATACGTAATGGAGGAAGATAAAATGAAAAAGTGTATAGCAATTCTGCTGATTGCCACATTATGTCTCGGCATAGTGGCGTGCTCGGGCAAGACCGAAGAAGTTGAATCAGACAAGGGCCTTGTTGGATTCTGCAGTGTAAGTCTGAGCGAAAGCATATATGTGCTGGAGCAAAAGGCTCTGGAGAATATCTTTGCCGGCAAGGCGGAAGTCCAGACGGTGAGCTGCGATAACGACAGCGCAGTTCAGATAAGCCAGATCAAATCCTTTGCGCTGATGGGCGCAGATCTGATCATCATCAACCCGACGGACATAGACGCCCTATCGGATGTGATCATAGAAGCACATAACGCAGGCTGCAAGATCTACATCAATGGTGCTACCAGCGACAGTCTGGACGAGAAGTACTACGACTGCTGCACAGTATCGGACGAATATCTTTGTGGTGCTTATGTCGCGCTTAGTGCGAAGAACTGGATCGAAAGTCATGCAGAGATGCTCAGTGCCACCGGCGACTGGGAGCTTGCGTTTTTGACTTCCAGTTTGTCAGAGGAAACCCTAAAACGCTCGTACGGCGAGCAGTCCATTCTTGAACCCTATCTCAAGGATTGGGAAGGCAACTATGTAGACGCAGCGGGCAACATCGTACAGGAATCCAAAAAGGTTGAAAACCCAGCATATTGTGCACTTGCCAAGGAGCACTTCAAGGGAGTTACAGTCGAGCAGGATCAGCAGAACGGCGGTCTGAATGTCGCATCCGTGCTGACAACCAACCCCAACACGCGTGTATTCATCGCCTACAATTCTCTTGCCAGCACTCAGGGTGGCCAGTATATTGTGGACCATTATCCCGACAACTTGGATGAATTTGCGTTTTTCTCAGCCGGCGTCATGGGAAATGAGGCGGATTATATGGTTGGTGCTGTATCGAAGACAGACGGCGTGACGCCCGCCATCATGCGCGGCGCTTGCCAGTTCGGCGTTTCAGCTGCGGGTGGCGAGGTAGCGGATTCCGTAGCGCGCACAGCCTTTGCGGTTATGTACGGACAGGAAGGCGTCGATTACTCGAAGCGCAATCCCGACGGCATCGCAGCCTGGTGGACTGTGGATGAAAAACAGGGCAGCGGCACTGCTTATGTGGCACATTTCAACATTTTCTCAGGCGCTACCGTACAGGCCTTTGACCCGATCGAAGCACTGAAAAACGAGAATACTGTCATTTACTGGAACTCCAAGGACGGCTTTATTCTGGATGAAAAAGAAGAAGCTCCCGATCCGTCCCAAGAAACTCCCGACCCGTCCCAAGAGACACCGGGACCTGAACAAAGTGACATTGAAACTGTTGCGGGCGTCTACAGCTTTGCCGAAACGACACCCTTCGGCGAGGTTCCTTGGATAATCACGCTCAACGAGGACGGTTCCTTCGTCATCGAGCAGGAAAATGAAGTCATGGGCAATCCGTCCTGGACCGGCACAAAGTGGATCGATCATGGTAACGGGACCTTCACGACTGTCGCTGCCCAGGGCGAAGGTGCACAAATCGCGGACTTCTGGCAGAAGGACGGCTCCATTACCTGGATAAACAACGGTGACGGAACGCTTACACCGGGACCTGAACAGGGCAGCATTGAAAGCATCGCGGGAGAATACAGCTTTACAGAAACAACACCCTTTGGCGAGATCGGATGGATAATTACACTTAATGAAGACGGCTCCTTCCTCATCGAGCAGCCCGAAAACGAAGGCCTAGGCAATCCGTCCTGGACCGGCACAGAGTGGATCGATCATGGTGACGGGACCTTCACGACTGTTGCCGCCCAGGGTGAAGGACCACAAATCGCTTCCTTCTGGCAGCAGGACGGCTCAATTACCTGGAAAGACAACGGTGACGGAACGCTTACGCCGGTAGAATAATCTAACAAAAAACCATATAACCGGGCCGCATGAGTGCGGCCCGGTTTATAAGGGAGATCAAAATGCTGAAGCTGATGAATCTAACGAAAATTTATCCAGGCGTTAAAGCGTTGGACGCCGTCTGCTTATCAGTCAAAGACGGCGAGGTGCATGCCCTGCTCGGCGAGAATGGTGCGGGAAAATCGACGCTCATCAAGCTGATTGCAGGCGCCGTGCAACCGGACGGTGGCACGATCTGTTTCGACGATCGTGTTTATGAGCGCATGACGCCGCAGACGGCGCGCGAAGAAGGCGTGGCAGTCATCTATCAGGAACTCAATCTGTGCGAGCCGCTGACCGTCGCCGAAAATATTTTTCTCGGCAGACCGCAGGGCCGCCTTTATTCACAAAAAAAGCTGAATGCGCTCGCGCAAGAAATTCTGGACGAATACGGCTTCGTACTTTCGCCCAAAGCTCGCGTTGGCGATTTATCCCCAGCGCAGCAACAGCTTGTGGAGATATGCAAAGCTATCTCCAACGAGGCAAAGATTCTTATTATGGATGAACCGACTTCGTCGCTTGCGTCACAGGAGGTCACGCTGCTTTTCAACGTGATCGCCAAGCTGAAGGCAGAAGGTGTTACGATTATTTATATATCGCACCGTCTCGACGAGGTCTTTGAAATAAGCGACCGCGTGAGTGTGCTCCGCGACGGCCAGTATGTGACGACGCTCAACACCGCTGATACGGACCGGCAGCAACTGGTCAAGCTGATGGTCGGGCGGGAATTGAGCGACGCCTATCCGCAGCGAACCTGGAAGCCCGGTGTTTGCCTGCTTCAGGTAGAGCACCTAAGCGGTAATAGCGTTGAGGACATCAGCTTTGAGCTGCATGCAGGCGAGATCCTCGGCTTTGCCGGTCTTGTGGGCTGCGGCAGAACAGAGACGGCTCAACTTGTCTGCGGCGCTAAGAAAGCGGACAGCGGCAGTATCCGCGTGCACGGAAAGCCGGTGAAAATTCATTCACCAGTCGATGCCATTGCACACGGAATCGGGCTTATCCCTGAAGACCGTAAGGAACAAGGCTGCATACAGTTTGCATCCGTTACCTTCAACACGACGCTGATTTGCAAGGACAAGTTCTGCACGTACGGCGTCATCAATGAAAAAAAGCGCCGCGCTGTGGCGCAGCAATATAAAGAGGCGCTGAACATCAAGGTGCCCTCGCTCAATCAGGCGGTAATTAATCTTTCCGGCGGAAATCAACAAAAGGTCGTCGTCGCCAAGACCATGGCTGCTGATCTTGAAATTGTATTTTTCGACGAGCCGACAAAGGGTATCGATGTAGGCGCAAAACAGGAGATATATCAGCTCATAAATGCAATGGCATCCGAGGGTAAGGCGATCGTTATGATCTCCTCTGACATGGAGGAAATTCTCGGCATGTCCGACCGGATCATCGTCCTGTACGAGGGCCGCATAGCGGGAGAACTTTCCCGCGACCAATTCTCACAGGAAAATATACTGACGCTTGCGTCCGGTATGGAGGTATCAGCCAAATGAATGAAAACGCATCAAGCAAACGGCATATAAAGGGCGTCATTTCCTACGCCTGGCGCGAAGGAACAGTCTACATCATTCTCGCCGTACTTATCCTCATGTTCTCTATCATCAACCCCCTGTTTTTCTCATCGAAAAACTTATATAACCTCGTTACGCAGTCAAGCTATTACATCATTGCCGGCATGGGGATCGCCTTTGTCATGATTGGTGGCGGTATTGATCTTTCAGTCGGCTACGAGATGGCGATGGTCTCCACGACCTCAGCAATCTTCATGCAAAACTACATGGCCTCTCATAACGGCGCGTGCCCGACGTGGTTCATCCTTCTCATCTTTTTGTGGGCCATCGTCCTTGGTTTTGTGATGGGTACGTTCAACGGTTTGCTGTGCGCAAAGCTTGGGCTTTTCCCTTTGATAGTGACGATAGCGACAAGTGAGGTCTTTAGGGGGATCAGCTACACAATTACCAATTCCAAAACCTACGCCGGCATGCCCGACGCATTTCGCGCTATTTATAAAACAAAATTTCTCGGTAGGCCGCTGGATGTATTCCTCGCATTAGTGTGCATTCTGCTCGCGTGGTTTGTGCTCAACAAGACGAACTTCGGCCGCAGCATTCTGGCTGTCGGCGGAAACAGCGAATGCGCGCGGCTGTCAGGCATCAAGACGGATCTTGTACAGATTTTGACTTTCTCCATTACGGGCGCCGTCTTCGGGGTTGCTGCGCTCGTCATGATGGCGCAACAAAACATGACCTCGTCAACTACCGGCCCTGGGACGGAGTTTACCTGCCTCACCGCCGCAATCATCGGCGGTATCAGCTTTAAGGGAGGCAAGGGAAACGTCTTCGGCCTTGTCGCGGGCATCTTCGTTATGCAGATTATCGCGAATGGCATGCAGCTTGCCGGTTGGGGCACCTACTTGCAATATGCGGTCAAGGGCATTATCCTGCTCGCCGCGATTAGCTTTGATGCGATAAAGAGCCGCCCGCGGCCCGTCGTTCGCATGCGCAAAACACAGCAGTTGGCTGAAACAAACAGATAAGGACAGGTTAAAAATGAAACGAGACGCTTTTAGGCAGGTTCCACCGGAAGGTGAAGAGCCTGAGAAGATGTTGCACACTAAAATGGACGGTATGCCTTTCCCTCCTATGCCAGGTTCTAAGCCAGATGGCAAAAATTTCGGTTCGGGACCGCCTCCCTCAGGCTGGAAGCCGCCGATGGCGGACATCAGCTGGGTAAAAAACCTAAAGCTTGATATACCATATGCTAATGAGAGCGAAGCGCAACAGCTCGACCTCTATTACCCGGAGCAGGGCGATGGGCCCTTCCCGGCCTTGCTGCACATTCACGGCGGCGGCTTCGCATTCGGCAACAAGCGCGACGACCACATGGACGCATATCTTGACGGCATCCGGCGTGGCTACGTCGTGGGCAGCATAGGATACCGGCTTAGCGGTGAGGCTACATTCCCTGCGGCAGTGCTGGATGTCCGCGAGGCGATTCGCTTTGTCAGAAAGCATGCGGCAAAATACCGCATCGATCCCGACCGTATTGCCGTCATAGGCGGCAGCGCCGGTGGGAATCTGACTGCCTTGCTTGCGATGAACATTCCCAACGGAAGCTTTCTCTCTGAAAGCGAAACGGAGAACTTCAACACTGTACCATATGTGCAAGTGGCCATCGATCAGTTCGGCCCCACGGATTTCCGCTCCATGGATGCTCAGGCGCGCGCCAACGGAATCAGCTTTGCTGATCACGACCGCCCTGAATCACCCGAGTCGAAATACATCGGCGCGCCGATCCAGGAAGCGGATCCGGCCTTGTGCGCCGCCGCAAATCCTGTGACCTACATCAGTGATGCTATGTGCCCGCTTTTGATCGAGCATGGGCGGATGGATAGGCTAGTTCCCTTTGCCCAGTCGGAAACGCTGTATAAAGCTATTTGCGAAATACTCGGAGACGGTAGAGCCGAATTTGTGCCGCTTGATAATGCTGACCACGAGGATAAAGAGTTTACTGAAGCCGAAAATATGCAGCGTATTTGGGATTTTCTTGGCAAGAACCTTTGATACAAGGGTGAAATGATGGAATTTAAAACGGAAATGTTGACGGATGCGTTGACGCGTATCATCTTTCTAAATACCGAGTCCGCTTATCTTCTCGTCGGCACACAGCGAGCGGCGCTCATCGACACGGGAAGCGGGTTCAAGCGTCTGAAGCCGGTCGTAGATGCGCTTACCGATCTGCCGGTGACTACTCTTTTGACCCACGGGCATACGGATCATGCCATGGGAGCGGCAGAATTTGAGGACGTTCATATGAATCCCCTTGACCGCGATGTATTCAACGTCCACGGTGCTGCGCCTTTTCGCTGGAAAAGCATGGAGATGTCGCCGAGCTTTTCCCGGCTTAAGCAGGAGGATATGATCCCGACAGCCGATTCGGGCGCCTTTCACCCGCTCGCAGATGGCGATCTTTTTCAGCTCGGCGGCCAGTCCGTTGAGATCCTCGCCTGTCCCGGTCATACCCTTGGGAGTGTCTGCATGCTGCTGCTTGAGCAAAGGCTTCTTCTGCTTGGTGACGCCTGCAACGGCCTGACCTTCCTCTTTGATGATTTTTCGACAGGTGTCGCCAGCTACCGAGATTCGCTTTACCGATTGAAAGATCGCACGGAAGGGCGCTACGATGGCGTGCTGCTGTCTCACACAGGTGGGCAGCCTTATGCTGATATGGTTGAAAGCAATATCGCCGTATGCGACGACATTCTCTGCGGGCGGAGTGACGAACAGCCGTTTAATTTTATGGGGCATAAGGCCCTGATCGCAAAAGCATTTTCATTTGAGCACGGAAGATTGGACGGCGGCCACGCCAATATCGTCTACAGTCCCCAAACAAAAGAAAGGTGAGTGCAATGGATCTGAAGGGTACACCATTTTATCTCGACGATGAACAGCTGAACTGGGTCGAGCAGACCCTCGCCGGACTGTCTCTTGAGCAAAAGGCGGGACAGTTGTTTTGTGTCATGGGCGGCGACTACAGCGAGGGGGAACTTCTCGAGCTCGTCGGTCGCTTCGCCGTGGGTGGCGTATTATTCCGACCTGGGCTGTCTGCGCAGCTGTGTGAGCGCTTTGCAAGGCTCGATCAGGCCGCCGCAGTCGTCCTGTTGAAGGCTGCAAATCTCGAGGAGGGCGGCAGTGGTGCTATTAGTGACGGCATGTTTTTTGGGTGGCCCATGATGGTCGCCGCAACGGATGACATCAATTGCATGGAAGAGTTTGCACAGGTCTGTGCGGCACAGGGTGGTAGCATCGGCATTAATTGGACCTTCTCACCGGTTTGCGATCTTGACATAAATTGTCAGAATCCCATTACAAATGTGCGCACCTGTGGCAGCGACACGCCCCGCGTGCGCGACATGTGCGAGACATATGTGCAATCGGTGCAAGGCAAAGGTATGGCCGCGTGCGCCAAGCATTTTCCCGGCGACGGCGTCGATTATCGCGACCAGCATTTGCATCCGACCTATAACAGCCTGTCTGTGGATGCATGGGAGGATTCCTACGGCCTCATCTATCGCAGTTTGATCAAGGCGGGTTTGCTGTCGGTTATGGCAGGACACATCGTCCAGCCGGCACTGGAAATGAGGGAGGATTCCTCCCTGGAGTTTTCGGATTGCCTGCCGGCTTCTCTTTCCCAAAACCTGCTAACCGGCGTTCTGCGCAAAAGGCTCGGCTTTAACGGGCTCATAACCACCGACGCAACAATCATGGGCGGCTTTACGCAGGCGATGAGGCGTGAGGATGCCATTCCTGCCGCGATCAATGCCGGCTGCGACATGCTGGTGTTCAATACAAATTTTTATGAGGATTATGGATATGTCCTTTCAGCACTACACAGCGGAATCCTTAGTGAAATGCGGCTGGATGAGGCAGTGACGCGGATTCTCGCCCTGAAAGCGAAGGTGGCTTTACGCCCGGCACAGGCAGAGCCCCTCCCGGAGGCTGCAAGCTGGCGGAAAAGTTGCGCGCACAAAGCAGTCACACTCGTCAAGGATCTGGATTCTCTTGTCCCCATAAGCACGCAAAAATACCAGCGCGTGCGCTTGATCACAATCGGTAGTGACAGCATCGACAGCGGCAGCATGACAGAGCAAATGGAGCAAAGGCTCCGGCAAGCAGGCCTTAAGACAGATCGTTTTGAGATCGAAAAAGAGGAACTGCACGGAACGGAGCAGATTGACCGGTCGTGCCTTACTTTGTACTTATGCAATCTCGAAACAGCGAGCAACCAGACGGCAGTTCGCATCTTTTGGGCGAAAAAGCACGCGCTCGACATCCCGCGTTTTGTGCACGAGCAGGATAGCATCTTCGTCTCCTTCGCAAACCCCTATCACTTGCAGGATGTGCCCCGCGTGCGCACATATATTAACGCCTACAGCTGCCACAGAGATACTGTGGACGCCGTGGCGGATAAGTTGCTCGGGCACAGCGCTTTCACAGGGGTATCACCGGTAGACGCCTATTGCGGACTGCCGGACACAAGAATTTAAGAAAACAGGTAGCAATTATGAATACTAAAAAATGGGTCGGCTTTGCAGCTGCAACGGCTGCAATTGTTGCGGCACAGTTTTTGCCCGCCATGGGCAGCTTGAGCGTGCAGGGTATAAAAACGGTTGGCCTGCTTGTCGCTTTTCTCATCATGCTCGTCACGGAAGCGCTCCCGGTCGTGGTGACCAGCCTTCTTTTCTGCGGATTGATGCCGATCCTGGGCGTCACGAACGGCCTCGGCACAGCACTTTCCGGTTATGCCCAGCCCATAGTTTTCTTTACGCTTGCCTCCTTCGGCATCGCGGCGGCTATTACGACGACACCCCTGTCCAAACGAATTTTGCGGGCGCTCATGCGCGCTTTCGGCAATAGCATCGAGACTGCCTTGCTCGCGATTATGATTTGCGCCGCGATAGTGTCCTCGCTTGTCAGCAATGTGCCGACTTGCGCGATTTTCATGGCGATCTCCTTATCCTTTGTGGATCTTTATAAAGAGGAAGCGGCACGCAGAACAACGGCGCGCGCCTTTATGATCGCTGTCCCCGTCGCTTCGATGATCGGCGGGATGATGACGCCAGCGGGCAGTTCCATAAATCTGCTTGCCATCGCTCAGCTCGAAAGTCTCACGGGAAAAACGATTACCTTCATCCAGTGGATGTGTGCGGGCATTCCGCTCACGCTGGTAATGGTGCCGCTGGCATGGTTTCTGATTATAAAAATCTATAAGCCCGTGCAGGTCAGTCGACAGGAGATTCAGAATTTCGTAAACAATATGGATGTCCCCGACAAAATGGGTGTTCAAGAAATAAAAGTCGTGTGTCTTATTGCATTGATGTTGGCACTGTGGATCGCATCGAGCTGGATCAGTACTATCAATGTCATGGTTGTCGCCATACTTGGCTGCTGCGCCTTGTTTTTGCCGGGCATGCGGATTCTTAGCATTGATTCCTTCCTGCGGGAAAATAGCTGGGATGCCTTTTTCCTCGTTGGAACAGTGCTGTCCATCAGCTCCGCGATGATCAGCAACGGTGTTTCTGGCGCAATCGCCGGAGCCCTGCCTGCCCTGCAAATCTCCACCGCCGCACTGATTGTCTTTACAGCTCTTCTAATTTTCACATCCTTGGTTGTCATTCCGGTTGCGACATCCATGATCCCGATCATGGCGGTGCCGCTCGTTGCAATCGCGACGGGCTCCGGGAGCTCGCCTGCGCTGATTCTAATGGCTGCTGCTCTGTGTGCCGGCAACTGCTATTTGCTGCCTCTGGATACAGTGACTCTCATAACTTACGCAAAGGGCTATTACTCCATGACAGACATGGCAAAATCCACGGTGTTTTTGCAGCTTGCCATGGTGGCACTGTGTGCGCTGTGGTTGCCTGTCGTTGGCAGACTGTTCGGGATGGCCTAAAATGGAAGTGGTAAAAGCGTTCATCTTTGATCTGGACGGCGTGCTTGTCAGCACGGACGAGCAGCATTATAAGGCATGGAAGTCGCTCGCCGACTGCCTTGGAATCCCATTTTCCCGCAAGGACAATGAGGCATTTCGCGGTGTAAGTCGTATGTCGTGTATGGACAAGCTTGCAGCGATCTCCGGAAGACAGTTTACCAAGCAGGAAAAGACAGACTGCGCAACTTGGAAGAACGAACAATACCGCCGGCTCTTGGACTCTCTGTCTCCCGCAGACCTTTCGCCGGATGTCAAAACCACGTTGGACATGTTGCGCGCTGGGGGCTTGCTATTGGCCGTCGGTTCTTCAAGCAAAAATGCGCGCTATATACTTGCGCGCATCGGTCTCGGGGATTACTTCGACGCCGTGTGCGACGGTACAAACATCGCAAAGAGTAAGCCCGATCCCGAGGTCTTTTTAAAGGCTGCACAGATGCTGAAGGTTCTGCCGTCGCAGAGCATCGTCGTCGAAGATGCCGTTGCAGGCCTTCAAGCAGCAAAGGCTGCCGGGATGACGGCGTGCGCGATCGGCGGTGCGATAAGCAGCCCGCTCGCCGATATTCGCATAAAATACTTCAGCGAACTGGTCCAATATGTAGAAAGGATAAATGATGAAAAAGTTTTTTGATCTGGCCTATGCATCTTCGTCTGCGTCGCAAAAGCTTGATTTGTATCTGCCGTCAAACCCGGATGAGCTGCATCCGCTGATTCTGTTTGCGCACGGCGGCGCATTCACCTTTGGTGACAAACGCGATAATCAGCTTACACCCATCCTGCGGGGACTGGACCGTGGATTCGCCGTGGCAAGCCTCGAATACAGAAAAGCTGAAGAGGCCCGCTTCCCAGCAATGGTCTATGATGCCAAAGCCGCCGTTCGTTTTTTGCGTGCCCATGCAGCCGACTACAATCTTGATCCTGAACAGTTTTTCGGCTGGGGCCCGTCTTCCGGTGGATGGTTGATGTCGATGCTCGGCGTAACGGCGGGCAATCCGGCCTTCGAGGATTTGTCCATGGGCTATTCCGAACAGCGCAGTGACTTGCAGGCAGTTGTCGACTGGTGCGGCCCCTGCGGAAACTTTTTGCAGATGGATAAGGCCTTTTTGGCAAGCGGCGCCGGGGTCGCGGATCATGATCAGCCTGATTCGCCGGAATCGAGATTTCTGGGTGCGCAGATCACCCATCTGCCGGAACTGTGCCGCATGTCCGCTCCGTGCAGCTATGCATCTGAAACTACGCCACCCTTCCTTATCGTACACGGCGGTGCCGACCAGATCGTCCCGGTGGAGCAGTCTCTGACATTCTACAGGGCGCTCGTCGCAGCGACAAATGACACGCGGCACAAGCTACACATTGAGTCCGGTCAGCCACACCACGGCGCGTCCTGGTACAATGATCCCTGGGTTGCGAATATGGGATTTTCCTTCCTGGAGGATATTTTGACCTTCTGAATACCGGATTGATACGATCCTTATTGGCGACCTCTCAGCTCTGTTGCTTGAGAACAGAATCAGTTACCGAGATCATTGGGTAAGATGAGTATTGTATTAATCTGCCTGTGGATTGCTTTCTCCGCCCTCTATCCTGCGAAATCGTAAAAAATAGTGATATATTGTTTTTAGATGAACCAACACCTGGTACTAATGTTGGAAGAAAGGCAGGTGCAAAATGAAAAAGTTACGCTGGGGAGTTATTGGTGCAGGAGGTATTGCAGACCGTCGTGCGATTCCCGGATTAATGAAATGTGATAATGCTGAACTTGTTGCCGTTATGGAATTGGATTTACAAGTATCCAGGGATCTGTGTGAAAAATACCACGCAAAACGCGCCTATGACAAGGAATTGGACTTGCTAAAAGATCCGGAAGTAGATGCTGTTTATATTGCGTCGCCGGTAAAATTTCATGCGGAACAAGCGAAAATGGCTGCTGATCATGGCAAGCATATACTCATTGAAAAGCCACTGGCGATGACAAGCGCTGAAGGGCAAAGTATTTTAGATTATTGCGAGAACAAAGG
>LFSM01000045.1 GCA_001512745.1 Clostridiales bacterium DTU032
TCTCTTGTGCCGAGAATACTTGGATGGAGACGTCCTGGGAAGGTAGGTACTTGCCGGATACATATTCCTCGTTAGCTCAGTCGGTAGAGCGTTCGGCTGTTAACCGAAATGTCGTTGGTTCGAGCCCAACACGGGGAGCCAGAAGAGACCCCCTAAGCCTTAAGGCTTAGGGGGTCTCTTTTGATTCGTCAAGAAAAGAATAGCTGGCTGCCAACTATGAAGGTATAGAAAAACAGAGTTAGTAAGAATCGTTACTTGACAAGCACATAAAGAAAAGTTGTTGTATAATATATCCATACTTTTGTCAAACATAGTAAAAACCGATAAAGCTAAGGAGGAATTAGAATGGTTAAAGTTGGACAAAAAGCTCCTCATTTTAAAACGAGAGCTTATCATGAAGGAAAATTTATCGAAGTAGATCTGGATGACTACAAGGGCAAATGGCTCTTGCTTTGCTTCTATCCGGGTGATTTCACCTTTGTCTGAGCAACTGAAGTATCAGCAGTTGCTGAAAAGTATTCTGAATTACAGGACATAGGCGTTGAAGTGCTTTCGATTAGTGTTGACTCCCCAGAAGTACACAAGATGTGGAATGAACATGAATTATCCAAGATGGTTGGAAAAGACATTCCCTTTGCCATGGCTTCAGATCAGGGTGGCAGCATAGGAACTGACTATGGTATCTATAGCGAAGAGAACGGAATCGATACCAGAGGACGCTTTATCATTGACCCGGATGGTGTCATCCAGGGCTTTGAAGTTCTTAGCCCGCCTGTCGGCAGAAATGTCTCGGAAACGCTCAGGCAATTTAAGGCCTTCCAGCTGGTCAGAGAGACAAAAGGCGGAGAGGTTACACCATCAGGTTGGAAACCCGGCAAGACTACCTTGAAACCCGGTCCGGACCTGGTAGGTAATGTTTGGAAAGTATGGAAAGTCAGCGAAGCTTTTGAAGATTAATTAATCATCAGGCAAGTTAAAGACCCCCTCTGGTCGGAGTATATCTCCGCTAGCTGGGGGTCTTTTTTTCAGGTTCAGCTATTTATGTAATTGGTATATAAAAAAGCGGACTAGTTCAGGACAGCCAAGGCTTCCTCAGCTTCTTCCTTGTCCCGCGGATTGACATATATATAGTAGCGTTCCAGTATACTGCCTGCTTGAAGGACAAAGCCGGCTCCATGCTCGCTGGTCAGAAGACAGGCTATGCCGGCCTCCTCTAATAATCCTTTGGCCAGGTCTGCCTCGAAGCGACTGCCGGAAAACACCAATACCGAGTCATTCATGGCTAGAATGGCTACCGGCTTCAGCGGAATTTTGTGATGCAGGGTATATTGATTTTTTTCTGAGTTTAGCAAAGAAAGCATGGACAATTGCAATTGGAAAATAGATTAAGATCGAGAAAATGATCGATATCTCATAGAGCAGGCTGGTCTTTCCGGATGGCTTGCCTTTAAAGCGGTCACGGATAGCACTGATTGCCATGCCATAGATGTTGGCCATATTCATCATCCGGATAAAGGCCAGAATCACCAGGGCTTTGTCATGTCCATATTCATCGACAAGTCTTTGCCAGGCCTCCCACGAGCAGTTTCCCTTACTATCTGTATAATGCTGGGCGAAAAAGATAGCGATAAGTTCATCCTTCGGAATACTTTCCGTATCGCCGCTCAAAATTGCATCAATTTCTTCCGGACCCATACCCTCTTCCAGAGCAAATTTCGTATGTGCATAAGAACAGGCTTCACAGCCGTTAACTTCAGTAACAGCCAGCATAATCCGTTCCTGGAACTGGGAAGAAACAAGCTTGTCTTTACGATTAAGCTTTATGTATTTGATGCTTCTCAGAGAAAGCACAATGGACCTGTAGAAATCACCATGGCTGTAAATCTTTTTGAAGAATCTGTCATCCACTGTATTAAGCCTCCTGACGCAATTTTTCTACTCTTCTTTCTTACATAGTACTGCATTATCAGGAGCAAATCATTCAGTTTAATAAAAGCTAGCTGCTTTGTGATACTTCTTCAAGTTCTACCTTATATTCTTCGCTGCCAACTGTTATGAGATAAGTCTTCATGTTTGCACTTTGCATCTTAGGAGCGCTATTAGCTGCAGGCTCTCTTGCAGGCTTAGCATCAACAACAAAACTTTCTTCCGGCTGGCCGGCAGAAAGTTCATTGCGGCGCATGTAGTCTTCGACGGGTCCGGGGAAGATAGTATAAGCAACAACTTCTTCTTCCAGCGGTTTGCGGCCCAGAAGCTCTTCCAGATAAGCGAAGTTTTTCTCATACTCCGGCTCCAGCTTATCTGCATTGCTTGGCACAAAAGGCTGGTCACTACCGAGAATTTTTTGCCTGAAATCTTCAGCAATTCTGGCAGGGGGACGGCCGTAACCGCCGGTCAGATATGTTTTTATCTCAGAAGGACTCACCTTATAGCGTTCACCTGTAAGCACATTCAAAACTGCCTGGCTGCCAACCATCTGGGACAGGGGCGTTACCAGGGGAGGATAGCCCATATCCTTACGAACACGCGGAACTTCCTGCAAGACTTCAGTAAGACGGTCGGCCGCACCTTGTTCTTCCAGCTGACTGATCAGATTTGTAAGCATGCCTCCCGGCAACTGATATTCAAAAATCTTGGGATTAGAGATCAGAGAACGAGTACGGTAGTCGCCCTTGGCAATGTATTTATCAGCAATCTTATTAGCTACTTCATAGGCATCTGACAGAGCCTCACGATTGAGAGTGTAGGAAAGGCCCAGCTGATCCGCAATAGTCAGTAAAGTACCGTCAGCTATGTGAGAAGTTCCTCCAGAAAAGGGGGAAATGCAGCCGTCGACGCAGTCAACTCCTGCTTTCATGGCTTCGACCATGACAAATTGTGTCAGACCGGCTGTGGTATGCGAATGCAAGTTGATGGGAAGGTCTGTTACTTCTTTGAGTGCCCTGATCAGTTGGCCTGCATTTTCCGGTGAGATAATACCGGCCATATCTTTGATGCAGATTGAATCGGCGCCCAGCTCTTCATATTTTTTAACCAGATCGATGTAATACTCATTTGAATGGACTGGGCTTACCGTATAGGCAATAGCTGCCTGCAGATGAGCATTATACTTTTTAACATAGGCAAAAGCATGACGGACATTTTCAATGTCGTTCAGAGCGTCGAAACAACGAATAATGTCGATGCCGTTTTCAATGGTAAGACGGATAAAGCGTTCCAGGATATCACTGTCATAATGACGATAACCGACAATATTCTGTCCTCTCAGGAGCATGGACAGCTTGGTATTGGGTGCTGCCTTGCGGATGTCCCGGAGAATTTCCCAGGCAGATTGATTAAGAAAGCGGTAAGCGGCATCAAAGGTCGCTCCGCCCCAGACTTCCATACTGTGATAGCCGGCTTTATCTAAGGCCGCTGCCAGTGTCAGAATATCTTCGCGCTCCATGCGCGTTGCCAGCAAGGACTGGTTGCCGTCGCGGACGGTCAGATCTTGAATGCATAGTGTTTTCATAAAGCCTGCTTTCTTGTGCTACTGGTATAAATTAGGTTTTTTGTGATTGTGCTTCGTGATAACTAAACAACAATATTGATAATTATAATGCATAGTGACTAAATAATTTGCGATACTTTGTCTATTTAGCAGTATTACTAAAATAGTGGCGAGTAACTTGCGTTAAATAGGTGTAAATGTGTAAAAAATAAAGGATAATAAAAATTAAGAAGAGATTGAGCAATGGATAAGAAAGGAAGTGAGCACTTATGTGGTGGATTGCAGTTGTCGTCGGGGTAATAATTTTAATCGTGTTGTGGGTTGTCTCAACTTATAACAAACTAGTATCTTTAAGAGAATTCGTAAGGAATTCGATGGGTAACATTGCGGCTCAGATTGAATCCAGATGGGATGCGGTCAAGAGTCTGATCGATGCAGCTAAAAAGTATTCAGCCTATGAAGCGGAGACCTTGACGAATATTACCGCAATGAGAGAAAAAGTGGACAGGTCATCCGATGCCGGGAAAGTTGTGAAAGATGACAATCTCTTTGCCGAGGCCATGCGGCAGATTGATGTTGTTGTTGAGAACTATCCAGATTTAAAAGCGGACGGAGTATACATTCAGGCCATGCAAGGCATTGATAAGTACGAGAATAATGTGCGCCAGTCCCGGATGGTTTATAACGATACAGTGACTAAGCTGAACAGACAGGTTCAGCAATTTCCCTCTTCGATAGTTGCCGGGATCTTTGGCTTCAGACAGGAAACTTACTTCGAAAGCACCAGTACTAAGGCAGATATGCCACAATGGTAAGGCTCTGGCGAAATCTGACAAAACGGACTTTATGGCTATTGTTTTTAGCCATGCTCCTGCTTGTCTTTTTTTCGCCGGCAGAAGTTTATGCACAGAATAAAATAGAATCTATTCAGATCGACGCCTATATTCATGAAAACGGCTCGGTGCTTATCCGCGACCACCGGATATTTTATGCTGAACAAGGTACTGAGCATTATATTTCTTTGGGCAATATGGGTAATTCCGAATTGCTGTCATTTTACGTCTACGATGAGAATATTGAGCTTTTAGAGTATGCCGGAGCCTGGGATATTGATGCTTCGTTTACTGAAAAAGCCGGTAAATACGGGATTAATAAGACTTCGGATGGAATTGAATTATGCTTTGGTCTGGGTGCCTATGGCAGACGTGAGTTTACCATCGAATATGAAATCTCTAATTTTATCAGGAATTTATCTGATGACCATCAGGCCTTTTACTGGCAGTTTATTAATCAGGATATGGATCCTATATCCAGTATCGAGATAAAGGTTAAGAATGATATAGCTTACGAGTATGCCTATCCCGAAAGCAGATTCTGGGCCTTTGGCCACGAGGGCGGCAGCACTGAAATTACAAGTAATGCCCTGTCTTTCACTAGTTCGGATCGTTTTCTGCAGAGTGATTATGTTGTCTTGCTGGGGATTTTTGAAGGGGGACCCTTCTCAACAGACTATAGCAGCAATATAAGCAGTGAGGCATTGATCGACAGAGCGATGGAAGGAACATCAGGGGCAAAAGAAGATAATAAATCTAAGGCAGGCAGTGTTATCAGCTCTTTTCTCATGGCTTTGGTGTTTTTAGTGCCGATAGCGGGTCTGATCAGCGCGGCCGCCATGATGCCGAAGAAACAGAAGTTCAAGCCGACTGCTGGCGTCACATATTACAGGGAAGTACCTTATCAGTATCACTTTATTAATACCCAGTACTTCACAAACTCAGAAGTATCAGACTGGATTTCCGCCTTCATCCTAAAGTGGGTTTCTGAAGGGCGCTTACAGGAGCAAACAGAAGTAGCCGGACTTATCTTTAAGAAGGATAAACTGGCGCTGAGAATTTTGCCCCGGCAAGAGCATCACAGTCACGAACTTGAGGCCAGGCTGTGGGATATGCTGGTCGCAGCGGCAGGTGAAGATGGGGTTCTTTCCGAAAAGGAATTTAATCGTTATGTCAAACGGAATATTAAGGTCTTTAATTCCTGGACGGAAGATGTTGTCAGCCAGTCCGAATATCAGATGACAAATGGAGGCTACCTGACAGAGTATAGTGAAAAGGTTTTAAAAATCTTTACGCGCAAGAGACTTGAAATTACGCCCAAAGGTTATGATCTGGGCAATAAGATCTTTGCCTTTAAAAGCTATCTCAAAGACTTTTCCCTGCTTGAAGAACGGGGAGTATCACATGTTGGACTCTGGCAGGAATTAATGGTCTGGGCTGCCTATATGGGTATAGCAGAGGAAGTCTATCAGCAATTGAAAATTGTTAACCCCCAGCTTGAAAATGACATGCCCTACAGTTCACAAACCATCATTATGACTCATTATTTTGCCAATACTATACAATCGACGCAAAGAAGCGCCAATTCTTCGTCCAGTGGTGGCGGCGGCAGCTCATTCGGGGGCGGCGGCGGCGGATCATCCGGAGGCGGCTCGGGCGGTGGCACTAGGTAACAGGTCTGATCAGTATGACCAGAGTTTAAACAGCTGTTTTGATTTTTCCTTATTAGTAATTTGCTTCTATGTAGCCGTCACGGACAATGATGGCATCTATTTTTTGGCCTGCCTTACATAAAGGACAGTCAGCGGGTTTGTACAGC
>LFSM01000080.1 GCA_001512745.1 Clostridiales bacterium DTU032
ATAAAAAACGCCCCCACTGCTGACTACAGGAGCGGAGGCGTTTTCTTTTTGCGTAAAATTGAATTATGCTTCAGTTTCTTTAATTTTTTCCTGCGCCAATTCCAGATTATCGCCGTGTTTTACCAGGAGCATGAATACGAAGGCTATGGCGAAACAGATAATTGAAAAGGCGAAGAGATAGGCATGGCTTTTCAGTATGTCCTGAAGGAAGCCGTAGAGAATGGGGCTGACAATGGCAGAAGTAAAGGAAAAGAAGTAGTAATAGCCGGTGAAAGTGCCGACAGTTCTGTTGGAAGAGAATTCCAGAACCATGGGCAGGGAGTTGATGTTGACGAAAGCCCAGCAAATCCCTCCGGCTATGAGCAAGGCCTGTACCAGCCACTGCTGGGGGCGTGCCAGGATCGGCAGGAAAAGCAGGCAGATGCCGGCCAGACCCAGCAGAATTGTGCGCCTGCGCCCGATTTTCTGACCCAGAAAACCGGCCGGGATGGCAAAAAGCAGGAAGGTCAGGGAAAAGCCGGCCAGCATCATAGTGGCTGAACCGCCGCTTATCCCGTAAGTGTTGGTCGCAAAGATAGTGAAAAACGCTTCAATTGCGTTAAAACCCATGAACCAGGAAAATACCGCCAGCAAGAGAAAGAGCAGGCTGCGCTTTTCCGCCCCGGGCAAAGTGAGGAAAGCGGCCAGACTGCGCTTCTTACCGGCAGTAGCTGCTGCTTCTTCCTCCTCTTTGGCGTGGGGGTCATCAGCCAGGTCCTGCCGTGCCTGATAAGCCCAGCGATTGGCCAGACTATCCTTGATCGGAATATTGTGTTCTTCCCTGTAGCTGAGCGAGTCGGGTTCGCGGACATATTTCAGCAGGATAAGGAGGGCAAGCATCATCAGAACTGAGGCAAAGAAGAAGGCGAAAAACTTATCCTCTCTGATGTCGGACAGGATGCCGCCGACGAAAAAGGCCAGAATGGAACCGACCCCGCCCATCATGTTGATGACACCATTGGCCTTGCTGCGCATGGGTCTGGCAGTTACATCAGGCATCAGCGAGATTACAGGGCTGCGCCACAGGGACATGACCAGGTTAAAAATGATGATGGCGCCCATGAAGGCCCAGAGACTTTTCTGCAAAGGAGCCAGAGAGAAAAACAGGGCACAGATGGGAATTCCGGCAATGATCCAGGGCATGCGCCGGCCGACACGAGTGCGGGATTTATCACTGGCTGCACCTACCAGGGGCTGAAAAATGACGCCAAAAAAGTTGTCGATCGTCATGATCGTGCCGATTAGGACACCGCTGAGATGGAAGCGCTGTTCCAGAATGAGCGGTACCTGAGAATTGTAAATACTCCAGGTCAGGCTGGAGGCCAGAAAACCGAAACCAATCAGAAAGATCTGTTTGTAGTTGAGTTTCAGCCCGGCTTTAGCTGTTGAGTTTTGCTTTGACATTTACCACCTCTTCTTCTCCATACATTTAATCTTTTGCTTTGAAGCTGCTTAGCTTAATAAGTCAGCTGCCTGGCACCGCCAAGAGGTCCAGCAGGCCTGACTTTTTCAGAGACTGCATGGCGGACAGTCCACCATCCTGATTGTACTGATTTCGCAGTGCGACCGCTTTGGCGGGCAGGTTGGTCATAATGACGTCCACTTTTAACAGCAAAGCGCTGTTAAGGAAGACTTCTTCATCAATAGTCCAGACATTGACTTTGAGTCCCGCCTCATGGCAGTTTTTTACCAGATCCGGCACCTGCAGGCTGTTGAACATGGGATGGATGGCTCCCATGCCGCAGCCGGCGGCATAGACCCAGGGGTCACATAATAGCTCAGAATAGAGTAAGCCTGATATTTCGCCCAAACCCATAGCAGCCATTTTTGTCATGGACATATGATTGAAAGAACTGAAACGAATCTGATCAAGCAAGCCAACTTTTTCCACCAGGGCAAGAACTTCTTCTTCCAGGCCATAATAAAGAATATTACTGTTTTTCAGCTCGATATTGAGCTTAAGATCTGTGCCTTTGATGAATTCCAGTACATCTTCCAGGAGCGGTATCCGGTGTACTCCCAACTCCGGTCTGTTGGCGGCTACGTTCAGCTGCTGGAGATCAGCCCAGTTGAGTGTTGCCAGATAGGCATCCTTTCCGGTTAAGCGTTTGAGATTTTCATCGTGATAAACCAGCAGCCGTCCATCGCGGCTACGCTGGACATCAAGTTCAATGCCTTCTGCTTTGTCAGCTGCTGCCTGTTCAAAGGCTGCCATGGTATTTTCCGGCTGACTTATGCTTGATCCTCGGTGGGCCCAAATTTCGCTAGCCATGTCTTCCTCCTGACAAGTCGGCACAAGAGAAAACTAAAGCCGACACATTCTTCTCTTACTTTGGTCCCCAACAGCTGGTCTTTGTTTGCTGTCCTGACCTTGTATTAACTCTAACATTAATTAATTATTAAAGGGTGAACAGTTTTCTCCGGGCAAAGCTAAAAATAGTATGTATAATTACTGTGATCGCTATACAGATTTGATAAAGTATAAAATATATTCTGCTCTTAAGAGGAGGGTAAATCGATGAAGAAAATTTTATTCTACGGCATGACCGGTGAAAAAATGTGTTTTCAGCACATTTTTCTTAATGCACTTGATTTGCATGAGGCCGGCTACGAGGTGAAAATCATTTTTGAAGGTGCTTCGGTGAGCTTGCTGCCGCAATTTCACAAAGAAAAAAATCCTCTTTATCTCAAAGCCAGAGAGCTTGGACTTATTGCCGGTGTCTGCCTGGCTTGCTCCAGAGTTCTGGGTGTTTACGATGAAAACAAGGAGACCGGACTGCCATTGCTGGACGATATGTCGGGCCATGCGGGTATCAAGCCTTTTACTGAGGATGGCTACCGGGTCGTGAGCATCTAGTTTTCCCGCTTTTTGTTCGCGATGCCTTGCTTGCGTTTCTGTTTGAAAAGCGCAATGTAGTTTTGATGCCTTAAATTTCTCATGTTAGGAAAGGCCTGACTGATGCGCTTCATCTGGCCGCGGGTGAAGGCGCTTATCATCTTCAGGCGCTCTTCCTTGTCTGTATAGAGGGCCAGGAGCTCCTTATCCTCTGCTGACAGATTTTCTCCGGCATTTTCCATGACATCTTTCAGGGAGAACCACTCTTCTTTAATGAGTTCGGCGAGAGGTTGATGGTCCGCTTGCGATGGCTGCAGATCTGCCAGTTTCTGCCGGAACTCTTTATAATTGTGCTCAAGCGTGCGCAAGCTTCCATTGAAACTGAGCAGGCCGTAAACCGTCAGTATGAAATCGGCCATAAAAATTGTGACAAAAATAAGAGCGATGATCGGCTTGCCTGCCTCCGGTATCATGGCAATCAGAAGTGTAGCGACCGGATAGATCAGCTTTACCCCAAGAACCGACAAGACTCCGAACATCAGGGAAAATGGCAGGCAAACCCGGCCGTTCAGGTTGAATTTTCGTTCTGAATAGTCCCACCAACGTGTCTGAAAGGCAAGCTCTAAGATATAGGATGTCAAATATTCCAGGACGGTTGTTGCCAACATTCCCATCAAAAAGAGCAGGAGGATATTTTCACGAAAAGGCGCCAGCAGGTAGACGACAATAAGACCGCCGAAGCCGTATACCGGGCAAATAGGGCCACTGAGGAAACCACGATAGACAAACTTCTTTTGCGCGATACTACAAAAAACTGTTTCACATAGCCAGCCGACAAAGCTAAAGAGGATAAAATAAATTATTACATCGTACATTCAGTTCTTTCCACACACCAAAAGGGAGTGTCTCTTTTGAGGCACCCCCCTGGTAATTTAGTTCTTCTTGCTCACTGTCAAATGATCGCGGTCCGCATCCAGGTCAATATAGGCCAGGTCCCCTTCACTGATGACACTATCCAAAAGTGCTTCAGAGAAACGATCTTCAACTTCGGACTGGATCAGACGGCGGAGTGGTCTGGCACCGTATTGAGGTTCATAACCCTTATCAGCCAGCCAGTCTTTGGCCCGGTCACTTACTTCTGTCATCAGGCCGATGTCAGCTACACGTGCGGCGACTTGTCCCAGCATGATGTCAACTATCCTGCGCATAACGTCTTTATCCAGCATGCGGAAGAAGATAATCTCATCGACACGGTTGAGGAATTCCGGGCTAAAGCTGCGGCGCAGTTCCTGCATGGTCTGGTCGCGGGCTTCTTCGTAGCTCTTGCCGCCAAAAGCTTGCGATGCTTTGGACGAATCTACAGCCGGTGTGTCGTCAGTGGAGAACCCGATCCGGCTGCGGTTATCTGTCAGAAAGCGGGCGCCAATGTTGGAGGTCATGATAATGATGGTGTTGGTGAAGTTCACGACCCGTCCCTGACCGTCAGTCAGGCGGCCATCTTCCAGGATCTGCAGCAAGGCATTCAATACATCCGGGTGGGCTTTTTCAATCTCATCAAAAAGCACGACTGAATAAGGCTGGCGGCGGACCAGTTCTGTCAGCTGACCGCCCTCCTCGTAGCCTACATATCCCGGAGGAGAACCGATTAGTTTGGAGACATCGAACTTCTCCATGTATTCAGACATATCCAGACGAATCATGGAATCTTCGTTGCCGAACATTGCCTCAGCCAAAGCTTTGGCCAGCTCCGTCTTGCCAACACCGGTTGAACCGAGGAAAATAAAGGAACCGGTCGGACGTTTGGGATCTTTTAGACCAAGGCGGCCACGGCGGATAGCTTTGGACACTGCAATAACTGCCTCATCCTGACCCAGAACACGTTTCTTCAGCTCGGCTTCCAGATTGCGCAAGCGATCTGCATCATCTTCTGTCAGCTTTTGCACCGGAATATTGGTCCAGCTGGAGACAATATCCGCTATGTGTTCAGCAGTCAAAAGCGGCCAGTCAGAAGGATCGTCCTTGACTTCAGCACTTTCCAGCTCGGAAATCTTGCTCTCGATCTCCTCACGTTTGGTCTTGAGTTCGGCGGCCTTCTCGAAGTCTTCATTTTTAACGGCTGTTTCGGTCTCGCTTTCAGCCTGCAATAATTGCTCTTTCAGCTCATCTATTTGCGATTTCGAGCTGCAGTAAGCCGTATTGATCCGCAGGCGGGAGGCTGCCTCGTCAATCAGGTCAATAGCTTTATCCGGCAGGAAGCGGTCCATGATATAGCGGGTAGACAGCTTGACAGCGTCTTCAATAGCTTCGTCAGAAATCTTCACCTTATGGTGCTTTTCATAAACTGATCTCAGTCCATAAAGAATCTGTACCGCATCTTCTTCACTGGGTTCACCCACTGTGACCGGCTGGAAACGGCGTTCCAGAGCGGAATCTTTTTCAATGTATTTGCGGTACTCATCCAGAGTAGTAGCGCCGATTACCTGGACTTCACCGCGGGCCAGCATGGGCTTTAAGATGTTGGAGGCATCCATAGAGCCTTCTACGGAACCGGCACCGACCAGGGTATGTAATTCATCGATAAAAAGAATAATATTGCCGGCCTCAACAGCCTCATCAATACCCTTTTTCAGCCGCTCTTCAAATTCACCTCTGTATTTGGAACCGGCAACCATTCCGGTCAGATCTAAAGAGACCAGCCGCATAGCTTTCATAAGTTCAGGCACATCACCGTCGGCTATTTTTTGAGCTATGCCTTCAGCAATGGCTGTTTTACCAACTCCCGGCTCACCAATAAGCACAGGATTATTCTTGGTCCGGCGGCAGAGTATCTGTTCAACCCTGTTTATTTCCTGTTCGCGGCCGATAATGGGGTCAAAATGTCCTTCTCTGGCCAGCTGAGTCAGATCAGTGCTGAAATTATCAAGGTTAGGAGTATTTGTCTCCGCCTTTTTCTGTTCTGCAGCAGTGTCAGAAGATCCGGCCGGGCCACGTCCCGGGCCGGCAGTCATACTTTCGCCATCGCCGGCTTTCATCCTATCAGATAGCCGTGCGTAAAGATCGCGCGAAGATACTCCTGTTTCACGCAGGATACGTACAGCCACACTGTCATTTTCGCGTAAAATCCCCATCAGGAGGTGTTCCGGTTCAATAGCACCATCGGGTGAAGACTGGGCTTCTCTGGCTGCTAAATTGAGCACAAGCCGTGTCCGCGGTGTCATCATCGATATAATCTGATTACCGTCAATAGACCTGGCATCTGCTTCCTCAATTTGAACCGGCTCTTTCTGATTGAGCGCAATTAAATTTCTCTGCATGAGGTCAGCGGTGAGCCCGGCTGCCTCAAGCTCTTTTGCAGCTTCACCGCTGCCTTCGGCAAGAATGCCGTATAAAATATGCTCTGTTCCGATATATGACGTATTAAAGGAACGAGCTGAATGCCAGGCAAAAGCTAATACTTCTCCGGCTCTTTGTGAAAATCTGATCATCATATTTCATTCCTCCTTGTTAATTCTTTTTATTAAAAACTTCGCGGATAAAGCGGGCGCGCTGGTCAGCTATCTCTGTCTGATTCAGTTCTTGCCCTGCCCGCAGCTGGATACTGCCGGCTCCACTCTCGATAAAAACCTGCTGCCAGCTTTGATAGTCAAGATCATCCAAAACGCCGGTCGCAATTCCCAGCCGTACTGAGGACAGCTTGCTCATCGCTTCATCGTAAGAGATTCTGCGTACAGATTTTAAAAGACCATAGGCGCGATACACTTCATCTTCCAAAGCCAGAGGATCCTCTTCCTGCAAGGCCAGGCGGTACTTCCGCTCCTGGCTGATCAATTCCTGGCTCAGCTGAGTCAGACCTTTGACAATTTCAGCTTCAGTAAAGCCAAGGGTAACCTGGTTAGAGATCTGGATCATGTCACAGATGGCGTCTGATCCTTCACCTGTTGCGCCCCTGACGGTATAGCCAGCCTGAGCCAATCGTTTCGACAGCTGATCCAGCAGGTTTTTTCGCATCAGCATAGGTACATGCAGCATCACGGAAACCCGCAGACCGGTCCCGGTATTGGTGGGGCAGGTCGTAAGGTAGCCCAGTTTATCATCATAAGCGAAGGGCAAGTGCCCGCTCAGACCAGCTTCCAGCTTGTCCGCCTCAGTTAAGGCTTCTTCCAGAGCGAATCCTGCCCGCATGCTTTGTATACGCAGATGGTCTTCCTCATTGACTAAGACCCCGCTTTTCTCATCGGAAAAGAGTAATAAGGAACGGGGCAAATCATCTTTCAGCATGTTGCGGCTGATCAGTCTGCGCTCTGCCAGAGCCAGTTTATTTATATCGTCCAGAGAATCCAGCGGCACATTGATTATCCCGCGACCACTGGCTTCTGCCACGCTGCTGAAAGCACCATGTACTCTGCCTGCCACTTGTCCGGCTTCACCGGCTGTCAGACGCCAGGGAAAGTGTGTATCACTGAGGTTCCTGGCCAGACGGACACGTGAGGAGACAACAACATCCGCCTCTGCTCCCTGATCTAAATACCAGCTCATTATTCTGCCTCCGTCTCAGCTTCTGTTGCCGGGCCCGTTTCCATCTCTTTTATTTCGTCCCTCAGCTGAGCTGCCTTCTCATAGTCTTCTGCTGCAATCGCATTTTGTTGTTCCTGACGTAAGCGAGCGATTGGATCATCAGCTTGATCGGTTAAGCTTTCAGCTTCATCTGCAAATTTTGCAGGCGGCAAAACTTCTGCTGCCGCCTGGCAGCTATGACCCTGGACACGTTGGAAGACAGGATTCAGAACTTTGGCAAAAACCTGATAACACTGCGGACAGCCGAGTAAACCTGTCTTGAGTAATTCTCTTTCCGTCAGACCGCAGTTCGGACATTGCAGATTTTCTCTGGCCTGAACACGTTGCTGGGGATAAGTGAAACCCGAAGGTCCCCAAAACATGGAGTTAAAGAAGTCACCGAAAATATCACTAAATGATGTGTGACTGCTTTGTTCCAGGTCTCTGGCACATGAAGGGCAGAGATTATATTCAGTTATTTGCTTATTGTGTGACTGCTTCACATGTACGCTAGCTTCGCGTAATTGACAATTCTCACATAGCATTCTATTTTTATTCCTCCTTTGTCAGCGCGGCAAGGCTGGTTAGCATGTTTCGAAAAATCGAAGCCCGCAAGAGGTCGCGCTCATCTGCATCTAAAAGGTTCAGTGATTTATTGGACAGAGCTGCCCGCATAACCTGTTCCAGTTTCGGAGAGATGATCTCCTGCTCACTCAGGCTGCGCAAAGCGATAAAGGCCTCCTGCTGTCCCAGATAGCCCTCGCTGTACTCAACTAATTGCATCAGATGCCGGGCATTCGTTGCATTGGTAACTCTGCGGATGCGTATGGAACCACCGCTGCCGCGCCGGCTCTCGACCAGATAACCGTGCTGTGTCTTAAAGCGTGTTTCAATCACATAAGAAATCTGAGATGGAACCACATTTAGTTTTTCAGCAAAAGAATTGCGGGAAATCTCGCAAGAGCCACCATGCTCCAGCAATAATTTTTTTATCATTTGCTCGATATAGTCAGATTTACTGGCCATGCAGATCCTCACTTTCCTGGTAATATTTGATTAAGAAGACTTAGTCTTTATCTTTTTTTGTCCTTTATAAATATAGCACTTTAGCCTTACATTTTCAAGAAAAAAGGGGGGGGCAGGTAACCTCAGTTACTCGTAAAAAAAGGACTGTCTCAAGTATGAAACAGTCCTCAGTTAACTATTGATTTAGCTGGCTTTTAATCGTCTGCAGGCAGGATGAAAAGATCGTCTGCCAGCAGGGGTACCGTGCTTTCCGCTTCCTCTGCTAGGGCTTCAGCCTGTGCCTCTTCAGGATCATAGTTTTCAATCAGTTTCAGCTCGCGCTCGCTGGATGGCACCGGGACTCTGTCTGCGGTTTCCTGCAGGAAGGGAACGTTCTCATTCACTACAGGGACGGAACTGATATCGCGATAGCGTTTCACGCCTGTTCCTGCCGGAATGAGTCCGCCAATAATAACGTTTTCCTTGAGGCCGTCAAGATAATCAACTTTGCCTTTGACCGCTGCATCAGTCAGGACACGTGTGGTCTCCTGGAAGGAGGCAGCCGACAGGAAGGACTCCGTTGCCAATGAGGCCTTAGTTATACCAAGTAAAATACGGGTTCCGGTAGCAGGTTCGAGGCCGGCTCTTTCAGCTGTATGGTTGACCTCAACAAATTTAGCGAAGTCAACGGTGCTGCCTGTGAGCAGATTGGTATCTCCCGGATCATCGATCCGGAGCTTACGCAACATCTGGCGGACTATAATTTCGACGTGCTTATCGTTAATGTCTACGCCGTTGTTTTTGTAAACTTTCAAAACTTCTCTGATTATATATCCCTGAACCCCTCTGGCACCCTTAATTTTCATGATGTCATGCGGATTAACGGAACCGTCTGTGATCAGGTCTCCTGCTTCAACATGGTCGCCGTTATCAACTAAGAGGGGAATTGAAACAGAGATTTGATTTTTCTTGACCGTGCCGTCTGCGCCGATAATTCTGACTTCGCGGCGACGCTTATCAGACTCATCGACCTCAATTACACCGGAAATATCCGCGACAACCGCCTGTCCTTTAGGCTTTCTGGCCTCAAAGAGCTCTTCAATACGGGGCAGACCCTGTGTAATGTCACCTGCTGATGCAATACCGCCCAGGTGGAAGGTTCTCATGGTCAGCTGTGTACCGGGTTCTCCGATTGACTGGGCTGCCATAATTCCGACGGCCTCACCAACTACTGCCGGACCGCCGGTTGCCAGGTTTTTGCCATAGCACTTGGCGCAAACACCCCTAGGTGAGTCACAGGACAAAACACTGCGCATCGGAACTGCAGTAATTCCGGCTGCATCTATCTCTTTGGCCTGATCCATTGTGATCATTTCACCCTTGCGGACGATAACTTTTCCGGTTTCCGGATGAACAATATCCATGGGTACATAGCGCCCCTCTATCCGGTCAACGAGAGAGGCTAAGACACGCTGGTTCTGTTTACCATAGGCTATGGTCTGGGCCATGATATATTCCTCAGTGCCACAGTCTTCTTCACGGATGGTGACGTCCTGGGAAATGTCGACCAGGCGGCGTGTGAGATAACCTGAGTCAGCAGTTTTCAAAGCTGTATCTGACAAAGATTTTCTGGCTCCGTGCGAGGAGATAAAGAATTCAAGAACGTTCATGCCTTCACGCAGGTTAGACTTGATCGGAATCTCTATTGTGCGTCCCGAGGTGTCAGTCATGTTACCACGCATACCTGCCAGCTGTTTGATCTGGTCGATACTGCCTCTGGCACCGGATTGAGACATCATGTAGATAGGATTGTATGGATCAAGGTTCTTCTTCAAAGCCTCCGTGATATCGTTGGTCGCTCTGCGCCAGGTATCGACCACAGCACGATAGCGGCCATCATCATTTAAAAGACCACGCTGATGCTGGGTGTTGATCTTGTCAACCCGGACTTCTGCTTCGCTGATCAGCTCTTCTTTGACATCCGGTACGACCATGTCGAAAACTCCGATGGAGACTCCGCCTATTGTTGCGTAGTGGTAGCCAAGTTCTTTGACATCATCCAGAACTTCAGCAGTTTTTGCCGTACCGCAAACGTTGATACAGCGTTCTATGATGGAAGCAATCTCTCTTTTGCCAACAACAAAGTCACACTCCAGAGCAATTTGACTTTTAATATCATCCCCGCGGTGAACATAACCCAGATTCTGCGGAATAACGTTGTTGAAGAGGAAACGTCCCAGGGTAGATTCAACTATGCCTCTGTAGGTCTTGCCATCGTTTTCAACGCTGCGTCTGATACGGACCTTCTGCTGCAGTATTATCTGCTTGTTTTCGTAGGCCATGACAGCTTCATCTACGCTGGAGAAAACTCTCAGCGGAGCATCTTCTGCCTCATCAGGATTATCACGCTCCATAGTCATGTAATAGCAGCCGAGAACTATATCCTGGGTCGGCACTGTCACCGGTTTACCGTCCTGAGGTTTCAGGAGGTTATTAGTTGACAACATAAGGAAGCGGGCTTCTGACTGAGCCTCGGTTGACAAGGGTACATGGACTGCCATCTGGTCACCGTCAAAGTCAGCATTGAAGGCTGTACAGACCAGGGGATGTAATTTAATGGCACGGCCTTCGACCAGAACCGGCTCAAAAGCCTGGATACCCAGTCTGTGCAAGGTTGGCGCCCGGTTCAGCAGAACCGGATGGTCCTGAATTACCTCGTCCAGTGTATCCCAGACGATGTCTCCGCCACGTTCGACCAGCCGGCGTGCTGATTTAATATTCTGGGCATAATCATGTTTAACCAGTTCGCGCATGACGAAAGGCTTAAACAGTTCCAGGGCCATTTCTTTCGGCAAACCGCACTGGTGCAGTTTGAGTTCCGGCCCGACAACAATAACGGAACGTCCTGAGTAGTCAACACGTTTGCCCAGCAAGTTCTGGCGCAAACGTCCCTGTTTGCCCTTCAGCAGGTCGGATAAGGACTTGAGCGGACGGTTTCCGGCTCCGGTTACGGCCCGGCCGCGACGGCCGTTGTCGATCAGAGCATCGACAGCTTCCTGCAGCATGCGTTTTTCATTGCGAACGATGATGTTCGGAGCGCCAAGCTGCAAAAGCTTGTTTAGACGGTTGTTGCGGTTGATAACACGACGATAGAGATCGTTCAGGTCTGATGTCGCAAAGCGGCCGCCATCCAGCTGCACCATGGGGCGCAGTTCAGGGGGCAGAACCGGCAGGACTTCCAGGACCATGTCCTCGGGGCGATTATCAGACTGCTGGAAAGACTCGACAACTTCCAGGCGCTTGATGATGCGCTGTTCTTTCTGACCACGGGCAGTTATCAGTTCTTCATGCAGCTCTTCCGCTAATTTATCTACATCAATCTCTGACAGCAAATCACGAATCGCTTCGGCACCCATTTTTGCAACAAAAGAGTTGCGTCCGTATTCGGACAGGGCGGTACGATAATCACGCTCATTGATGATCTGCATTTTTGTAAAGTTTGTTTCTTTCGGGTCGATCACGATATAAGCTGCAAAATAGAGAATCTTCTCCAGATTGCGTGGCGACATATCGAGCAAGAGACCCATGCGGCTGGGAATACCCCGGAAATACCAGATATGCGAGACCGGGGCGGCCAGGCGAATGTGTCCCATACGCTCACGTCTCACTTTGGACCGGGTTACTTCAACCCCGCACTTGTCGCAGACAATGCCGCGATATCTGATCTTTTTATACTTACCGCAATAGCATTCCCAATCCTTGGTCGGACCGAAAATCTTTTCACAAAAGAGACCGTCGGCCTCCGGTTTAAGCGTTCTATAGTTAATGGTTTCCGGCTTTTTAACTTCACCGTGTGACCATTCTAAAATCTTTTCAGGAGACGCCAGGCCGATCCCGATTGCTTCAATATGATTCAAATCTGCCATTATTTACTCCCCTATCTTATTCGTCAAAATCATCCGCGTCGTACAGATCATCTTCATCAAGAAGATCGTCTGCGTCCAGGTCAAAATCGGGATCATCAGCTTCCTGCTCTTCAATCTCACCTTCATCGGTAAGACTTCCGGCCGAGAAGCCGGCATCACGCAGTCTCTGGTCGCTTTCCTTGTAGCGGCCTCTCTCTTCAAATTCCGACAAAGCTTCAATCTCCACAAGGGTTTCGTCGTCATCTTCCTCTGAAGCATCAGGCAGGTAAACTTCCTCATGCTCTTCGCTGAGGACACGGGCATCAAGAGACAGCGACTGCAGTTCTTTAACCAGAACCTTGAAGGCTTCAGGCACACCGGGCTCAGGTACGTTTTCACCCTTGACGATAGCTTCGTAAGTCTTTGTGCGGCCCTGAACGTCATCGGATTTGACAGTAAGAATTTCTTGCAGAGTATAGGCAGCACCGTATGCTTCAAGTGCCCATACCTCCATCTCACCAAAGCGCTGACCGCCAAACTGAGCTTTACCGCCCAGGGGCTGCTGGGTTACCAGGGAGTAAGGTCCGATGGAACGGGCATGAATCTTGTCGTCAACAAGGTGGAGCAGTTTCAGGTAGTACATGATACCTACCGTTACCGGGTTTTCAAAGGGCTCGCCGGTACGGCCGTCATAGAGGATGGTCTTACCGTTTTCGGCAATCTGCATATCCTTGAAAGCTTCAACTACATCAGCCTCGCCGGCTCCGTCAAATACCGGAGTAGCTACTTTAACGCCCTTCTTATGTGCTGCCAGTCCGAGGTGAACCTCAAGCAGCTGACCGACGTTCATACGTGAAGGAACACCCAGGGGATTCAGTACGATATCCAGCGGTGTGCCATCAGGCATGAAGGGCATGTCTTCTTCCGGCAGAATAAGTGATACCACACCTTTGTTGCCGTGTCTGCCCGCCATTTTGTCACCAACGGAAATTTTGCGTTTTTGAGCGATATAGACGCGAACCAGTTTGTTGACACCATGCCTGAGCTGGTCGTCCTGTTCACGGGTAAAGGTCTTAATATCTACGATGACACCGGATTCACCGTGCGGTACACGCACAGAAGTGTCTCTGATTTCACGGACTTTTTCACCGAAAATTGCGCGATAAAGCCGCTCTTCCGGCGTCAGTTCAGTTTCGCCCTTGGGAGTAACCTTACCGACAATGATATCACCGGCATGAACTTCCGCACCAATACGGACCACGCCGTCTTCGTCAAGATCTTTCAGGGCGTCATCACCGACGTTGGGAATTTCACGGGTGATTTCTTCGGGGCCAAGCTTGGTATCACGAGCTTCACACTCGTATTCAGTTATGTGAATCGACGTATAGACGTCGTCGCGAACCAGACGCTCACTGATAAGGACAGCGTCTTCGAAGTTATAGCCTTCCCAGGGCATGAAGCCGATCAGTGCGTTGCGGCCTAAAGCCATTTCACCCTGATCAGTTGAAGGACCGTCAGCGATAACATCACCGGCTTTTACCACTTCTCCCTGTTTGACCAGAGGACGCTGGTTGATACAAGTACCCTGGTTGGAACGGCGGTATTTTGAGAGATGATACTGATCACGGCTCAGGTCTTCCCGCTCAACTTCGATGTAGTCTGCTCTTACTCTTTTCACCAGGCCATCATGTTTGGCAACAACACAAACTCCGGAATCCTTGGCTGCCCGGTATTCCATGCCGGTACCAATAACGGGAGATTCTGATTTAATCAGCGGCACTGCCTGACGTTGCATGTTTGAACCCATCAGGGCTCTGTTGGCATCGTCATTACCCAGGAAAGGAATCAGGGAAGTGGCTACTGAAACCAACTGTTTCGGTGACACGTCCATCAGATCGACCTGATCGGGATCGAGTTCAAGGAACTCGTCCAGATAACGGCAGGATATTTTTTTATTTACGAAATGACCATCAGCGTCAAGGGGTTCGTTAGCCTGAGCGATATTGAAGTAGTCCTCTTCGTCTGCTGTCATATACCGGTACTTGTCTGTAACAACACCATGCTCCTTGTCATAGAGACGATAAGGTGTTTCCAGAAAACCAAAGCGGTTTACGCGTGCGTAAGTCGCCAGGGAGTTGATCAGACCGATGTTAGGTCCTTCCGGAGTTTCGATCGGGCACATTCTGCCGTAGTGGGAAGGATGTACGTCACGAACTTCAAAGTTGGCGCGTTCACGCGACAGACCTCCGGGGCCCAAAGCTGAAAGACGGCGCTTATGTGTCAACTCAGCCAGAGGATTCGGCTGATCCATGAACTGAGACAGCTGGCTTGAGCTGAAAAACTCTTTAATCGCAGCTGAAACAGGCCTGGTATTCACAATATCCTTTGGGGTGGCTTGCGATATGTCCGGGATGGTCTGCATGCGCTCACGAACAACACGTTCCATACGGGAAAAACCGATACGCATCTGGTTCTGCAGGAGTTCACCTACTGAACGAATACGGCGGTTGCCGAGATGGTCAATGTCATCAGCCTCGCCGACACCATACTCCAGTCCGATGAAGTAGCTGCAGGAAGCTAAAATATCATCCACGGTAAGGTGGCGGGGAACCAGTTCGGACTTATTGTCGCGCAGCAGCTGACGCAAAGCTTCTGCTTTATCTTCTTCTTCGCGTGCCTGGGCCACGACATCCCGCAATACCGGGGTATAGAAATATTCGCTGTAAGCCAGCTTGTCAAAGTCAAGCTCAGCCAGATCTTCCTGGGTGAAATAGCGGCTGAGGAATTGCTCCAGGTTGACAGTGTTATTGCCCACTACGCGCAGCATGTCATCATACTGAATGACACTTTCACCCATTTTGTGAATCGGATAAATATCAACACTGTTGATACCCGCGTTCTGAATTGCCTTGGCCATTTCGCGCGTAATAATATCACCTTCAAGTGCCAGAATTTCACCGTCTTCACTGAGGATATCAGTAGCAGCACGATGTCCTTCCAGACGCCTGGCCAAAGATAATTTTCGATTAACTTTAAAGACACCTACATGAGCCAGATCATAGCGGTTATCCTGGAAAAACAGATTCTGCAGCAAGTTCTTGGCGCCTTCACGTGTATATACTTCTCCGGCACGCAGCTTGCGGAACATTTCCTGATATCCGTCATCTACACTCTTACAGCCATCTTTAGCCATTGTATTCATGAGCGCTTCTTCTTCGCCCAGAACTGAAATGATCTCTTCATCAGTACCGAGGCCTAAAGCACGCAGTAAAATTGACAGATGGAATTTGCGGGCGCGGTCTACGCGGACCCAGAGCAAACCTTTGGCATCTGTTTCAAATTCAAGCCATGCTCCCCGGTTGGGAATAATTTGTCCTGTGTAAATAGTATTGTCGTTCTTGTCACGCTCAATGCCATAATACACACCAGGAGAGCGCACCAACTGGCTGATTACCACTCTTTCAGCTCCATTAATGATGAAGCTTCCGGTATCAGTCATAATCGGGAATTCCCCGATGTACACATCCTGATCTTTTATAGTGTCACTGGCTTTATCATGAAGCCTGACTTTTACGTAAAGTTTAGATGCAAAGTTAGCATCTTTCTCTCTGCATTCCTCTAAGGAATGGGTTGGGTTGTTGATGTCAAATTCTTTGTCTATGAACGAGAGTTCGATATCACCTGAAAAGTCAGTAATTGGTGATGCCTCTTCCAGGACTTCCATAAGTCCTTCTTCAAGGAACCAATTGTAACTGCTCAATTGAATATCTAATAGGTTTGGGATATCGAGAATCTCGTCAATCTTAGAATAAGACACTCTCTGAACACGTCCATATTGAACGGACTTTGGCATCAGTGGTCACCTCACACGATTGTACCGGTCATCCCATAGAGAAACC
>LFSM01000097.1 GCA_001512745.1 Clostridiales bacterium DTU032
GAACGGACTTTGGCATCAGTGGTCACCTCACACGATTGTACCGGTCATCCCATAGAGAAACCATCGCGGACCGGTCTTGACGGCATCTCTCTACATGTTATAATCGACCTATCAAAGCGTCTGTTTACAGAACGTTTGATTGCGCGACAAAAGACGCACGAGTCTATTGGCACATTTAATAAGTTTATCCCATTAGCTTGTCCCCGTCAATTATTTTTGCAAGTTTGTGTAGAAAGTAGTTAATCTGCGATGAAGAACCGTAATTTACGTTTCTTAGTAACAATCTTCATTGTTCGCTTAACTACAGCTTTCATGAAATTAATCGGATTAAAGGCAAGTCACTTCCCGGGTCAGCTGGCTAAACGCCTCTGTCCCGATTTTCTTTCCCAAATAGAAAAACCGGAGACCATCATAGGTATTACCGGCACTAACGGCAAGACTACCATTTCGAATCTCGTAGCTGATATGGCTGATCACTACGGGCTGGATTTCGCCCATAATGCCTATGGCAGCAATATTGAAGAAGGTATTATCACCACTTTAATTGAAGCCGGCACTTTTTTTGGCAGGCGCAGGAAGAATCTCGCATTTTTGGAAATTGATGAGCGTCTTACCCGGGTTATTTTCCCCGAGATAAGTCCTGACTATCTCATTGTGAGCAATCTTTTTCGTGAATCCTATCTTAGAAATGCTCATGCTGAATTCATTTATGGTGTTTTAAAAGAGAATATACCTGCAAAGACCAAGCTGATCCTGAACGCTGATGACATGTTATCTTACAATCTGGCAGAGGGACACGAATCTGTGAGTTTTTCGATCGCCAGACTGGCCGGTGAACCGCAATTCACCAGGAACCTGATTCGTGATGTTGTTCTCTGCCCCAGCTGCCATCAGCCTTTGGAAGATGACTTCATCCGCTACCACCACATTGGCCACGCACACTGCAAAAATTGCGGCTGGCAAAACGGTCCGGCTAACTACCAACTGCTTAGCTTGCAGAAGCAGGAAGATCCTGAAAGTGAGATCAGTGCCAATGAAATGCCTGCAGCCGACAGCATGGTGATTTCTTCACGAGGCTGGAAAAGCGGCTCCACAGAACAGATCTTTCCTTTTTCGGGAGAGAATATGCTGGATCTTTACAATTCTCTGGCAGCAATCACTCTTTACTCGGAACTGGGATATAGCCCTGCTTCTATTGCCGGAGCTCTGGCTGAGGTCACTATTGGAAAATCCCGCAAAGAGATAGTAAAAATCGGGCCCCACACCCTTTATCGCATGCTGGCCAAGGGCAAAAACCCCATTGCTGTGACCCGGGTCCTGGATGCCATAATGAAACGTCCGGGTGATAAGTATATAGTCCTGCTGGTAGACACCAGTGTTAAGGAAATGAGTCCGGAAGATAATGTTGCCTGGATCTTTGATGCTGACCTTGATTTGCTGGCAGCTGATGATGTCAAACAGATAGTAGTAGCCGGCATGCGTTCTGAAGATATACGTCTGGCCTTGCTTTTTGCCGGAGTAGGGGAAGATAAAATTGTCTGCTGCCGTGATAAGGAAAAAAGCGCAGACCTGCTCCGGCTTCCGGACAAAGAGTCGACAATAGCCATTCTCTATGAACTGTACTCTGAGAGCATTTCCCGCAAGATTGTAAAAAATTTGCAAACCAGATTGGATGGAAAATAAGCTATGCGTATTGAAATCATCTATCCGGAAATTGCCAACCTGCTGGGTGAGCACGGCACACAACAGCTCTTGCAGAGGACATTTGCTGATGAGGAAATCATCTTGACAAATTTTCCCGACCTGCCTCGTTTTTTTACAGATAATATTGATTTTATTTATCTGGGGGCAATGACTGAAAATACCCAGGTCCTGCTTCTGGACCTCTGGAGGCCTTATGCAGAAGACTTCAGACGGCAGATTGACGGTGGACTGACAGGTTTTTTTGCCGGCAATGCTCTGGACCTGCTGGGAAGAAATATCGTTTATGAAGAAGCAGATACTATTCAGGCTCTGGGCCTTTATCCTTTTGACACCCTGTGCAAGCGTTTTGACCGCAAAAATGAGATTGTCCGGGGTAAGTTCCATGACTTTGAGCTGATGGGATATCGCTCACAGTTCACCACTCACACAGGTGACAGCTCGGCCTATCCCTTTTTTGAAGTCAGTAACGGTAGTGGTATGAATCCGGCGGTGAAGAATGAAGGTATTGCCGACAAGAATTTTTTCGCCAGCAGTCTGAACGGTCCTTTTTTGATTCTCAATCCGGAATTTACAAAATGGCTCTTCGGTCTCTTCGGCTACAGAGGAGAACTTCCTTTCGAAGCGGATCTGCTGGCTGCTGCCGATCTGCGCCGCACTGATCTCAGCCGCCATTTTGATAAGAAGAAACTCAGAAAATAATTTGTTTTCTTCCCTTGCAAAAGGCCGGAATCTTTTTGATTCCGGCCTTTTTAAATCAAGCAATAAATTTCAGGCTTGTCTTAATCGTCGTTACTGGTGCTGGGCGCAGCTGTCACATCTCCGGCAAAGAGTGACTTGAAGAATGCCTTCCTGCCGACGAAGCCCATACCCAGATTGTGACGTTCAATTTCAGAACCGGCAATCAGACTCTGGGACCAGTTGTTGATCTTTTCCGTTTTGGCCAAAGTTTCAACGCGATAGTCAATACTCTTAACATCGCCTAAACCGACAAAATACATAATATGATAGCCATAATCGGATTTGACAATTCCGGTATCTCCTGCCTTACGTGACTCATCCAGGCTCCAGTCCTGGAAAGGCTTAACCATCGTGCCATAGGCCACGTTTTCATATAAACCGCCATTATCTACACTGCCTGTGTCACTGCTGTAGGTCCCGGCCAGCTCGGCGAAAGCTTCTTCCGTTTTTGTTCCGGCTGCAAATTCAGCCAGTATTTCTTCAGCCCGGGCCTTGATTTTCTCGTCGGCGACAGGTTCACCATCTTCTCCACTGACTGCTGAGGAGTCAATCAGGATGTGGCGCACATTGTAAACATAAACATCTTCAAATTCGGCGCTGTGAAAAACCAGAGCAATAACGGATTTGCTGGTCTTTATTACTGTGGTGTCACCCGCTTTACGCTCTTCATCGGTCAGCCAACTCTGATAGCTGCTGCCAAGGCTGCTTCCCTGGGTTAAGTATTCCAGATCTTCAGGCTTTTCCTTGAGGCTGTCAAGTTTATTTTCATCAGTTTCAACTTCAGCCATAGCTTCAGCGAAAGTCAGCTCGCCTTTTTCATAGAGTTCAAGTGCAGCAGCAGCGTCATCATTCAATTCCTGCAAAGCTGTTTCCAGCTCATCTTCAGTCAGTTCTTCTTCGTCATCAGTGGCCGGCAGGGAGAGGGTGTAATAAGAATAGGAATATATTTTGAGATCAGCAGCATGCTCTTCCTTATACTCTTCAATCTCGGCCGCAGTAGCTTCAGTTGTTTCCGCCAGATATTGGTTATATTCCTGCAGCATCAAAGACTGGCGTACAAACTTCATGTAATGTTGAGAAGAGACACCCGGGCCGAAATATGACTCCAGCAGCTTGCCGGCTCCAACACCCTGACTCTGGGCGCTCTGTGCCATATTGACTTCAAAATCTCTGATTGTCTTGTCAATTTCAGCCTGCTTTTCTTCAGATAAGACAAAACCGTCATCATTATTCATAGCCAGAACCATAGCATATGAAGGGGCAATCTGCTCCAGAGTTAAATCAACCAGATCATCTCTCAGGGTGCGGTCACCGGATGAAGATCGCCCAAGCATATCCTGAATCTCATCAGTAAAAGCATAGCCTAGCTGCGCTTGTATACTAAGGTTGCCCAGTTCGACGTTCAAGTCAGCCGGACTCAATGACATGCTGGCTCCGGGCAATTCAGAATTCCTGATTGTAATAGCGGTAAGAGTTTTTTGCAGAACGCCGAAACGGGCGATCCCCCAAACAACTACTACCAGAACCAGAACTACGGCAATAACGATGGCTGCGATGCGGCTACCGATACTTCTGGCGGTAATCTTCTTTTTCCCGCCCTCACTGTTCTTGAGATTTGCCAGACGTTGCTTGCGTTCAGCCCGCTCAGTCTCAGCTTTCCATTCGCTTGGTTCATTTGTTTTCTTGGACATAAAACTACCTTCCTATTTAAAAAATCCACTCAGACACCAGTCAAAGTGATCTGTTTTTTAAGCTACAAACAAGAGTCTACCACAAATGTGAAAAAAGTTGATCAAAAGAGGATCAAATTAATGACAATGAGCGGGGCAGGTCCATAGCCTCATCGATCCAGAGGTCAGGCCCCAAAGCCCTCAGCTCTTCTTTATCCATACTGGTCCAGCCGACTACTGCACTTTTGCAGCCTGCTGCAAAAGCACTTTTTACATCGTGTTCACTGTCGCCAACATATAAAATCCGGGACAGATCTTTTATAGACAGGCGCTCTGCTGCTGCCTGCAGAGGTTCCGGCCCCGGTTTGTGACCGGGGGAATCTTCCTGTGAAAGGAGGATTTCAAAATAATGATCAATTCCGTGCACCCGCATACAGTCATCCATGCCCTCACGAAAGCGCGAAGTCACAAGGCCCAGCCGAAAGTTCATACGCCGGAGCTCTTCCAGCATGGGTACTACGCCCAGATACAGACCGGTATGTGTATCAGTTTTACCTTCACACCAGCTGCGATATACATCTACCATTTTGAAGGGATCTTCCATACCGGGATAAGAGTCCTGTAAGGGCTTGCCGATCTGAGAAAGTATCAGCTCCCGGGGGGGTACCGATCCGGTAAATTCTTCCCAGGTATGTTCATGTCCTGCTACTATAAGGCCTATTGAATCAATTAAGGTGCCATCCATATCAAAAAGCACGGCTTCGACTTCAATTTTCTTCAGTTTGCTGTTTTCCGTCATCAATATCTCCATCAGTTTCTATACTTAAACGCAGCTGCTCAATACGATTGTCAGCCACGGAAAGAACCGTAAATCTCAAATTCCTGTACTCGACATCGACCTGTTCATCCTCTTGGGGAATGCGGTCCAGAAGATCAATCACAAAACCTGAAACTGTATCATAATCGCCTTCCGGCAGTTCCAGGCCGGTTTCTTCCGCCAGAGTCTCCAGAGGGCATGAGCCGGAAATTAGCCAGCTGTTCTTGCTTTGTTCCTGCAGCAGCTGCTCTTCTTCATCGTACTCATCCTCTATGTCGCCCAGAATCTCTTCAATCAGGTCTTCCATGGTAACAATCCCTGCAGTACCGCCGTACTCATCAATTACTATGGCCAGCTGCACATGTTGTCCCTGCATCTCAAAAAACAAATCCCGGACTACGCGTGTTTCCGGTGTGAAAATAGGTTGTCGCATTTCTGCTGCCAGAGAAAACTCCTGCTTGAGCTCTTCCTCACCCAATAAAGGCAGCAAATCTTTTACATGCAAGACACCGACAATCTTGTCTATAGTATCCTCGTAAATCGGAACCCGAGTATATTTCTCTTCCTTAATCACTTCCAGAGTTTCCTCAAAAGATGCGTCCAGCGGCAGGGCCACAATATCTGTACGGTGTGTCATAACATCAGCCGCGCAGATATCATCAAAGCGGAAAATATTACGGATCAGCTCATGATCCCGGGCCTCTTCATCACAGGTATTTTCATCTGAGTCGAGCATCTTGAAATACTCTTCAACCTGCATTACTTCATTATCGTCTTCCGATTTTCCGGTAAAGAGCTTTGAGAAAAACTCGACCAGCAAATTGATCAGACTTTCCAGTGGGCAGAGGACAAGCAAGATAGGTTTAAAAAAGAAGAGGCTGAATTGCAGAAAGCCGATTCTGGCCTTAGAGTCATTATCACTGCGACGAACCAGACTAGCCGGCAAATTTTCGCCCAGAAGGGCATAAAGGAAAATAGCAGCAAGACTGCAGCCGATATAACTAAGAATATTAAGCCAGTTTTTCGAGCCTGCAGGCATCAGGAATAATGGTGTAAAAAATCCCATTGTCCACACGAAATAAAGAAAGATAAAAACCAGGCGCAGAAGCCGGAGCTCGCGCAGTAAAATCTCGATTGAATCGTTTTCACAAAGCTTTTTCAGAGATTTCGGCAAGTCTGTTTCCTGATCTGAAGACTGCCGGAAAGCACAGCTGCGGTTAAACTCGAGTAATGTCATATCGAAAGCCTTCGATATGGCACTCAAAAGCAATAATAAAAGGGTCAGAAGTGATGCACCTAAACTATTGAAACTGCTCAAGACCGCGCTCGCAGAGTGAGGGTCCATTATCATTTTCTCCTGGATGTAGCTAGAGCTCAAAGCTCAATACAACTTTTGTTAAGGGCCTGATAAATATTTAAAGGAGCGCGAACCGGCCTGGCCGGCATGCGCTCCTCATCAGTATAGCAAAATTAGCAATCTTATTTACTCTGTCTTATTCTTCTTCACTTGCTGCAGCAACAATCTTGTCAGAGATATTCTGCGGAACCGGTTCGTAACGGGCCATTTCTCTGGTGAAATAACCGCGGCCCTGGGTCATGGATTTAAGATCTGTAGCATATTTAGCGATTTCTGCCGCCGGTACTTCTGCTTCGACTACCTGGAAACCGGGAATAGTATCCGGATTAATACCCAGAATACTGCCGCGTCGTTTGCTCAAGTCACCCATAATGTCTCCCAGGAAATCATCCGGAATATGGACTGAAAGCGAGTAGATCGGTTCAAGCAGGATCGGTTTAGCCTGCGGCATGCCGTTGCGGTAAGCCAGACGGGCTGCCAACTTAAAGGACATTTCGTTGGAGTCGACGTCATGGTAGGAACCATCTACCAAAGTAGCCCGCAGATTTACAACCGGGTAACCCGCCAGAGGTCCTTCGTCAATCGCTTCACGCAAGCCTTTTTCAACAGCAGGGAAATAGTTCTTGGGAACGGAGCCACCGAATATCTTTTCCTGGAAGTCCAGATCCAGATCATCTCCGGGTTCAAACTCAATCCAGACATCACCGAACTGTCCATGTCCGCCGGTTTGCTTCTTATGGCGGCCCTGAACTTTGACCTTCTGGGTGATTGTCTCGCGATAAGCCACACGAGGTTCTGTCAGACGGGCCTCAACAGCAAATTTTCCTTTGAGCTTAGCAGTCAGTACATCGAGCTGAACTTCGCCCAGTCCGGAAAGCAGAAACTGGTGTGTCTCAGGATTGTTTTCGATATCAAAAACGATATCTTCGTCTTTCAGCCTGACCAAACCTTGCATGATCTTGTCATCCTCACCCTCGTTCACGGCTGATATAGCTAAAGTCAGGCTTGGAGTCGGCATTTCAGGTGCTTCAATCTTCAAGGGATTGTCGCGGTCAGTGAGTGTATCCAAAGTACTGGTGTCATTTAATTTTGTCGTGGCTCCGATGTCACCGGCAATTACAGAATCAACTGAAATCTGTTTTTTGCCACACATGGTGTAGAGGCCGTTGATGCGCTCATCAGTTTCTTTATTGACGTTATAGACTGAACCGGAATCTTCAAAAACTCCGGAATAAACACGGAAAAGGGAGATCTTGCCCACAAAGGGGTCAACTATTGTTTTGAAGACTAAAGCTGCCAGAGGACCGTCCTGGTCCGTCTTGATCTGGAAGCTCTCGCCGCTGCGGTCAACCACTGTCATAGCATGTCCGTCTTCAGGTGTGGGGAAGAAACGGATCATCAAGTCTAATATGTGTGAAATACCCCAGTTGACATTGGCAGAGCCGGCGAAAACAGGATAGAGGGATGCTTGCGAAATTGCCTTGCGCAAACCGCGCTCTTCTTCTGCCGGAGTGAAAGCTTCTCCTTCGAAATATTTCTCCATCAGCTCTTCGTCGCTTTCAGCGATCTGTTCAACCAGCTGCTCATGATAGCTTTCTGCCAGATCCTGCAGGTCTGCAGACATTTCAGCCGCCTTCATTTCGCCTTTATTGCCGCTGAAGCTATAAGCTTTCATTGAAACAACATCAACTAAGCCGGTCATCGTTTCGCCATCCATAATGGGCAGGGTCATGGGAATCACAAGGTGGCCATATTCTTCTCTCAAAGCTTCAAGGGTAGCCTCGAAGTCCGCATTGGGTTCATCCATGCGGTTGATGAGAAAAGAGATGGGCATCTTCTCATTGCGGGCAAGGCGTACTGCTTTTTCTACACCGACAGCCACGCCGTCTTTGGCGGACATGACGATCAGGACTGCGTCGCCTACATCCATACCCAGCATTTGCTCGCCAAGGAAATCAAAATCACCGGGTGTATCGATCAGGTTGATTTTGTTCTTCTTCCATTCAAAAGCAGCCAGACTGGTGTTGATGGAAATGCCGCGGCGGATTTCTTCAGCATCAAAGTCACTCAC
The DNA here is from genome assembly GCA_001512745.1 of Clostridiales bacterium DTU032. Lineage (GTDB taxonomy): Bacteria > Bacillota > Clostridia > Saccharofermentanales > DTU023 > DTU032. The sequence goes on from LFSM01000097.1 coordinate 8,358, forward strand.
CGTATTGCCCTCGTTGCTCTTCCCTATACGGTTGATGACTCCGGCGTTAAATAATGCGGCTTCGACAAAAGCGGTTTTGCCGGCGCCGCCATGACCCATGACGGTAATATTACGTATATTCTCTCTTGTGAATTTCATTAAAAATCTCCCTTGAATTTATTGTTTCTCAGCTATTATACAGTGACTGCAGCTGACTGACAAGAAGGCGCAGAGCCCGCAGCTTATGCTGTGTAAGGTTTTAGTCTGGCTGTAAAATGCCGCAGCACTTTTGCCTGTTCGATTACTTCAAAACCTTGGAATTCTTCGCTCTTTTTCATAAGGTCAGCCAATTTTTCAGCTACATAGTCCAGATGTGACTGTGTATAGGTCCGGCGGGGTATGCAAAAACGGGCCAGCTCGAGCTCTGCTTCCAGCTGCTCACCGGTTTGCGGGTCAGGGTCCAGAATAAAAGAGCCGATATCGCAGCCACGGATGCCGCCCTCAAGGTAAAGTGCTACACAGAGGGTATGGGCCGGGAAGCGATAATAAGGAATATGCGGCATTACTTTTTTTGCATCAACAAAAACAGCATGGCCGCCGGTCGGATACTGAATCGGTACACCCAGTTCGCGGCAGCGGTCTCCCAGGTATTCCGCCTGACCGACATAAGAGCGCAGGAAATGCTCGTCCAGCCCTTCCGTCAAACCCACAGCCATGGCAGCCATGTCTCTGCCGGTAAGTCCGCCGTAGGTCAGGAAGCCCTCGTAAGGCACCACACGCGCCTTGATACCTTTGATCAGGTCTTTATCTTCACGCACACCTACCAGACCGCCCATGTTGACGATGCCGTCTTTTTTTGCGGAAAAAGTGAAGGCATCTCCCTGGGCAAAGATATCGGCTACGATATCTTTGATTGCGCGGTCCTGCTGGCCTGGCTCGCGTTCTTTGATGAAAAAGGCATTCTCTGCATAGCGAGCAGCATCTATGACCAGCGGAATCTTGTGTTCACGGGCAATGGCTCCTGTTTCCTGTATATTGGCCAGAGATACAGCTTGTCCCCCGGCTGAATTGCAGGTGATGGTCATGACGATGCAACCGATTTTATCTGCTCCATATTCTGCGATCAGCTTACGGAGCTTTTCAGTATCCATATTGCCCTTGAAAGGAGCATAGTTCTGTGTATCTGCTGCTTCCGGAGACACGCAGTTAATAACTTTTGCACCGCTTAAGAGCACATGACCTGAGGTGGTATCGAAATGATAGTTTGAAATGGAAAACATACCTGCTTTGAGTAAAAGTGGAAAGAGCATGTTTTCCGCTGCCCGCCCCTGATGTACCGGTTGGATATACTGATAATTGAATATATCATGGGCCACTTCCATCAGTTCTTCGTAACTGCGTGAACCGGCATAACTCTCGTCTCCCCGCATGACAGCCGCCCACTGCTGGTCGCTCATGGCATTAGTGCCGCTGTCTGTCAGCATGTCGATATAGACATCCGAGCTGGCCAGACTGAACATGTTGTAATCTGCGGCCCTGATTGCTTCCAGCCGTTCCTCATAGCTTGTCTGCCTGATTGTTTCAACCATTTTGATCCGGTATGGCTCCGGAAAGTACTTTGCCATCTTCCCCCTCTTTTCTCTTTAGCTGATTTGTTTTTTTATTAAATCTCTTCTGGAATATTTTCTTTTATAAAAGCCAGAATATCGTGGTCAACTTCCTCATGGTTAATCTCATTCAACAATTCATGTCTGGCACCGGGATACTCTTTTACCTTCACACCGGTCAAGCCCAGTTGCTTATACTGGGCGGATAAAGTTTTGACAGCTTTGCCCATTTCGCCTACAGGATCGTCAGTGCCGCTTACAATCAGTATGGGCAGATCGCGTCGCATCTGTTTAAGATTGTCCTCATTATATAGAGTCAGGATGCCGTCAAACATATCCCGATAGGCACGTGCCGTAAACACAAAGCTGGTGCGGGGTTCCCTGACATATTGTTCACTGATTGCGGCATCACGGCTCAGCCATTCAACACCGGTCTTGTCTTCATCTTTGAAAAATTTATTGTTTGTTCCCAGTACTAATTTCGTGAGAAAGGGACTGCGGTAACGGGAACCACGGATTTTCCCGACCAGAGTTGCCAGCATACGACCGGCGCGCACAGCAATTTTCGCCTGCATGCCCGTGCCCATAATAATGACCCCGGCTAAATCTTCGTCAGGAAAACGGTAAATAAACTGCCTCAGATAAAATGAACCCATGGAATGGCCGAGAATAAAGTAAGGCAGGTCCGGATAAAGGCCGCGGGTATCTTTATAGACCTTGTAAAGATCCTGCAAGACCAGCTCATTGCCGTTTTCTTCAGCGAAAAAACCCCAATCATCAGCACTTTCCACGGAATCACCGTGCCCTAAATGGTCATGGCCCACTACCATAATCCCTGCTTCAGCCATGAACTGTCCAAAGCGGTCATAGCGTTCAATATACTCCACCATCCCATGCGAGATTTGCAGGATTGCCCGCGGTTTTTCCTCAGGCAGCCAGCTTATAAGGTTGAGCTGGGTCTTCTGATCATTAGAAAGAATATGCTTTGCTTCTCTTTTCATTTTTTTATCCTCTTCTTTCCGCTACTTCAAGTAAAATTTCTATGGCGCTTTGGCGGTCCTCTATCTGCATCAGGCGGTCACGGAAGCCCGCAGCATCGCGGACAGACCGCACATAATGAGCAAATTGTGATCTCATTTCACGGCAGCCGGCCGCTTCTCCGATCAGTTCAATCATGCCATCGAGATGATTTATAATTGCCTGGAGCCAGCGTTCACTGTTAATCTCCGGCGGCTGACTTCCACTCTTCATCGCCTCACGAATTTGCTCAAAAATGAAGGGATTGCCCATGGCTGCGCGGCCGATCTGGTAGCCATCAAGTTTCACCATCTCCTGCAGGCGGCGAATATCCTCTGCACTTTTAATGTCGCCATTGCCGCAGAGAGGCAGACTGCACTCTTGGCGCACAGCGGTGAAAACCCGCCAGTCGGCCTGTCCACCGTAAAACTGTTCCCGGCTGCGGGCATGGACAGTAATACCGGCAACTCCTTCCCCTTGCAGACGTCTTGCCAGGGCAGGCGCATTTATCTTCCCTGCATCCCAGCCGCTGCGCATCTTAACCGTAACCATTTTATTAAATTCAGCTGCCGCTGCTACTGCAGCTGCTGCTATGGCGCAAGCCAGATCGGGTTTAAGCATCAGGGCGGCCCCTGCTCCGGTCCCGCAGACCTTCTTAACCGGACAGCCCATGTTTATGTCGATCCAATCAGCCTGACCGTAGACCGGATGCTCCAGCAGAATTTTTATAGCAGCAGAAAAATCTGCAGGATCATGACCGAATAATTGAATCGCATAAAGCCCTTCCCGGGGGTCCGGCAGAAGATAGCGTGACATCTTCTGCATGTGTGGATTATATACAATTCCGCGCGCACTAACCAGTTCACTTATAGTAAATGTGGCTGACAGCTGGCTGACTAAACCCCGAAAGGGCGGTGTGCTGGTTCCGGCCATAGGAGCCAGTCCCAGAATCAGCTCATCTTCTGCACTGAAGAGTGACATAAAATCACGGCGCTTGCTGTTCATTGCGACCTCCATAAAGGGGACAGAATTTTCAAAAACTAATCCAGTAAGTCCAGCAGTTCACTATAATGATTAATGATATCTATCTGTGGCCGAATTTCATCTGTAATCTCGGCAGCTTCGCGTTGATAAAAACAGCGATGACCACTGTCATACCAGATGGGATGCATGCCCACGCCCAGGGCCCCGCCGACATCGCAGTAGATGTCATCGCCGACGTACCAGCATTCTTCGGGCCTGAGCCCGCTCTTTTGCAGGGCCCGGAGGAAGATCCATTTCTCGGGTTTACGCAATATGGTTTCACTGGAAGTCACAATAAATTCCAGCTTATGATCCAGATGCTGATCAATGCGTGCTTTCATGGCTTCGCTGCTGAAAGAAATGTTGGAAATAACAGCTGTGCGGATACCACGCCGGTCAAGCTCTGTCAGCGTCTCCTGCAGGCCCGGCAATACTTCTGCGGGGCAGGCTGAGAACCAGTAGAGTTTTTCACATTCAAGCAGGGGCAGATCGCAGCTAAGTTCAAGCATATCCAGTAAAAAGTTGAAGTTGGCTTCAAAGGAAACTTCAACTGAGTTGGAAAAAGCCAGTCTGCGGAAATCTTCAAACAGCTGGCCGGACAGTGCAAGCATTTTTTCGATGTCGATCTTTTCCTTTGGATGCAGATGGGGTACAAAAGCTTCAAGGGCTGCCCGGCTATCAAAGATTGCTTCGTGCAGCAAAGTCTGTCCGTAATCAAAGAAAATCATGCGAGGATTACTTTTTGTCATAAATCTACCTTTCTCATTATTGACACACAATTAGATACTTAACTTACAAATTAACATGTTCAGCTGAAATTTGCGCTTTGAGTCGCTAAAATTAACCTTTCAGCTCAGCTTTAACGCTACAAAAACACTCTTAGTGTATGATAAAATACATAAGTTCAAGAATAAACGATCATAGGGTCCCTGATGGACGAAAGAGTGGAAAAATAGATGAAAAGAACAAAGTACTGTGGTCATTTCTCGGAGGGAGATGTAGGAAAAGCGGCTTGCGCCTGTGGCTGGGTACAAAGCAAGCGCGATATGGGAGGCGTCATCTTTATCGATCTGGTGGATCGGGAAGGCGTTTTGCAGATTGTTTTCAATCCCGAAAATACCGGTGCCGAGACTTTCGCCCTGGCCGAGCGCGTTAAGAATCAATCCGTTCTCGAAGTAGAGGGAAATTTACATCTGCGTGATCCGGAGACAGTCAATCCTAAAATTGCTACGGGCACCGTTGAGCTCAGGGTAGAAGAAGCCAAAGTTCTATCTGCTGCAGATACTTTACCTTTTGTACCTGAAGAGGCCGGCAATGTCAGAGATGATCTCAGATTGCGCTATCGCTATCTGGACCTGCGCCGCCGCGAGCTGAAAGACAATCTGCGCCTTCGTCATCGTGCCAGTGTTCTGATTCATGCCTTTATGGCTGATAATGGCTTTATTGAAGTTGAGACTCCGGTATTGGGCAAAAGCACTCCGGAAGGAGCGCGCGACTTCCTCGTACCCAGCCGGGTTCATCCGGGCGATTTTTTTGCTTTGCCTCAGTCACCTCAGATCTACAAGCAGTTGCTGATGGTAAGCGGCTTTGACCGCTATTACCAGATAGCCCGCTGTTTCCGCGACGAAGACCAGCGAGCCGACCGCCAGCTGGAATTTACCCAGCTGGACCTGGAAATGTCTTTTGTGGAAATGGATGACGTGCTGGAAATTCTGGAAGCTCTGATGAAACATCTTGCCCGCGAACTCAAGGGTATCGAAATCAAAACTGCCTTCCCCCGTATGTCCTGGAAAGAAGCCATGGATAAATACGGTTCCGATAAACCGGACTTGCGCTTCGGCTTACCCATTATTGATATCAGCGACATCGCTGGAAAATCTGATTTTTCCATATTCCGCCAGGCTCTGAAGAATGGCGGCGTGGTGCGGGCCATCTGTGTCCCCGGAAAAGCTGATTTCCCGCGCTCTGTTATAGACGATCTGACCAATTTCGCCATTGACCAGGGCGCCAAGGGGATGGCCTGGATAGCCTGGCGTGAGGATGGTGAGATCTACTCTATCCTTGATAAATATTTCACAGAAGATCTGATGCGGGAATTACTGGAAGCTGTCGGAGCGAAAGCAGGCGATTTCATCCTTTTCTCTGCAGACCAGCTGAATGTCGTGCGGCAGGTAAGTGGCGCCATCCGCCTGTATCTGGCAGACCTGCTGGATCTGCGCACTCCGGGCGAACTGAACTTTTCTTTTGTGGTTGACTTTCCCATGTTTGAATACAGTGAAGAAGAAGGGCGTTATGTCGCCCAGCATCATCCCTTCACCATGCCAAAAACGGAAGACCTTCCTTATCTCGAAACTGATCCTGAGCGCATAGGATCTCAGGCCTATGATCTGGTTCTCAACGGAACCGAACTGGGTTCAGGCAGTATCAGGATTCATGATCGGGATATTCAGACCCGGGTCTTCCGCCAACTCGGTCTTTCTGAGGAAGATATCCAGGATCGCTTCGGCTTTTTGCTGAAGGCCTTCCGTTTCGGAACACCGCCGCACGGTGGTTTCGCCCTCGGTCTGGACCGGCTGATCATGTTGCTGGCGGACGCACCTTCACTGCGTGAAGTAATTGCCTTCCCCAAACTTAGCAATGCATATGATCCGCTCACCGATGCGCCGTCCAGGGTAGACCAGTTGCAGCTGGACGAACTGCATATCGCTCTGGCATCTGATGTGGCTGCCGGCGGCGGGACTGCCCTTGATAAAAAAGAGGCAGCTGCAGCTAAGACATTCGACCTGCAGCATTTGGAGCAGCTCTCCAATATCAGGCTGACCGAATCCGAGCGAAGCGGCATGCAGGCTGAGATTGGATCCCTGATCGATTTTGCGGATCAAATGTCAGACCTGGACACCACAGGAGTAGAGGCTACCCGCTCGATGATCGCAGACCCGCGGGTATTTCAGGGACAAGAGCGTGAACCTTCTCTCAGTCAGGAAGATGCCCTGGCAAATGCAGCCGAGTCTGAAGACGGAGCTTTTGTAGTTCCGGTCGCAGTGGAACAGGAGCTATAAATGTTAAGCGAAAAAATGACAATTTCTGAAATAGCCGCAGCTTTGCGCCGCAAAGACTTTTCTTCCTTCGAACTGACAGAAGCCGTTTTAGATAAGTGTGCCAGCCAAGAAGACCGGATCGGAGCCTACATAACTTTGACTGAAGAGGAAGGGCTCCGGCAAGCCCGGGAGCTGGACAAGCTTTTGGCTGCTGGTGCTGAACTGCCGCTGCTGGCGGGTATCCCGCTGGCAGTCAAGGACAATATCGCCGTCAAGGGTATTCCCTGTACGGCAGCTTCAAAAATGCTGGAAACTTTCCGTCCGCCATATAGTGCCTTTGTCTGGGAGGAAATCCTGAAAGCCGGAGCAGTCCTGATCGGCAAAAGCAATATGGATGAATTCGGTATGGGTTTTTCTACAGAAAATTCATACTTTAAAACGACCCGAAATCCCCACGACCTGAGCCGCATAGCCGGCGGCAGCTCGGGCGGTTCCGCAGCGGCTGTGGCTAGCGGTGAAGCCATCTACGCTCTGGGCACGGATACGGGTGGCTCAATCCGCCAGCCGGCCGCACATTGTGGCGTGGTCGGCCTGCGTCCCAGCTACGGTCTTGTCTCCCGCCGCGGAGTGTGCGCCCTGGCTTCCTCTATGGATACAGTCGGTCCGCTGACCAGAACTGTGCGCGACAATATGATTGTTCTCTCTGCGATCTCTGCCTGGGATGCCAGAGATTGTTCCTCCAGCAAAAAGATTTTCCAGCTTGATGAAGATCTTTTAAAAGAGGGCAATACAGGAGCAAAAGCACTTAGTGGCATCAGCATCGGCTGGCCCCGGCAGTACTTTGATGTCGACATGGATGAGGACGTAAGGCAGAGTCTCCAAGCTGCTTTGAAAGTTTTCGAATCACTGGGTGCTACAATAAAGAAAGTGGAGATCAGCTCATTAAATGCTGCTCTTTCCGCCTATTACATTCTTATGAGCGCTGAAGCAGCATCGAACCTGGGACGTTTCGACGGCGTCCATTACGGTTACCGCAGCCCCAATGCCGAAAAGCTGGAGGACCTTTATCTCAACTCCCGCTCCGAGGCATTCGGCTATGAGGTTAAGCGTCGTATCCTGCTGGGAAACTTTGCCCTTTCCCAGGAATATTACGAAGATTATTTTGTAAAAGCCCAAAAGGTCCGTACGCTTGTGATCCGCGAGTTTGCTGAACTTATGGAAGATTGTGATCTGCTCTTCATGCCGGTAAGCGCTGCGACAGCAGGAAAAATCGGTTCAGCTCCCAAAGATCCGGTGGATTTGTACCAGGCGGATATCTTTACAACACCGGTCGCAATGGCCGGACTTCCTGCACTGTCTCTGCCCTGCGGCAAAGATTCTCAGGGTCTGCCCATCGGTATGCAGCTGGTTGGCAGGCAATTCAGCGAAGACCTGCTCTATCGCGTCGGGGCTGCTTACGAAGATCAGCATAGTCCGGCTTTTGAACTGGCGGAGGTAAAAGCATGAGCACTAAAGATCATAAAAAATATGAAGCTGTTATTGGTCTGGAAGTACACGTGGAGCTCAAGACCAGGCATAAGATTTTCTGCGACTGCGAAGTCAGCTTCGGTGAGCCGCCCAACACTCATGTCTGTCCCATCTGTCTGGCCATGCCCGGGACTCTTCCTGTTTTGAATCATGAGGTAGTTGAATTTGCTGTGCGTGCCGGCCTGGTAACTCATTGCGAAATTTCGCATTCCTCCCGCATCGACCGCAAAAACTACTTCTACCCGGATTTAGCCAAAGCCTATCAGCTGTCACAGGCTGATGAGCCTCTGTGCCTGAACGGTTATGTCGATGTGAGCACTGAAGAGGGTAAATCCAGAATCCGCATTAACCGCATACACATTGAAGAAGATGCCGGCAAACTGATTCATACTGACCAGGGCAGCTCGCTGGTTGATATGAACCGTGGCGGCGTCCCTTTGATTGAGATTGTTTCTGAACCGGATATTCACACAGCTGATGAAGCCGTTGCTTATCTACGCAAACTGCGATCACTGGTACGCTATACCGGCATTTCTGATGGCCGCATGAACGAGGGCTCTTTGCGCTGTGACGTCAACCTTTCCATCCGAGAAAGGGGCACAGAACAACTGGGAACCCGTGTCGAGATGAAAAACATCAACTCTTTCAATTATATTGCCCGTGCGATCGAAAGTGAGTTCGCCCGTCAGGTAGCAACTCTGGATGAGGGTGGAAAAATCACTCAGGAAACCCGACGTTATGATGAAAAGAGCGATCAGACTACGGTCATGCGCAGCAAGGAAGATGCAGCGGACTATCGTTATTTCCCCGACCCTGATCTCTGTCGTGTTGAAATAAGTGAAGAAGAAATCGCAGAGATCCGTGCCTCAATTCCCAGAATGGCTGAGGAGCGCAAGCAAGAGTATATCGAAAGATTCTCTCTCACCGATTATGAAGCCGAGCGGCTGACAGAAGACAAGGTGGTGGCGGATTTCTTCGAAACTGCAGCCAATGAGAGCCGCTACCCTAAAGTTTTGTCCAGTCTGATTATGACGGAGCTGTCTCCACTCTTTGATAATGAAGGCGACGCTGAGCTGCCACTGGCGCCGGAACGCCTGGCCAAGCTTGCCGATCTTCTGGGTGATGAAAAAATTAACAGTAACACCGGGAAGAAAGTCCTGCGCCTGCTTCTGGAAGAAGATTTTGATCCGGAAAGCTATGTCAAAGAAGAAGATCTGATGCAGATCACTGACCGGCAAGCACTGCTGCCGATAGTGGAGGATGCCCTCGCAGCTAATCCTAAGGCGGTTGAAGATTACCGCAAGGGTAAGGAATCTGCGATCAAGGCAATCATCGGGCGTGTAATGAAAGAAACTTCCGGCCGCGCCTATCCGCTGTTGGTTGAGGATATGATACTCGAAAAAATCAGCGAGGAGTAAATCTTAGTGCGGGCAGTGCAGCCGCACTGCCCGCTAAAGAACTTCAGATTGTCTTAGCTGCCACTGTGCCTGCCGCCATCAGCGGCCATCTCCGGCCAGAATTTCCTCATATGCATCGTCATTAATTGCCTTCAGCAGGGCCACAGCCAGCTGGGCTGTTTTTTCCAGATCATGTAATTTGGCGATGCCATATGGAGTGTGTATATAGCGCACGGGAACACCCAGAACGATAGTCGGAATACCCCCGCCCATTTTATGAATAAGTCCGCCATTGGTGCCGCCGCCTGAGCGTACACCTTCCTGAACCGGAAGGCCCTCTTTCTCCGCCAGATCTAAGGCGAAACGCTGGAAACCCGGATGTGTGATCATGGTGACATCCATGTGACGCAGCATGGGTCCTCGCCCCAGCAAGGTCTGCTGGCTGTCCGGACTGCCAAAGGTATCATCCGCCGGTGTACCTTCAAATACTATGGCCAGGTCTGGCTCGATGGAGCGTGCAGATACCTCCACCCCTCGTCCGCCGACCTCTTCCTGGCTGCTGAGAGCTGCAATCACGTCACAGTCCAGTTCTTCCTCGGCCAGACTAGTCAAAGTCTCCACCAGAGCTGTGCAGCCGATACGGCAGTCAAAAGCTTTGCCGATCAGAATGTCATTATTATCATCATAAAAAAGATCAACATCAGGCACTACCGGTGCTGCCAGGCGGATCTTGAATTTTTCACTTATTTCTTCAGCGGAAGTCGCTCCGACATCCAGCTGAATGGAGGAAAAAACAATGGGGCTGTTGCGTTCGGCTTCAGTCATGTAATGGGGCGGTTTGCTTGTAGCCAGGGCCGGAATCCACTTGCCCTCAGAGTTACGCACGCGAAAGCGATGTGATGGTACATTGGAGGCCACCCAGGAACCCAGCGGCAAAATACGCAGAAGACCCTGGGGACTTATCGACTGGACAATTAGTCCCACTTCGTCGAGGTGGGCATCGAGCTGAACCAAAATACGATCCCGGCTGTTTCCTGCCCGTTCCAGATAAACATTCTGCAGCGGATCAATATAAGTCTCACCATAAGCCTGCAAGATCTCCAGGGCTGTTCTTGCCAGCTCGTGTTCAAAGCCTGACGGGCCGTTTGCCTCCGAAAATATGCGCAGAGTCTGCAATAAGTGTTCTTTTCTTTCCATGCTGGTCACTATCTGATCCTTCCTTTCTTGTCTATGGATAATACTATGCTTCATCTTAACACTAGTCAGCTGCTCTGCCTTATTTCTAGAGAATAGTCGTTTCATAGACATCTGCTTGCGGGAAAGTCTCACGTATAAGAGCAGCACTTTCGCTTAAATCACTGGTTTTTGTATACAAGGCGAAGAGTGTGGGACCCGAACCGGTCAGGGAGGCAAAAATACTGCCTGTTCGTCTCAAGGCCAGCAAAAAATCCTCCGTTTCAGGATAGACTTCCAGCAGATAAGGAAGGAAGGAATTTTTGAAAATTCCATTGAATTTAGAATATGCTCTCTCTGAAAGAATTTTTTCGTAAGTTTGCAGAAGTTTTTGCAGATCTCTTCCCGGCAGTGGCTGCCCAGTCCTGTCTAAAGCTGCAAAGGCTTCTTTAGTAGACACATGAAAGGGAGGCTTAACCAGCATAAGCGGCAGTTGCGGAAAGGCTTCCACTTCCGTCATAACTTCGCCGATACCACTGACAAACTGTGTTCCGCCTCTGTAGCAATAGGCTACATCCGCACCTATTTTGTGCGCCAGATATGCAGCCGGCATCGCCTGAAAATCTCCGTCCGGGAAAAATGCCCGCTCCAGAAGGCGAAGAGTTGCAGCTGCATCTGCGCTGCCTCCCCCCAGGCCGGCCTTGTCGGGAATCTTTTTTTCAATTTTCAGATCCAGTGAATAGTTTTCCGGATTAATCCCATACCAGTCAAAGAAAGCCCGGGCAGCTACATAGGCGATATTTTTCTCTCCCTGTGGCAATTCAGTCTGATCACAGGAGACGCGCCAAACCGACTGCTCATCTGAACACAAAAAAAGTGACAGCTGGTCACAAAGGCCAGCCGTCACCATCAGCGATTTTATGTTGTGATAATTGTCAGAACGATGCTCCAGGACTTCCAAAGATAAATTTATTTTTGCCGGAGCAGTTTCTCTACCGCTAAAATTCAGCTTATTCATAAAGCCGGATTATTCGTCCTCTTCCAGGATTTCGTCCAGTTCATCCGCATTTAATGCTATTTCAACTACGCCCGTGAGCACATCAACATAGCTGAAGCAAACGTGTTCATCATAGTTGGTACTGACTGGACAGCGTACTGTAAAAACATTGGGCGAGCAGCTCTCGAGATAGCCCTCATGAACCACCGTGCGCCTGCGTCCTCCATTTGAACGGAGGTAAATACGGTCACCGATATGATTGGAAAGTGTATCACGACAATTTGAAACATCGGTCTTCGCGATCAATAGAATCACCTCAATATTTAAATTATATTTGCACACATATGCTTATACATGTTACTATAATAGGTCATATTCGTCAAATTTTGTGCAAAGCACACATATGTCAGGCCAAATATTTGGCAGTATCTTGGCGGGTCCTAGGGTGCTGTTGAACTGAGAACCTGACCTCCCCCAACGACCATCTTTCCCTGATAAAAAACTGCAGCCTGGCCGGGTGCGGTAAGACGCTGGGGGTCCGCAAATCTAATTACAGCCCGGGAGCCATCATCTATTAACTCGATAGTGCACGGAATAGCCTGTCCCTGAGAACGCAGTTGAACCAGAAGCGGAAGCTGATCCTGACTTGCAAACATTTTTTCCAGTTGATCCGTCATGGAAAGATCAGTCAGCAGGAGTGAACTGGTCCTGCATTCAGTCTCATCCCCCAAAACAATGGCATTTCTGCCGGCATCAATTTTCAATACTGTCATCCGTTTTCCAAAAGACTGACCTAGTTTTTTTCGTTGGCCTACTGTATAGCGGCCAAGGCCTGCATGTTGGCCGATGGGATTTCCCTCAGTATCAAGATAGGGTCCGGGATCACCCAAGGCACCCTGCTGGCTCAGAAAACCGATACGGTCATCATCGGGTATAAAGCAGATCTCCTGGCTGTCACTTTTCCCGGCCAGTTTAATCGCACGGTCTGCTGCCAGAGCCCGGACTTCCACCTTGTTCAGTTCAGCCAGGGGGAAGAGAACTCTGCTGAGTATTTCCTGAGGCAGGGCATAGAGAAAATAGCTCTGGTCCTTTTTGCTGTCACTGCCCCGTAGCAAAGTAACTTGCTGGTCTCTCCTGCGTTTATGTAAGGGAATAATATTCCCCTCCTCATCTCCAATTGCCGCATAGTGGCCGGTCGCAATATAGTCGCAGCCATGCTGGTCAGCCAGCTTGATCAGACTGGGAAACTTCATTACAGGATTGCAGAGAACACATGGGTTCGGAGTTTCTCCCCGCCGCCAGGCATCAACAAAAGGAGTCATTATTTTTTCTGAAAATTCAACAGGGGCTTCATACACAAAATGTTCTATCCCCAGGTCAGTTGCAAGAGCTTTGGCATCATCGATCATTTTCTTGCGGTCCTCTGACCGGCAGGAAAAAACCAGGGTAAGGCCAAGGACCTTGAAACCCTGATCCTGAAGCAGAAGGGCCGAAACAGCACTGTCGACGCCACCTGATAAACCCAGTAAAACTTTTTTATTCATGGATTGAGACATGTTCAAACTTTAGCATAGAATTTGTTCTGATACTGTAATGAAAATCACTGGAAAGCTACAATACGAAACAGGCAGGTGTCCAGCAATCAGTGGTGGGCTACCTGCCTGTTTCTTCGAGGTGTACTTCCAACGTACGTCCTCCTTTCCCAGTCTCGCGCTGAATTCAAATTATCCGGTGAGAAAAACCGATCTTCTCTCGATGAAACCGGATAGACAAGCCGTGTATTTTCTAAAAAGCTGCTCCATTTTGTTTTACTGTAGGGAAACCCCCTGTGGTTATGGAGCCTAATTTCTTCCACGGTCTTTTGCTGCGCGGACTCCTGCTTGTCTGATTACCTAATCATTTTCTGCGTTGATTTTTGCTATGTAATCCTCCAAGAGGTTAATTCAATTTTAGGGAGACAACTAAGTTTTGTCAAGAACATTTTTGATGATATTATACAAAAGAATGTCAAAAATGAGTCTGCGTGCTAACATATTGTGCAGGAGGGAATTTATGAAAAAAGTTCTGAAAATAGCCGGCGGGCTTATTCTGGCAATTGCCATAATACTGGTTGCACTTTTAATCCTGCTGGCAGCTTATCAATATAGACCTGCAGAACTGCTGGAAATTGATCTTCCCGCAGGCTGGCAGGACTCCCCTCAACTAAGTGCCGATGGTGAGTACAGTCTTCTAAGCTGGAGCATCGGTTACGGAAGCCGCAATAGCAGCAGTGATTATTTCATGGAAGGCGGCAATGGTGTCAGGGGCAGAAGCAGGAAAACTGTGAGTGAGAACCTTGAAGGGATCTATGCCGAAATAGCTAAGCATGATCCTGACCTCATCCTCCTGCAGGCAATCGACCATCAGTCGAAACGTTCTTATAATTATAAACAGGACGAAATACTGGGCCAAGCTCTGGGGCTTGGTGTGTATACACCTAATCATAAAGCCTTCATACCCAAACCCTGGCCGGCTTTGGGCCGGACTAACTCAGGTCTGGCAGCTTTCAGCAAAGTGAAAGTGACTTCTGCTGTCCGGCAGCAGCTGCCGGATAACTATTCCTGGCTGGAAGGTATGTACAGCATCAGACACTGTTTAGAGATCCTGCGTCTACCTGTAGAAGACAGGGATGCTGAACTGGTCCTGATTAACCTGGATTTGAAAACTTATGCCGATGATGCACAAAACCTGGCAAATCAAATGAAAGTGTTTTATGAGATCATCAAAGCTGAACGTGACCAGGGCAATTATGTAATCGCAGGCGGAGATTTCGGCCAGACTTTACTGCCTTTTTCAGAGCTGAGTTACCAATCGGAGAACCCAAACTGGCAACCTGGCCAGTTTGACAAGGGAGCCATACCTGAAGGTTTTAAGCTGCTAACCGGTGATCCCGATATCGCAACCGGCAGATTGAATGATAAGCCTTATGATCCTGACTCGGCAGACATGATCTGTTTCCTGACTGATGCTTTTATCGTTTCAGAAGGAATTGAAATCAAATCCTGCGAAACTTTTGATCTGGCTTTTGAATTCAGTGACCACAATCCGCTGCTTCTGAAGTTTTCGCTGGGCCGGCATTAGTTACAGACTTGATCACAAAAGAAAAAGAGAGGCTGTCCTGTTTTCACGGGGCAGCCTCTGGTCAATCTGTGCTTTGCTATGTAGTAGTGAGTCTTAAGTCTCACTCATCCTCATCGTGCAGCTGATCAAGATCAGCAAATATCTCCGCAAAGAGAAGATCAAGACACTCCTGAGTTCTGAATTTGAGCTCTTCATATTTCGCCATCAGATATTTTCCGTTAGCGGTCAATTCGCTTTTCCCGCCTCCGGCACCACCATGGAAACGCTTGATAACTTTAAAGCCAAGACCTTCTTCCATGTTGTTCAGTAGTTGCCAGCCCTTGCTATAGGACAAATTCATAGCGGCACATGCCTCGCTGACAGAACCTGTCTCATCGATATACTGCAAGAGTCTTACCGGTCCCGGTCCGAAAACAGCTTTATCTGTGATAAGCATTACTTTGGCTCTCACAGAGAGCTTTTCTTCCGCCCCTTTTTTGTATTCGTCGCTATTGCCTTCAACTATTTCATCCAGCTGGCTCATTTTTACTACATTTCTTTCCAGATCTCACGAGCTCTTTCAGTGTGACGCGCGTAAATCGCATCTTCATCAACTGTTAAGATCTCACGATCACGCATTACCATCTGACCGTTGATCATGACATCATTCGTCATCCGACCATACATGCCAAAGAGGAAATGTCCGCCCCAGTTGTTACCATTCATTGGTGTATGTGTTTTGTAATCCATTGTTATTATATCAGCATAAGCATTTTCTTTGATAATGCCAATATCATGGCTGAAGTAATTTCTTGAGATCTCAGGGTTACCCTTGAACAAAAGTTGCAGGGCCTGTCCGAAACCCACCGTCGGGTCGCTGAGGTGATGGCTCTGCAGAATCTTGGCCACCTTTGCCGATTCAACCATGTCATGTGTGTATGCATCTGTTCCGAGACCGACACGCATGTCCTTCTCAAGCATTTTGACTACAGGTGTGGTTCCAATAGCATTACCCATATTGGACATTGGGTTATGTACAACACTGGTATCTGTATCTTTGAGTATCTCCAGTTCCAGATGATTGGTATGAACTGCGTGAATAGCCAGGGTTTTAGGACCTAGGAGATCCCAGTTGAAGAGGCGCTCTGTTACCCGGCGGCCATACTTCTTCAGTGAATCCAGCTGGTCCTCGATTCCTTCACCAACGTGGATATGATAACCGGCATCAATGCCTGCCATGGCTTCTTTTACTTTGTACAAAGTATCATCGGAGATGGTAAATGAAGCGTGCATGCCAAAGAGGCCTTTAATCATGTCCTGGTCAGCTGTATTGTAGGCCTTGATGAAATCAACATTTTCTTTAATTTCTTTTTCTGCGAACTCAACACCTTCACGGTCGGTCAGCTCCAGAGAGTAGGTGCCACGGACACCGATGTCATTGGCTGCTTCAGCTATGGCAAAGAGAGAACCCTCAGCAGCATTGGGGCTGGCATGATGGTCAAAAACGGTTGTTACGCCAAGGCGCACGCCTTCAATAAACAGGGTATATGCGTTCAGCTTGCAGTCTTCCAGTGTCAGCTTGCGGTCCAGTGACCACCACTGGTTTTCCAAAATCTCCAAGAAGTTTCTTGTCGGTTTGGAGACGGACATGCCGCGGGCATATGAGCTATATATATGTGTGTGAGCGTTAATCAGCCCTGGCATAATTACCCGGCCTTTTACATCAAGCACATCATCTTCAGGATATTTCTTTTTCAATTCTTCAAAATCGCCTACAGCATCGATCAGCTGGTCAACGACACGAACAGCACCATTTTCAAAAAACGGATTTTCTGTATCATTGGTGATTAGCTTTCCGTTACCAATAATCATAATTGTTCCTCCTATTTATGCCGGAAAATGCCGGAGCTGAGCGTGGTTTTCACACTCAGAGTCTTTTCAGAGCCCCTGTGTTACAGGGGCTCTGAAATCATCTTCTATTTTCTTCTTATGCATCGTATTTCAGCAGCCAGGGGTAGTCCGCCTCGACTGCAGAGATCATGGCGACAAAGCCATCGAGCATACGTTTATCACGGTTCTTGCGAATGCCGCTTTCAAAGACCTGCGTATTTGCATCGCGGACCAGATACCTGTCGTCATCAAGTTTGAGGAAACCGACATTCTCGGAATCTTCAAAATCTTCTCTGGTCCAGTAAAGTGTAAATTTATCTTTATAGGGCAGGCCGGCATGCGGGCAGAAAGTGGCGCAGTTGCCGCATTCGTTACACATACCATCCATGTGGAGAATCTGATGCAGGTTTTCATAACCCGGAACACTAATTGCCACATTGGCGCGGTTGGGGCAGACTTCCTTACAAATCTCGCAGAACTGATCGCATTTGAGGCAGCGTTCGCCTTCTGTATCACGCTCTCTTGTGTGCATCAATACACCGCGGCGCTTGTCGATATCAGCCTGTTCCATTTCAACCTGGACACGTTCGAAATCATTGGCCAGGCCTTCACGTCTGAGAATTTCTTTGGCCACAGTACGGGAGTCGCCCATTGCCGCCACTACTGTTGAAGGTCCTCGGCGACAGTCGCCTACTACATAGACGTTGCTTTCACTTGATTCGAAAACTTCAGACAGTTTAGGACGTCTGCGCTCGTCAAGAGCCAGACCGAATTTCTCAAAAATACCGGGATTAACTGATGCACCGGTCGCGCCGATAACAAAGTCATACTCCAGATCAAGATACTCTGCAGTTCCCTTAACCGATTTACGGCCGGAAGCATCGTAATCGCCCAGCTCCATTTTCTCACATCTGAGGGTCTTGCCGTCATAAGAGACCGGGGCGACCAGCTCAAGGACACCGACACCTTCAGCCAGTGCATCATCGTACTCGTCCTGGCTTGCAGGCATATAGGCCTCGGTACGGCGGTAGACGATGTCAACATGCTCGACACCGGCTGTAGCTTTGGCCAGGCGGGCACAGTCCATGGCCACATCACCGGCTCCGACTACTGCTACACGCTTACCCATGTCCAAGGCTCCATGTTCTTTTGCTTTAAGCAAAACGTCAAGGGCATCATGAACCTTGTCTTTACCTTCATTAACCGGTGAGCGTCCCTGCGCCCAGGCTCCGACTGCCACTACAACATAGTCATAATCCCGGCGCAACTCAGCCAGATCAAAATCCGGATCACAATTGAAGTGGAAGTTTACGCCTTCAGCCACTGCGATATCGTAATCCCGGTCGATTTGCTCCTCTGAAATACGGAAATCCGGTATGGCATAGCGCACGATTCCATGAGATTTGGCGCGTTTTTCAAAAACATCAACTTCCAGACCGTTGCGGCGGAGGTAGACTGCTGCTGCAACGCCACCGGGGCCGGCACCAATCACAACTGCTTTTTTATCTGTTCTGAGGTCAGAAGCTGTAATGCTCTTTATATATGAGTTCTGACTCTCATCAGCTGCCTTTAGCTTGACATCGCGCATATGGATGGCTGTGTCATAATCAAGGCGTGTGCATTTGTCGCGGCATGGTTGCGCACAAAGGACACCGGTAATTGTCGGGCAGGCATTATCAATGGCGATAACACGCATGGCCTGGTCATACTCCCCGTCAGCCACGAGTTTGAGATATTCGGGGATCTGCTGGTTAATCGGGCAGCCGCCATCTTTACAAGGTGCTTTATAACAATCGAAAAGCTCTAGTTTTGAATTTGTCTTGCGGGAAGCAACCTTTTCACGATAACTCTTCTGGTTGGAGGGAGCCTGATAACTCTTGTCGCGCAATTCTCTCAAGGCCTGAACATCTACTTTGCCGCTGGAATTATCCTTCAACATGTATTCAGTTTTTCGAGCGATTTGGTTGAAACGGGCATAGCCACCCGGCTTCAGGAGGGTTGTCGCCATAGTCACAGGAGCGATTCCGCATCCAAGAATATCGTTGATGTTAAAGGCATCTGCACCGCCGGAATAGGAAATCGGCAGATTGCCGTCAAAAGCTTCCGACAGCTTTGTGGCCAGACTTACGGTCAAGGCCATCAGCGAACGTCCTGACATGTACATTGACTCTGCAGGAAGCTGATTATTGTCAGTGTCGCAGGGAAAAGTGTTGGTCAGTTTGGCACCAAATGCCAGACCTTTTTCTTTAGCCAGAGGCAAGAGACGGCCAAACATTTCTACGGCGTCATCATACTGCAGGTCGCCCTTGAAGTGCGTGTCGGGGAAAGCCACATAGTCATATCCCAGTTTGTCCAAAGCCTCACGCGCATAATCGTAGCCCAGCATGGTGGGATTGCACTTGACAAAGACGCTGACATGTTTTTCAGTCAGGAGGTATTTTGAGATGGCTTCAATTTCATCAGGCGGACATCCGTGCAGGGTTGAAAGAGTTGCTGCCTTGCAGATATGCGGAGATATCGCAGCGATATCATCAGCAGATACCTGTTCAAAGAGATCAACATTTTCTTTCAGAAAGTTAATTCCGTCTTTAAAAACCGGGTTATCGGATGCGTCTTTGAGTCCTTCAATAAAATTATCGATTTTTTCCGTCTTAATACCTGCCAGGTCGTAGCCGACGCTCATATTGAAAGCGAAATCGTCTGCATCTGATATGCCGAATTCAGGTGCCAGCACATGAATGGCCAGCCAGGCTTTAACATACTCTTCGTAAGCTTCCTCAACTGTCAGTTCAGTGGACCACTCACAGTTGTAGCATTCGTCTAGTGCAGTAATACATGGTTTGGGTACTGCATTGCGGATTTCTTCGCCATCCATAATCTGTACAGTTTTCAGCTCCAGGAAGCGAGCTCCGCCCAGATAGGCTGCAATAATATTTTGTGCCAGTTGAGTAGCCGGACCGGCTGCAGGTCCCACAGCTGATGCCAGTTTGTCACCTAAGACTGTCGTCATCCGACGTCCGGAACGGTTCTTGTAGAATTTCCCCTTTTTTACTCCGAAGACTGAATTCTCTTGCTTGTATTCGGACAAGCTCCAGTTAATGAGTTGATCCAACCCCATCGGTCGCATTATGTCTCCCATTGTCTTCTCCTTACTGTTTTTGATTAGATAGATAATGCTATCATCCTCAAAACGGAGAATGAAAGCACTAATTCAACCCTAAATCATTTTTTTATACAAGAAAGGCCGGAGTCCTTTGGGAGCTCCGGCCTTCATAAGTAAGCCTTACTTTTTGTCCATGTACTCAACGTAGTATGAGGGCATGGTGCTGTAGATAGCTGCTGTACGGACGAGGTCCTCTTTCCATGTGATCTCGTTAGGTGCGTGAGCCTGAGCTTCCTTACCCGGGCCTAAGCCGATGCAGGGGATGCCGTGGCGACCCATGATGGCAACACCGTTTGTAGAGAAGGTCCACTTGTCGAGCTTGGGTTCACCGTAGAGATCGGTGTAAGCGTCGACCAGGGCACGGGCCTGCGGTGCATCTTCATCAATTTTCCAGGTGGGGAAGTAGCAATCCTGAACGTATACTTCATCCGTCCATGACGGGCGGCTGTATTCATACATGCTGACGACTGCGCCGTACTTCTTAACTGAAGGCAGGTCTTCGATCTCTTTTAGAGCGCTCTGATAGGTTTCACCCCAGGTCAGGCGACGGTCAAGAGAAATGGTGCAGCTGTCGGCTACTGCGCAGCGTGAAGGTGAGGTAAAGTAGATCTGAGAAGTGGTAACTGTGCCTTTGCCCAGGAAAGAGTCATCTTTCAGGTGGTCATTGAG
>LFSM01000094.1:0-722 GCA_001512745.1 Clostridiales bacterium DTU032
GCCTACATTCTGCCGCAAGCCCTCAATTCTGCTCGATCGGCCCGTAAAATGACCTATAACGACATCGAAGTTTCTAATATCTCTGAAATGATCGGGCTCTTTCATGCTGTGATTTTCGCTCCGGAGGATTTGCAGATAGTAAAAGGCGGTCCCGGCGGACGCCGCCGTTTTCTGGATTTGCTTATATCGCAGACCAGCCGCCCCTACTTCCGCTCTTTACAAAAATATAGCCAGCTGCTCTTACAGCGCAACAGTCTCCTGAAAATTATCAGGGAGAGAACAGGCAAGACGCATGCTTCCTGGCAAATACCGGACCAGGCTGCTGACGGGCAGGAAACACTTGAGCAGGCGCCGGAATTGCCTCCTATGACAATTCAGGAAGAACTTTCAGTCTGGGATCGTGCTCTGGCTGCTGAGGCAGGCTATATATTAAAAAAGCGCCTGGACTATCTTGAAAAAATTTCTGACTATGCCAGCCTGTCCTTAGCTTATCTGACAGAATCTAATGAAGAGCTGAGTTTGAAGTATAAGACTATAGGCGGTATTTCACATTTACAGTCAGAGGAAGAGATCGCCGGAATATTTTATTCCCGCCTGCAGAGATCAGCTGAGGACGACGTTTTTCGTGGCAGCAGCAGTATCGGACCTCACCGCGATGATCTGGAGATTAATTTGAATGAATATCCTGCCAGAACTTACGCTTCTCAGGGCCAGCAGCGCTC
>LFSM01000094.1:751-10165 GCA_001512745.1 Clostridiales bacterium DTU032
GAAAGACCCATTTTGCTTCTGGATGATGTCATGTCGGAACTTGACAGCAAGCGAAGAGATAATCTGCTGAAAATTGTGAGTGGTCATCAGGTATTTATGACGGGGACAGATAAAGAACATATGTTTGAAAATGTGAGTGATTCTACGGAAATATCTCCTGCTGAAAGCAAGCAGGCAATCACTTATTATTATGTAGAGGACGGCAGCGTCAGCCCCCTGTAGAAAGTGGTCAGGCTGCCGGTATATAAGCATCTTCAAAGCCGGACAACCCAGGAAGCCAGCCCCGCCTGAAGCCGCATAAAAGCTGGCTTTGTGGTATAATCAGACTATAAAAGATTTTAAGAAATTCAAGTGTTGAAACAGGGCAAAAGCAAGTAAATATGTATGTACATTTGGGGGCTGATCTATCCATACCTTTCCACATGATTGTGGGCATATTTGATTTAGATTCTATCCCGGAATCAGCTGAAGATACCCTTGCCTTCATGGCCCAGGCCGAGAAGGACGCCAAGCTGGACTTATTGGTTCCGGACGTTCCCCGCTCTCTGATTGTTAGCCTGGACAGATCTTACTTATCTGCTGTCTCAGCGCAGACATTGCGTGCGCGTTGCTCTGACCGATCACACTTACAATATGAGGATTTGAAATGACTGATACAGACAAGAAAGAATATTTGGAAAGCGCTCAAAACAGTGCGAATTTTCAGGAGCTGCTGCGTCGGGCAGAAGAAGACGCCAGTGAAAAGTCTGAAGATGAATTAATTAATCTGGCGGAGAACCCCCATGCTCTGATTGACGATTTTGAAGAAGAGCTTGACGATTCGATCCAGATGACAGACTTTGATACTTCTAATAAATCCAGTTATGAAGACAGTGATATCCAGGTCCTGGAAGGACTGGAAGCTGTCCGCAAAAGACCGGGCATGTATATTGGTGACACCACCTCCCGTGGCCTCCATCACCTTATTTATGAAATTGTTGCCAACTCGGTTGACGAGGCTTTAGCCGGACGCTGTGACAAGATTACGGTTACTGTTTTTCCCGATCAGTCAGTTCGCATTGAAGATAACGGTATCGGCATCCCTGTCGGTATTCACCCTCAGATGGGAATACCGACGATTGAAGTTGTGCATACTCAGTTGCATGCCGGCGGTAAGTTTGGGGGCGGAGCCTACAGCATCTCCGGCGGTCTGCATGGTGTAGGTGCTGCTGTTGTTAACGCCTTGTCCGAATGGATGAATGTAGTGGTAAACCGTGGCGGCAATTCCTATCAGATTGACTTCGAGCGCGGTGAGACAGTTAAACCACTGGAAATTATCGGCCAGACGGAGAAAACCGGTACGATCACAACTTTCAAGCCGGATACTACGATTTTCCCCGACATTGAAATTGACTTCAACCACATGTTGACTCGTTATCGTGAGATGGCATTCCTCAACAGTGAAGTAGCTATTACTCTGGTCGACAAGCGGACTGTGCCGCATGAGGTCAAGAAACTTCACTATGAAGGCGGCATCATTTCCTTTGTTGAATACCTGAACCGCAACAAGAATGTTTTACACAAAACTCCGATTTATTTTTTCGGAGATCAGGATGATGTCTTCGTCGAAGTGGCCATTCAATATAATGACACCTATGTTGAGAATGTATATACCTATGCCAACAATATTGCGACCATAGAGGGCGGTTCACACCTTACCGGTTTCCGCTCTGCAGTAACCAAAACTGTTAATGACTACGCCCGTAAGTATAATTTTTTAAAAGAAAAAGACAGAAATCTTCAGGGCGAGGATATCCGTGAGGGAATGTGTGCCATTGTCAGTGTAAAAATAGCTGATCCTCAGTTTGAGGGCCAAACGAAAACTCGTCTGGGTAACGCAGAAGTCCGCACAGTAACGGAAGCAGTTGTTGGCGAAAAATTTGCCACCTTCCTGGAGGAAAACCCTGCAGTCGCAAGAATAATCATGAACAAGTGTATCTCGGCCTCTCAGGCCAGAGAAGCAGCGCGCAAGGCCAGAGATATGACCCGCCGTAAGAGCGCACTGGAAACAAACGCTTTGCCAGGAAAGCTGTCTGACTGTCAGGAAAAGGATCCTACGCATTGCGAGATCTTTATTGTTGAGGGAGATTCAGCTGGCGGAACCGCTAAAGGCGGCAGGGAGCGCAAGTATCAGGCAATTCTGCCCCTATGGGGAAAGATGCTGAACGTGGAGAAGGCCCGCATTGACCGTGTGCTGGAGAATGAGAAGCTGATGCCTATCGTCCTGGCTCTGGGTGCGGGAATTGGCAGCGAACTGGACTTATCTAAGCTGCGTTACCACAAAGTTATTATTATGGCTGATGCTGACGTTGATGGATCCCATATCCGCACACTCCTGCTCACCTTCTTCTTCCGCTATATGCGGCCCCTGATTGAGAACGGCCACGTCTACATAGCTTGTCCCCCCCTCTATAGGCTTTATCAGGGTGACAAGAACTTCTACGCCTATGAAGAAGGTGATGTCGACGAGATAAAAGCTGAGAACGGATGGGAAAACCCAAAGATTCAACGCTTCAAGGGCCTCGGTGAAATGAACGCCGACCAGCTCTGGGATACAACGATGAACCCTGAGACCCGTCGTTTAAAGCGCGTTGACCTCCATGATGCTTTACAGGCAGATGAAACCTTTACACTTTTGATGGGCGACCGTGTTGAACCAAGGCGTGACTTCATTCGCAAAAATGCACGTCTGGCATCTGTCAACAACTAAAGATCTAGATTCACTTTAAAGAACCGGGCTGCCCGCTTTCAGGCGGGCAGCCTTTTTAAGGCCAGAACTATGTTTCACGTGAAACATTTTGAATTCAAGCTACTCCAATAAAAACTGAACTAGCTGCTAAAAGCAAAGATAAAGCATGAAATTGACCGCTCTTTGCCTTCTTCAGGAAAAAATAAGCATAAAACAGAATAGTGACGTGATAGAATAAATTAGATTGCCTAGTAGGAATTAATTGCTTTTGAATGGAGAGATAAATAAATGAGCCTAGTTATTGCTGTAGCCAATCAAAAAGGGGGCGTGG
Source organism: Clostridiales bacterium DTU032 (assembly GCA_001512745.1). GTDB lineage: Bacteria > Bacillota > Clostridia > Saccharofermentanales > DTU023 > DTU032. The sequence goes on from LFSM01000094.1 coordinate 3,811, forward strand.
GTAAGACCACCAGCTGTATAAGTATTGCTGCTGCCATTGCAAATCGAAAGCGCTCCGTCTTATTAGTGGATATCGACCCGCAAAGCAATACTACTTCCGGTCTTGGCCTAAAAAGAAAGACTATAGAATTATCCAGCTATGATTTACTGCTGGATGATTCGCTTGATGCTACTGATGCAATTTACAAAGTAAGGCAGAACTTGGACCTGATTCCCGCAACAATTGATCTGGCAGGGGCTGAAATAGAGCTGGTTCCTCTCCTCCAGCGTGAACATAAATTGCGCCAGGCCCTGGCAGCTGTTCATGATAAATATGATTATATTATTATGGACTGCCCGCCATCTTTGGGACTGCTTACCCTGAACGGGCTGGTAGCTGCAGAAGCTGTCCTGGTTCCGGTACAGGCAGAATACTACGCCTTAGAAGGAATCATGCAACTATTTTCCACCTTGGATATCGTGCGAAAGACCCATAATCCCAAGTTAAAACTGGCAGGTGTCTTTATTACCATGTTTGATGTCCGCACCCAGTTGTCGCAGCAAGTCAGAGATGAAGTAGCCTGGTATTTCGCAGACAATTTCCTTAAAACTGTCGTGCCGCGAAATGTCCGCCTCAGCGAAGCGCCCAGCCACAGTCAGACAATATTTGAATATGACAAAAGATCAAAGGGCGCCAAAGCCTATGAGCGTCTGGCTGATGAATTATTAACAAAACTTGAAAGCAAAGCCTGGCAAGAGGGCCGTATAGGCCATTTTGATTGAGCCGATAGTTCTTTTGAAAACTAGATCATTGAACAAAAGAGGAGCAAGTGTATGGCGGAAACAGTAAAAGATACTAATGCAAAAAAACCTGATGAAAGAATGAAGCGCAAAGGCAAGGGTCTGGGGCGGGGTCTGGATGCACTCTTCGAGCCGGATTCTGCACAAAGTCCTGCCGGAAAAAATACGGACCAGCTGGAAGTGCGTCTGATTGATATAAACGACCTGGTACCCAACCGGGCCCAGCCCCGCAAAGACTTTGACCCGGATAAACTGGCAGAATTGGCAGAATCGATCAAAGACCAGGGAATAATTCAGCCTTTGATCCTGACAGCAGATGACAGCGGAAAGCCCCCTTATACTATTGTGGCAGGAGAAAGACGCTGGCGGGCAGCACGCCTGGCAGGACTGAGCCAGGTTCCCTGTTTGCTGCGTCAGCTGGACAATCTGGAAATGCAGCAGCAGGCTCTGATTGAAAATATAGTGCGTGAAGACCTTAATGCTATTGAAGAGGCTGTCGCCTATGAGGAACTGGCCAGAGAACACGGTATTACTCAGGACACTCTTGCTCGCGCTCTGGGCAAAAGCAGATCAGCAATCAGCAATACAGTGCGTCTTTTGCAACTGCCGGCTTCAGTTCAGAATTATGTCAGAAATGGTCAGCTCTCCGCGGGGCATGCGCGTACACTTTTGCCTCTGTCCCTGGCAGACCAGGAGGAGACAGCAGATCTGATAAAGGATAAACAGCTGTCAGTACGCGAAACGGAAGAATTAGTCAAGAGAATTCTCAACCCGCCGGCTAAGACAAAGCCTAAGCAAAAAGTAAACAATGCTTTTGCCTTGCATGCTAAAAAGATAGAAGATAAAATGACCCGAGCAATAGGAACAAAAGTTCGCATTAGGGCACGTGGAGACAAAGGCGAGATTGTTATTTCCTATTCCTCAGCAGATGAATTGGAAAGCATTATTGAGCAAATTTTAAAAGAAAGACAATGAGAACATACGTGCGTTTAAGCGACATTGTTTAGATGCTATGAACAATAAATCAAATTCTGACGATATAGAGTTTCGTCCAAGAAAAAAAGACCCGGGAGCTAATAAAAACAAGGCTTTACTCAAGCCCGGCCCTCCGAGTATGGTTGGCTGGCCCTGGGGCATAGTATTTATCTTTATAAGTGCCTTTCTTTTTGTGGCAACCCTTTGGTATATGGAGAATATCGGGGATGTAAGTTTTGAGCAGCTTCTCTTCCATATCAGGGTACCGCTTGAAACTACAGGTTTTAATCCGCTAAAGAGCTTTGCCCCGGCCGCCCTGACTGCAGCGGCAATTGCGGCAGTAGTCTATTATCTTTTTGCCAGATTTGTACTTATCAAACATAGAGTAAAAAGATGGAAGGCCCTCCTGCTAACAGCCTGCACCCTCCTTCTGGTTGTTATCTATGGACTGGGACAAATCGGTCTCTACAGTTATGTGCAGGCCCTTTCCCATGAATCTTCCGCCTGGGCTGATTATTATACTGATCCGGACTCTGTCGACTTGGTCTTTCCGGAAGAAAAGCGAAATGTCATTTACATCGTTCTGGAATCCATGGAAACAACCTATGCTGACACAGCAAACGGCGGAGCTATGCCGGAAAATCTCATCCCGAATCTGACTGACTTGCTTCTGGATGATGATAATATTTCCTTTTCCCATAGCAGGCGGATCGGGGGTGCCAGCCAATTCGGACCTTTGGCCTGGACTGCGGCCAGCCTGGTCGGCCAGATGGCTGGAATTCCTCTTAAGCTCCCCGTAGATGACCCCAACGCTTTCAATGCCAGTAGCGGCGAATACTTGCCCGGGGCGACCATGATTGGCGATATTTTAAAAGAAGAGGGTTATTATCTGGAAATGCTGATGGGGTCAAGTTCAAGTTTTGCCTCCCGCGATGACCTTTACGAAAGCCATGGTGGCTTTGCTATGACAGATTACAGATATCTGGCCCTCAACGGCTATATACCGATAATCGACGGCAAGTATGAGTTTGATTTCTGGGGTATCAACGACCAACGGCTGTTTGAAATCGCCCGGGAACGCCTGGACGAGATAGGCCGCCAGGATCAGCCGTTTTTCGTATCGATCCTTACTGTTGATACGCATTTCCCGGAAGGCTATCAGTACAAAGACAGGGAGAGGCTGCAGGAGTCAAATTATGCCAACAGTATCATGTGGTCAGACCGGGACCTTGCAGAATTCGTCCAATGGTGTCAGCAACAAAGCTTTGCAGAAAACACGACCATTATCCTCGTGGGTGATCATCTTTCCATGGATAAGACCTTTTTTACAGCTATTCCCAAAGGCTATCAGCGGCGTGTCTATAATGTGATCATTAATTCTGCTCTAGATCTGTCCCGGGAAAGGCAGTATCAGCGCTTGTTCACAGTAATGGACTTTTATCCTACGACCCTCGCAGCAATGGGTGTTAAGATAGAGGGTGACCGCTTAGCTTACGGCACTAATCTGTTTTCAGACCAGCTCACTTTGTATGAGACAATGGGAGAAGCAGATCTTTCAGAAATGTTGGACAGCCCCTCGTCTTTCTATAACGAAAAATTCTTGTATAATATGGAAGCAAACACTGAACACACAAAGACAGCACCCCAGCCTTAAAGCTGGCAGGATTAACAAATGATCGTGAGGACTTAGCAGATGACCGGATCAATAAAGTATCGTTTTGACGAAGTGATGCTCCGCTATGTAAAAGAACTGAATATCAAGACGACGGCATTCGGCGGCTATGACAGAGAAGACGTCTACGATAAGATTAAGCTATTAATTTCCGATGCCCGTCAGGTCTGCCAAGATGTATATGAAGAAGCTGTCAGTGAATTGCAGGGTGAAATTGATGCTTCGGCAACTAAGCTCGACCAGGCCCAGATCGATAGTCTTTTGGAAGAGATAAGCAGGCTTGAGGTCCGGGTTATGGAGCTTGAAGAAAACGAGAGCAGGCTTAATCAGGAAAATAGTGATCTTGAGGAAAAACTAAGTCTTTATGATGAAAATGAAGAAAAGTTAGAGCGTGCCAGTAAGATCTTGCGTGAAGCCCGTCTGGAAGCAGACCGAATTGTTACAGCCGGACAAGAAAAGGGTGAGCAGGAAGTTCTTTTAGGCCGTGTAAAAAGCCGCGAAGAGAGAGAAGTAGCTTTGAAGGATATTGTAGAGCTGAGAAAGAAGAGCGAAAGACTCCGTGAATATCTCAAAGGCGGCGAAGCATTGCAAAAGCAGATGCAAGCTTACGCTGAATCTTTAATTTTTGATGAAGATCCGGATTTGACGCTTGAAGAATGATGGTTTTTAATTTTCCCGACACTACCCTACTTATGAGCTAAGAGCAAAGGAAGAAAATGAAAAAGTTTATAAAGTTAGATCCGAAGACAGTTGATATGAACCCTTTCAGCACTCTGGATGACAACTGGATGCTGATTACAGCCCGGTCTGGAGAGAAAGTTAATACGATGACCGCTTCCTGGGGTGGCCTGGGTGTTTTGTGGAACAAAAACGTTGCCTATGTTTTTGTGCGTCCCCAGCGATATACCCGGGAGCTGATTGACGAGTCAGATCATTTCTCGCTCAACATTCTGGATCATGAGACTTACAGGAAAGAACTGGAATATCTTGGCAAAGCTTCCGGCCGCGATGAGGATAAGATCGCCAAGAGTAAACTTACCCTTGCCTATAGCAATGAAGTCCCCTATTTTCAGGAGGCAGACCAGGTACTGATCTGCCGCAAGCTTAGCAGACAGCAAATCACTAAAGATAGTTTCATTGAAGCCGGCCTTGCCGCAAAGAATTATCCCACTGACGACTTCCACTATGTCTATGTCGGAGAGATAGAAGACTTTCTGGTCAAAGAAGAAATCTAAAAGCTTCTGAATGCAGACATGAAAGGGACCGGCCAAGCCGGTCCCTGTTCTTTCTTGCAGTCCTATAGAGAATCTCCGAAATCAGAACGGAAGCGGGCCGCCAGCTTTTCCTGCCAGTCAGAGACAGCAGCCAGCTCACCTGTGAAAAAGCGCAGGATCTTGGGTTCTCTGGTAAACTTCAGCCCTTGGATAAGTTCTCGATTCTGCCACAGCCAATGCACCCGGTCGATACAGTATTTTATCTGGCTGAGGGTAAAGACCCGCCGCGGTACTGCCAATCTCAACAGTTCCATCGAAGCAAACTTTTCACTGCCATCGGCATTGCGGTCTTCGCTCAGAGTTCCTCTTTCCATCCCGCGGATGCCGCCGGCAATAAAGAGAGCTGAGGCCAGGGCGGCAGCCGGATACTCATCTGCAGCAATATGCGGCACAAATTCTTTGGCATTCAGGTGGCAACCGAGCCCGCCAGCCGGAGTGATGACAGGTACTCCCAGTCTAACCAGCTCATCAACCATGAAGCGAATAAACTCAGGCCCCTGAGAAATAATGGTTTCATCCATGGATTCCTCCAGCCCGACTGTGATGGCAGCCATTTCCCGAACTGAGATTCCACCATAGGTTAAGAAGCCCTCATTCAGTACGATCAGTTCCTGAAGCGGATTTGCCAATGCTATATCCCGCAAAGCAATGCCACCGCCTTTGGCAAAGCCGAATTTCCGGGCAGAAAAGTAAATAATGTCACAGCAGTCAGCGATTGCTCTGGTGATTTCCCGGATGGAAAGACCACTGCAGGCTTCTTCCCTGCTTTTAATAAAATATAAATTGTCCTGAAGTAAGGAGGCATCCAAGACCAGCAGGACACCGTGCTCACGGCAGATTGCAGCTGTTTCCTGCAGATTGGCCAGAGAGAAAGGCTGACCGCCGATCAGATTGGCCCCGGCTTCCATGCGGACGAAGGGGATATTCCTCTGTGTACTTTCTAAGAGTGAGCGCAAAGCAGTAGTGTTCATGTTGCCCTTAAAGGGTTCGTCGCTTGTACATATTTCACCCCCCTCACAGAGCAGCTCCAGGACTTCACCGCCACAGCGGACGATATGTGCTCTGGTCGTTGTAAAGTGATAATTCATGGGCACGAGGTCCCCCGGCTTGATCAGGAGATCAGCCAGGACCTTTTCACAGCCACGTCCCTGATGGGCAGGCAAAAAGTGCTCCATGCCAAATAAATCTTGAACTTTTTCTTCTAGCTGGAAAAATGTTTCACTGCCCGCATATGCGTCGTCGGCATCCATCATGGCCGCTAACTGTTTGTCGCTCATGGCATTAACACCGCTGTCCGTCAGCATATCAAGAAAGATATCCCTGTTTTTCAAAAGATAGAGGTTGTTGTGTGCCTCCTGCAGACGGCGCAGCCTGTCTTCGACCGGCAGCAGTTCTAATTTCTGGACTATGCGCACTTTATGGCGCTCCAGAGGTATCATCTCTCCACTGAATAAACGAATTTCTTGCATGTCTCTTTCCTCCAATTATTTTGTTGAGTGTTAGCACAGGAGGACAAAAGAAAACGCCCTTCCTGCTATAACGCAAGAGGACGTCATGAGACGTGTTACCACCTCTTTTCGCTTTCAGCTCACACTGAAAGCCTCAACAGGTTCTCCACACAAAACAGTTTTTGCGTTTTTAAACCCTTACGCTGT
>LFSM01000094.1:10170-11295 GCA_001512745.1 Clostridiales bacterium DTU032
ACGGGCGCACCCGTCGTCTCCTACTCTTAGTTCAGGACGCTGCTCCGGAGATGTATTCACTAAGCATTGACTTAATGCCTCGCAGCACCGGCATCTCTCTTGAAGTCGACAGCATAGCTACTTCTTCTCCATCACTGCATTTGCTTGAGAGAGAAGATAACATATGCATAATCATTTGTAAAGTGCCAGTTTTTATTCACTACCAGGCGCAAAGAAAACACAGAGCCAGAGACAAGGGTCGGACGTGCGGGTGACCTGATGCCTGCGCCCCGCTTGCAAAAAGAGGAAATCACCGCTTCTTAATGCTATCTTGTGCCCGCCTTCATCGGGAAAAGCAATTTCCGCCTCTCCGACCAGCAGCATGACCCATTCGTCCTCGTCCTGCTCATACACTTCACTTGTCTGTCCGCGCGAGAGAATGCGGCTGATCCGCAAAGCTCCCTTGTCCAGCAAATCTTCCTCACACTCAAATTCAGATGCATCCGGCAGCTTTTGAAATATGTTGCTTAATTGATAATTGTCCACGAGACCCAGCTTTCATTTTTCACTTTATTGTATTTTAGCTTATAACGGCTGTATGTTATGATCAAGGAAGCTTTTTGGAGGTGATTATGCCGGAAAATAAGATTGAAATCAGGCCCCTGGATTACGGCAGTGATGATTACAGTCAGACCCTTTATCTGCGGCATGAAGTTCTGCGCCGNNCCTTGGGGACGCTCGATCGCAGAGGATGACCTTGATCATGAAGCCAAGGATCTGCTCATGGGTGCTTTCGACGGAGATAAACTGGTCGGCCTCGGTACCCTGGTGTGGCTGGAGGACGATACAGTTCAGGCCCGTTATATGGCTATCAGCGAGGGTTATCGCTTTCTTGGCATCGGGTCCCGAATCTTGTCGGAACTGGAGAGTGCAGCGCGTGCAGCCGGCAAGAACAGGATCATTCTCAATGCCAGAGAAAAGGCCATCCCTTTTTATGAAAAATTTGGCTATCACTTGACGGGCGAGCTTAAAATCCCGCCTTTTATTCCCATCCCGCACGCCATGATGGAAAAAGCATTATAATAGATTTAGTGGTGAAAAAATGGAAGATTTCTTAACGATTATACTTGGCACAGATGCAGCCTC
>LFSM01000094.1:11427-14231 GCA_001512745.1 Clostridiales bacterium DTU032
TACGGGCAAAAGCCGGTAGTATGCGGAGCAGCAGTTTTAATCCCTTTCTATGACAGCTCCATTGCCGAAATTCGCATTGATGAGAAATTCAATTCGGATCCTGATGTATTTGTCAGCGTGCTGAACCAGCTATATGCCGATAAAAAGGACCGTTACAGAGAATTTGTAATACTGCTTCCCTGGGAACATTATCTGCGGCTTTTATACGACAATATTGACCGCCTGGACTTCACACCGGTCCTCCCTTATCCGGAAAAGGACCTGGTCCAAAAATACGTGATTAAATCCAATTTCTACCAGCGGATGGAGGAGATGGGTGTTCTCGTGCCCAAGACCTATCGTTTCAACCGCGACAACTATCAGAGCCTCGCTCTCGAAGGTGAGCTCTTCATGAAGGCTGACGATTTCAACCTCTTCAACAGCTATGAGATTCTTGGCAAGAAGAAGGGCTACTACTTGCAAAGCCGTGACCAGGCCCTTGAGCATCTGGAAAATATTTATGCTTCAGAATTTGATGGCGACATGCTGGTCCAGCCATATATCCATGGAGGTGACGGGACGGAGTACACCGTCAACGGTTACCGGTCCCGTGATGACCAGATCAGTATCAGCCTGGCGCGGGCCCTGCTGATGGATAAGCGCCCCATGTGGGTTGGCAATTATCTCGTGCTTTGTGACAGTGAACGTGAGGAGTTAAATGAGCTGGCGGCGAAAATTATTCGCGGTCTGGACTACTACGGCTTTTTTAACTTTGATATTAAGATAGATTCCAGGACAGGTGAGATTTATGTTTTCGAGCTGAACTTCCGCCTTGGCCGCAGTTCCTATTGTGCACGCCTGGCCGGGGTCAATCTGCCTGAAATCGCTATTTCCGACCTGATTTATGACCAGCCGCAAGCGCTGAAAGGCGACCGGCCCTTCAATTGGGTTGTTGTCAGCCCGGAAGCTAGTGCCGAAATGCTGGCTCCTGAACTGAGGGAGATTTTCCTCCAGAAAGATCGGCTGGCTAATACCGGCAATGCCATCCTTAACGATAAGGACAACAAGTTGCGCCGAAAGCTCCGTCTGAAGGATTACCTGAAAAAGATGGAAAAAGAATACAGGTCCTAAGGGTCAGGAGGCCTTATGCTACTCGATATCAATGACAAAAAACTTACACAGGAGTATGACGATTTTATAGGCCGGTCCGAATTCGGCAATTTTTATCAAAGCAGACAGTGGTCTGAAATTAAAAATAACTGGAAGCACCACTATTTCTATCTGAAAGATCAGGGAGAAATCAGGGCAGCTATGTCTGTGTTGTCAGTTACGGATAGTGTCGCCGGCAAGGAGTTTTTCTACGCGCCGCGAGGTCCTGTCTGTGACCTGGCTGATCTGGAAACCGTCACAAGCATAATTGAGGAAGTTAAAGCATATGCCGCATCGCATAATGGTTTTCTCCTGCGCATTGATCCGGAAGTTGAGCATGACGATGAGCTGGTCAGCCGGTATGCACAGGCCGGCCTTCATTTTTTAAAAAATCCTGCCCTGAGCAGCCAGCCACTGATGAGCCTGATCCTGAGCTTTAATGGCCGCAGNNCGTTATGAGATTCGTTCTTCTTATCGCCGCAATGTGGAAACTTATCTGGGAACACGCGCTGACCTGGAGACCTTTTATGAATTCATGGTCGAGATGTCGGAGAGCAAGGCTATCGGCCATCGGCCCCTGGATTATTTCCAGCGGGTTTATGACAGCTACAGCGATACTTCTCGTCTGCATTTTGCCCGCTATGATGGAGAACCGGTAGCGGGAGCCATGCTGATCGGCTTCAATAAAACACTGACCTATCTCTATGGGGCTGATCCCATCCATGTCAGGCAAAATCAGAGTGCCCAAATACAGTTTGAAAATATTAAGTATGCCATAGCAGCCGGCTATGAAAAATACGATCTGGGAGGTATTTTCACCACCGATATCAATGACGGTTTGTACCGTTTTAAGCGTAAGTTTGCCGATAATAAGGTCGTTCACTGGATCGGAAACCTGGATATCGTACTGGATCGGGCTGCTTACGACAAATATTACACACACCATATGGACCGCTTTGACTGGTCAAAAGTTGACGTCAGCAGAGAAGAAGTTGAACAAAACTAGCATGGAGGGGTTTATGCACTTATTTTCACAAAAAGAAATCGATCAAGCACAAAGTCTGGTAGTTGTTTTTTCTGAACTGAGCGAGCTAGATCAGGCCGCAGCCGAGATTAAGAAAAAAGCAGATCATGACAGTGAGCTTTTCACAAAAAAAGAATGTCTGCAGTATTATCGCCAGGCTCTGGCCGCAGGCGGTGATCTTTATTTGCTGCGTCTGGACCCGGATGACAGATCCAACCGCAAATTGCAGAAAACATTTAACGCATTAGCAGCAGTCTTCCTGACGAACTCAGCAGCTGATTTACAGTTCTTCTTCCTGACAGAAATGAGTGATGAACAAAGGATGCAGAGTCTTAAGGCTTTCCTGCTGGCTTTGCCGGTTTACAACCCCCACTTGACCAGTGGATTAAAGCCGGACAAGGATCAGGAAGTTGACGAGCAGGAAGACCAGGAAACAGATCAGTCAGCAGAGGCTCCTGCGACTTTGGCAGCCCGGCTGCTGGCAGCTGCCACTGATTTTAAGCTGGCCAAGGACAAGTCTGAAAAAACATTAAAGAATATCGCTGTGATTCAGGAAAATGATTTGTCAGAAGACATGCTTACCGAACTGCAGGCTCTGAGTACTTCTGTTTATCTGGCGCGCGAACTGGTCAACGAGCGGGCCAATGTCATG
>LFSM01000094.1:14243-21287 GCA_001512745.1 Clostridiales bacterium DTU032
AGCTGTTGCCAGCCTGATCGGAGAGCAAAGCGGGATCGAAGTGGAAATCTTTGAACCTGCAGCGATCAGAGCTCTGGGTATGGAAGCCTTTCTTAATGTCGCCAAAGGCTCAGATGAGGAGCCGCGTCTGATTGTCATGCGTTACCGCGGTAAGCCTGATAGTGACAAGACCCTGGCTCTGGTTGGCAAAGGCGTGATGTACGACAGCGGGGGCTATGGCATAAAAACAACCCAAAGTATGTACAGGATGTTCGGCGATATGGCCGGTTCAGCTGCAGTTATTTCCGCCATTCGCGCCCTGGCTGAAACTAAAGCGGAAGTTAATGTCACTGCTATTGTTGCAGCCTGTGAGAACATGATTTCGGGCCATGCTTTTCGCAATGGTGATATCATCGGCTCCATGCTGGGAAAAACAATTGAGATTTTCTCTACCGATGCTGAAGGTCGCCTGACACTGGCTGATGCCGCAACCTACGCCTGGCAGATAGAAAAAGTTGATTATATTGTGGATATCGCTACCTTGACCGGAGCAGTTGTTGCAGCCCTGGGCAATCTCATGACCGGTGCCCTGACAGATGATGAGGAGCTCTGGTCAGCATTGGAAAATGCCTCGGATTCAGCAGGAGATCTGGTCTGGCGCCTGCCTTTCCATGAGGAATATGCCGATCTGAATAAGAGTGACCGCGCCGATATCCGCAACAGCTCAGCAGGACGGGGTGCCGCAACGATCGCAGGAGGACATTTTGTGCGTGCCTTTACCGGTAAGACACCTTTCCTGCATCTGGATATAGCCGGTACCTCCTACTCGGATTCTGCAGACGACCGCAAACCCAAGGGCGCCAGCGGCGTTGGTGTAGAGCTGCTCTACAGTCTCTCGAAAGAAATGTTTAAAGAATAAGAGCTGAACATATTAAGAAAATATACAAAAACTTAGCTAAAAACCGAAGAACGAGAAAAGCGAGGGGCAAGTCCCCCCGCTTTTTGTTATCTGTAACCCAACCGAAGGATCTCAGGCATTGATTTGTAGAAATTTTCACCCATTTTTTCCGGTGATTCTTTCATATCATCTTTGATCCATTTCTCTAACCTTAAAGTGGCACCTATCCAGTATATTTCAAGAGCAAACTCAACTTCTTCCGTTAAATACTGATTACGATAATACTCTTTTGTATGTTTCATAACCTTCTTATAATAGTTGCTTACAAAAGAGTTAGGACCTCCAAGCTTCACGACTTTCTCATAGAACTTTTTGTTTTTACGCATGAATTTCATTGATTCGGTGAAAGATTTAATAAAGTTATCTTCTTCGAACATAAGGTTGACGGCGTCTATTGATTCAAGCTCGAAAACAAAGAAAGCCAAATCGTAAATATCTAGAAAGTGATTATAAAAGGTCGTCCTGCTAAGTCCACTTACACGCGAAATATCTCTCACAGTAATTTCATCAAACTCCCTGTCTTCTTCGTTAATTAAACAAAGCAGGGCATCTGTTAACTTGATTTTTGTTTGACTGAATTTGGGGGAAGTTGTCTGGTACATTCGAAATGCCTATTCCTCCACGTCACAGCAGTTGACAAACACTGGAAAATGTAAAGTCGTAGATGAACATAATTACCAATTCTTCAAGGTGTGCATTATACCATATTTACTATAATTTCAGTAACTTATTGTTTTTTACATAAAATCGCAAACAAGCAAGGAGGATAAGATGAGAAAGATATCAATCAGGTCTCATAACGGAAAAGAATATACTATTGATCAAAGTTTCGTTTCTGTTATAAATCCTGACAAATGCGTAAATTGCAACAGCTGCCGAGAAGCCTGCCCGGTGCAAGCTATCGAGGAGCAGCAAAGAACGGTTTGTCATATATGCCCGGAATGCACAGAGATAAAGGGCATTACAGTTAACAAGATGTATAGCTTACCGACAGAAACCTCGTGTACAACAGCATGTCCTCTCGGCATCAGCCCTCAAGGATATCTGACCTTTACAGAAGAAGGTAAATATGAGGAAGCGTATGAACTGGTGTGGTCCAAGAACCCCTTGTCCGCAATATGTGGTCATATCTGCCATCACCCGTGTGAAGATGCTTGTAAACGGGGTTTGCTAGTAGATTATCCACTCAGCATCAGAAGAATAAAACGCTATCTTAGCGAGAAGGTTGACTATTCACCAAAACCGTATCCGTCAATATATAGTGAACGTATTGCTATTGTTGGTTCAGGGCCTGCCGGTCTGTCTGCCGGACATTTTCTGGCTCAGGAAGGCTATGATGTCACAATCTTTGAGAGTGCAGCTCAGGCTGGTGGCATGTTAATGCGTGGCATTCCGGCCTTTAGGTTGGACCGAGACGTATTGCAAAGAGAAATAGACGGTTTAGTTAAAGCTGGCTTGAAGATTAACACCGGTGTCACAATATCTCAGGCAGATATGGGCAAGCTGCAAGAAGAGTATGACGCTGTCATTTTGGCAGTAGGAAAACCTTACTCTAAAGTTCTGGATCTTCCTGGCAAACGTATGAATGGTGTCAGAAGCGCAATGGAATACATGCAACAAGTCAACAATGGAATGCAGGATTCTCGGAAGGCAGCTCAGTTTTATGACAGCGAAGGAGATGTAGTTGTTATCGGAGGAGGCAATGTGGCTTTCGATACAGCAAGAACAGCATTGCGTCTTGGGGCAAAAACGGTCACAATCGTTTGTCCAGAATGTGGTGATGATGTTCCCGTCCATGAGGAAGAACGCGCAGATGCTGAAGCTGAAGGCATAAAGATTATTGAAGCATACAGTCCCAAGCGTTATCTGGGCGGAGCAAACATCGCATTAACTGCTGTTGAATTTGTTGCTGTGAGTTCATGCGAAAAAGATGACCAGGGAAATGTCTCTTTTGTCTTTGATGAAGACGATATGATGGAGCTTCCTGCAGATCAACTAATAATTGCAATCGGACAATATGCAGACCAGCGTTGGTACGACTGGAATCAAGAGAATGTTTTCTATGCAGGAGATGTGAGAGAACAGGACAACTCGGTTATTGTGGCTATGGGCTCTGGCCGCAAAGCAGCTTTAGAAGTTGACGCCTTTATTCGCGGCCGCCTGATTCAGGACAAACTGGATCATGAACTTCATCTGGCTCCCTCCAATGAAAGAATATATCCCTTTAATAATCTTAAAGTGGCACGTCCCCAAAGAAACTGCATTCCGATGGAAGAGCGCAAAACAACTTTTAACGAAGTTGAGAAAAGCTGGGATGACAGATCTGCCAAATTGGAAGCATTAAGCTGTATGCATTGTGGTTATCAGAAGGTGGATCCGGACAAATGTATTGGGTGCGGGACATGCAAAACGGTGTGTCNNAGCCGGTGATGTCATAAGTTTTGTTGCTATTCAGGAGGAGGTATAAGATGAAACGTCAAGTAGTGGTAGTAGGCGCGGGCCCTACAGGATCAACAGCCGCTTTTTATCTTGCAAAAGCAGGTCTGGATGTTTTGCTTGTTGATCAGGAGGTGTGGCCTCGTGACAAAGTATGTGGAGACGCATACATGCCCGGTCTATTTCCTATTTTTGAAGAAATGGGAATTATGGAAGAAATGGAACGCGAGGTCGCATGTGAAGTCAATTCTCTGCGGATATATGACCCGGAAGGGGAGAGAACAGATTATACAGCACCGCCGTTTATATTAGTTCCTCGTCGTATAGGTGACGATATAATCCGGAGAGGCGCAATTAATGGAGGCGTTGATTTTTTAGATAACTTTTGCGTGACTTCTCTTATCAGAGAGGGTAATCGCATTACAGGTATTAATGCCAATCATAATAATGTGGATGTCAGTATAGAGGCGGATGTCGTGATCATCGCCAATGGTTCACATTCACTTCTTGCCAGAGAATTAGGGGTATTGGCTGAGGACAATCCGAAAATGTGGATGTACGCAGCACGAGGATATTTTAATAACGTTGAGAACATGGTACCGGGCCAGGCAGTACAGATTTACATTCCCTCTTCACTTCCAAATTATGTTCATTGCGCAAACTATATCTGGGTTACACCCCTTTACGAAGGTAACACTGGTGGCAAAGTTGCCTCTGTAGGTTGCGTTATCAATGAATATGCCTTGCGTGAGTTAAATATGACGCACGATGAGGTATTCGAATATTGGATTAATGAAACCGAGTCAGGACAGTATTATATGAAGAACGCAACTGTTGCTAAGCCAATGGTTGGTTGTCGCTTGCCTTCCTGCAGCACTTTAACGCAGGTCGCTTTCCCTGGTGCAGTCGTTCTCGGAGATGCTGCGAATATGCCTGACAAGGCATCACAATATGGCATTGATCCTGGTATGTATGCTGCTCAGGAATTAGCAAGTATTTTGCCTGATTATATTAAAGCAAAAGATTATACACAAGCAGCTGTTGATGCAGTTCAAGGAGCTTTGGAAGCCAGACTTAATCCTACGTATGCTTTTAACACAATCTATATGGATCAAATTATGGATAATCCGGATCATTTAAAGCGTTTCTTTGAATATTCGCGCAAACAAGAAGTTTATCCTGCCGGTTACGCTGAATGCATATTTGGCTTCCTAACAGAGGAGCTCGGTATACCGCTGGGTTAACAGGAGGAAGCGGAACTGATTAATTCAATGCCTGTACATTTTGCAGGCCATATCTTGCAGTGGTGTAAGTTAACTTGTGAGACCAGTTGCTACAAAGGTATGCCAGAACTCTACTCAAAGAATGAAGGGGGGTTCTGGCATACTATCTAGATTCTTTTCTTAAAGAAATATGTTAGCGACAGATAAACAATCAGAATAACAAGATAAGACACTGCCAAAATCAGAGCCGCCAGTACTTGTTTCGCAATAAAACTTATATCAACTGGCTAAGTTTCCTTACTGCCAGGTCAATATCACTGCGATCGATGTCCTTGTGTGTAACCCAACGCCATTCTCCCGTACTTTCCGGCCCATTAATCAAAATCTTATCAGCTGCCAGCAAGTCAGGCAGCTGATTCAATAGCTCCGCTTCTCTGGCAATCCTGAAGAAAACCATGTTAATGTCTCTGCGTTCCGCAAGTACAGATACTGTGCCAATTTCGCTCAGCTTATCAGCCAGATAAGCTGCATTAGCATGGTCTTCGGGCAGGCGCTGCGGCATATCCTGCAGTGCCAGCAAGGCAGGAGCAGCAAGTATCCCTGTCTGCCGCATGCCGCCGCCCAGCAGCTTGCGCCACTTACGTGCCTTTTTCACCAAATTGGCGGGACCGGCAAAAATGCTGCCAACGGGCGCACAGAGTCCCTTGGAGAGACAGACATTAACGGTATCTGTGTATTGAGTTATCTCCTTGACATCAACAGCGAGAAAGCTTGCCGCGTTGAAAATTCTTGCACCATCCAGATGGACAGCAAGATGACGACACTTTGCCAGCTGATAAACTTCCTGCATTATCGACAAGGGAACAACGCGGCCGTTCGATAAAGCATTTTCCAGGCAGATCAGACTGGTTTCCGGTTCGTGAATATCTTCAGCACGGATCGCAGCCTCAATCTTTGACGGATCAGGCAGATCGCCGGCAAAGTCCAGGGTTTTCATGCTTACTCCTGAGAGTACAGCTGCTGCGCCGACTTCATGTGCAAAAATATGAGCTTTGGAGCCGAGGATTATTTCCTGTCCGCGCTGGGTGCTCACCAATACACCCAATTGATTCGCCATGGTTCCGCTTGCCACAAAAAGCGCAGCTTCCTTGCCCAAAATTTCTGCCGCCACTCTTTCCAGTTCATTAGTTGGCGGATCGTCTCCATAGACATCGTCCCCGACTTCCGCCTCAAACATAGCCCGGCGCATCTCCGCTGTCGGCCGGCTAACCGTATCACTTCTAAAATCTATAAATCCACTTTCATTCATTGGTCTTTCCTGCCTTTTAAAACAATTGCCCCCAGTCTGCCGGGCAAGCCCGCTATCAGATCTGAAAACATATTATGAGTTTAGGCCAGAGTCAATTGCATGTCTATTAAATGTCCGATTGTGCAGGGGTTTTTTTTGTGAGCGACTAAGCTATACTTATTGAAGATCATTTATGAGGAGACAAAATTGCAGCCGGTATTACATATTTTTCTCTACAATATTGTTCCGCTTTTTCTTCTGATTTTTTCCGGGCTGATGCTCGGCCGGAAATTCAAGATGGACGTAGGGACTTTAAGTAAGATTATTTTCTATGTCACCATGCCATCCTATGCCATCGTCCAGCTGTACACAACTGACTTTAACAGAGATCAGCTGACAGTNNTCTTTCTATTGCTGCTGCTGGTTCTCATGGCAAATGCAACATCCCGGCTTCTGGGTCATGAAAACAGGCTGCGCATGGCCTTCCAAAACTCGGTTTCTTATTTTAATGCGGGTAATATCGGCGTTCCTTTGATAACTCTGGTTTTCTCCACCGGCAGCTATCTTGTCGGCGGAGAAAGGCCCTGGTTGAAAATGGCGGTATCAATTCAGCTGATAGTCTTTGTGGTGCAAAATGTGCTGACTCACACAGTCAGCTACTATAATGCTGCACGTGCCAATATGTCAGCCCGGGATGCACTGGGTATAGTTTTCCGTATGCCTATGGCCTATATCGTTCCTCTGGTGATTCTTTTAAAGCAGATACCCTATGATCTTACACAGGCTTTCTTCTGGTCAGCACTGGAGATCAGCAGTAACGCTCTTATTATGATGTCCATTATTGCTCTGGGTGTGCAGCTGTCGCACACAAAGTTTTCACTAGGCCAGCGGGATGTGTGGATCGCGGCCTTGCTCCGGCTAATCGGAGGACCGCTGATAGCCCTGCTCCTGATCAAGCTGATGAACATCAGTGGCATAATGGCGCGAACACTTTTCATCTCGTCGGCTGTTCCGACAGCGGTAAACACAGCCCTGATTGCTGTCGAAAATGATAATGAACCGGACTTTGCCTCCCAGGTGGTTTTGCTTACGAGCATGCTCTGTGCTCTCAGTCTGATCCTTGTTATCTGGCTCTCCACCGAACTGTTTCCCCTCTAATC
>LFSM01000094.1:21294-22571 GCA_001512745.1 Clostridiales bacterium DTU032
GTTAATATTGTTAAAAATAATTAATCTGATTGACCTTTCCAATATTTGATAATAAGATTGATAAAATTCGATTGTTCATGCATGGAAGAGTATATTCATGCAGAAAAAATTCAAATCGAAGTCAATCATTTGCCAAGGGAGGTCAATTGTATGAAAAAAAACAAATCTAAAAGAAAGCTTGCTTCAGTTTTACTGGTGATGTTGTCAATTATTATACTAATGACATCCTGCAGTAATGCTAACGGGGGCAAGGATAAACCCGGCGCCGGCGAAGACACCATTAAGATCGGTGGTCTGGCACCATTAACCGGCAACGTATCTGTATATGGCATAGCTGTCAACAATGCTGTCAAGCTGGCCATAGATGAAGTCAATGCAGCCGGTGGTTTACTGGGCAAAAAAGTTGATTACATTGTCTACGACGAAAAAGGCGATTCAGTTGAAGCTACTAACGCTTACAATCGTCTCGTTAATGATGACAAGATTGTTGCCCTGATCGGTGATGTTACCTCAGGACCTACTATCGCAGTTGCACAGCGTGCAGCCCGCGACAACATGCCGATGATCACTGCCAGCGGTACAGCTGCTGATATTACCAAACAAGGCCCCAATGTTTTCCGTGCCTGTTTTATTGATGAAGTACAGGGTGACCTGATGGCTGCCTTCATGGGCAAAAACCTGAAGCTTAAGAAAGCAGCAGTTTTGTATAATGTTTCTGACAACTATTCACAGGGACTGACAGATGCTTTCGTGGCCAGATGTAAAGTTGAAGGTATTGAAGTTGTTGCTGAAGAAAACTACAGCGATGGTGACAAAGATTTCAAAACTCAGCTGACCAGGATTGCTGCTGCCAATCCGGAAGTCCTCTACGTTCCTAATTACTACAATGACAACATTATGATCGTCCGCCAGGCTAAGCAGGTCGGTTTGGATGTTGCTTTCATGGGTGGTGACGGCTGGGATGGAGTCTTGAGCGAGAACGTCATTGGCTCAGATAAGAATGATGCCGACGGTTCCTATTTCACTAACCACTATGCACCTGATGATCCCAATGAAGCATTGCAGTCATTCCTGAGCGCATACCGTGAAGCCTACAACATGGAGGCGGTCTCCTTTGCCGCTCTGGGCTATGACGCGGCCCGCATGATGATGCAGGCGATTGAAGAAGCTGGCAGTACTGATTCTCAGGCCATCGTTGATGCTATGAAGAACATTAAGTTTGAAGGTATAACCGGCAACATAACTTTTGATGAAAATAATAATCCAATCAAGACTGT
>LFSM01000094.1:22657-26876 GCA_001512745.1 Clostridiales bacterium DTU032
GCTCTGATAGCCCTCGGCTACACCATGGTCTATGGAATTATTAAGCTGATTAATTTCGCTCATGGCGAGATTATGATGACCGCGGCCTATTCAATTTATTTTTTTATTACTTTGTTAAAAATTCCCTTTATTCCGGCTACGCTTCTGGCTATGCTTCTGTCCATGGCTTTAGGTATGTTGATTGAGAGACTGGCCTATCGGCGGTTGAGAGCAGCTTCCAGGCTATCTGCTTTGATTACAGCTATTGCAGTCAGCCTCTTTTTGCAAACCGGCTATGCGACTCTCTTCTCCCCTGACCCTAGAGCTTTTCCAGTTACCGCAGCCAGCTTCCCCGTTTTTCACCTGGGCGAAGTTTCCTTGAGCTCCTGGACTCTTATCACTATAGCTGTAGCCATAGCAGTGATGATTCTGCTCCAGTTATTTGTGACCAGGCATAAAGCAGGGAAAGCAATGCTCGTGGTATCGGAGGATGTCAAAGGCGCATATCTGATGGGTATTAAAGTAAACAGTATTATTTCAATGACCTTTGCCATTGGTTCAGCTTTGGCAGCGATCGCTGCAGCTTTGTTTATTGTCTCCTATCCGCAGATAACACCATATATGGGAGCAATGCCCGGAATCAAAGCCTTTATTGCAGCAGTACTGGGTGGCATCGGTCTCATTCCCGGAGCCATGTTAGGCGGTTTTCTCCTTGGATTAATTGAAACCATGACCAGGGCCTATATACCGTCATCACTATCCCAGCTTTCTGAAGGTGTGGTTTTCATTGTTCTGATTCTCGTACTCTTGCTTAAGCCAGCAGGTCTGCTGGGAAAAAGCGAAAGAGAAAAGGTCTAGGTGCTGCTTATGACAAAATCAAAAATTGTTTCATACTCAATAAATCTGGCAGCAGCTCTTGCCGTCTATCTGGTCTTCCATTTTCTGTTTTCGAGCAGAATTGTCAGCCGCACATTAATAGACCTCTTCACCCTCTGCTGTGTTTTTGCTACAGCAGCAGTTTCCCTGAACCTTTCAACCGGTCTTCTGGGAGAACTAAACTTAGGTCATGCAGGCTTTATGTCGGTCGGAGCTTACACTGCAGCATTAATTACCCTTGCTGCAGGCAGATCCGGTAATGTCGGCATACTCCTGCTCTCTCTGCTGGCCGGTGGCCTGACCGCGACCTTGTCGGCGCTGGTCATAGGCATTCCTGTGCTGCGTCTGCGTGGTGATTATCTGGCGATAACGACCCTGGCTTTTGGTGAAATCGTCAAAGTCCTGATGCGTTCGATGAAAATCACCGGCGGTGGCCAGCCCTTAACAGGCATCGCTCTGGATACTACTTACACAATCGGCTACTGGGTACTTATTATTACTCTGATAGCGATCTACACACTAATACGCTCCAGACACGGCCGGGCAATTATTTCTATCCGCGAGGACGATATAGCAGCGGAAGCCTGTGGTGTATCTGTAACCAAATACAAGCTCTTCGCCTTTGCTTTTTCAGCCTTCTTCGCCGGCATTGCCGGTGGACTCTATGCCCATTATGCCGGCGTGCTGGAGCCGAGTTTCTTTGACTACAACCAGTCGGTTAACTTTATGGTTATGGTTGTGTTTGGCGGTATCGGCTCGTTGACGGGATCAGTGCTGTCAGCATTTTTCCTGACACTTCTGCCGGAGTTTCTCCGTGGCATAGATGCTTATCGTACTTTGATATATTCAGTAATACTGATTTTATTGATGCATTATCGTCCGTCAGGACTTTTAGGCCAAAGGGAGCTGTCACAGCGGGGGATAGCAAGAATTTTTCGCCGCGAACGACTGGATGCTCAGCCTATTTCCGGAGTAGGCGGTGGCAGAGCCATAGAACGGGAGAATATCCCGGCCAGCGGAAGTGCTGAACGTAAAGCAGACAGCGCTCTGCGCGACCGGACAGGAGCTTCCTCCGGGACTCCGGAAGAGCCGCTCGAGCGCAGGATGAAAGGCAGGAGATAAAATGGCCTTGCTTGAACTTAAAAATCTGACACTCAGCTTTGGCGGCTTAATGGCTGTTAAGGANNATTACCGGTTTGATCGGACAAAATGGTGCCGGAAAGACGACCATTTTTAACCTGCTTACACATGTCTATCGTCCAAACAGCGGTTCGGTCATTCTGGAAGGTGAAGAACTTAGGGGAAGCAGACCTCACAAAGCTGTCGCCCAAGGGCTTTCACGCACATTTCAAAATATTCGTCTTTTCCGTAATATGTCTGTTCTCGATAATATCAAAGTGGGCTATCTGCAGCAGGGAAAATATTCCATTATGGAAGGAATTTTACGCTTCCCGTCTTATTGGCGTGAAGAGAAAGCAATAGATGAAAAAGCCAAGGACCTGCTCAGGGTTTTTGACATGGAGTCATATGCCGACTATTATGCCGGCAATCTTCCTTACGGCCAGCAGAGACAGCTGGAGATTTGCCGGGCTCTGGCAACTAATCCGCGTGTCCTCCTCCTGGACGAACCGGCAGCAGGAATGAATCCCTCAGAGACCGAAGGGCTCATGCATAGGATCAATACCCTGCGTGAGGAATTTTCTATTGCAGTCCTGCTGATAGAACATGATATGAAGCTGGTAATGGGTATATGCGATAAGATTGTCGTCTTGAACTACGGCTGCGTGATTGCGGAGGGCTCTCCGGAAGAGATCAGAAACAATGAAGATGTCATCAATGCGTATTTAGGATCGGAGGCCTAGGATGAAGAAAATATTTTCCATAGAAGATCTGCATGTTTATTATGGTCCGATCCACGTTATAAAAGGTGTCAGCCTGGAAATTAAAGAAGAAGGTGAATTAGTTTCTCTGATCGGAGCTAACGGAGCCGGGAAAACAACGATCATGCACTGTATATCAGGATTGTTGAAGGCGCGCCAGGGACAGATTGTTTACAATGGCATGGATTTACTCAAGATGAAGGCGGAAAATATTGTGACTACCGGCCTGGTGCAGGTGCCGGAAGGCAGAAGAATTTTTACCCGGCTCAATGTCGAAGATAATCTGGAGATGGGGGCATACACCAGGACCAAAAAGACTGAGGTTAAAAAGGATATAAAAAAGATTCTGGAACGTTTCCCCCGGCTGGCAGAAAGACGGCATCAGGCAGCAGGCACTCTCTCAGGCGGAGAACAGCAAATGCTGGCAATTGCCAGAGCGATGATGTCAAAGCCCAAGCTGCTGCTTATGGATGAACCTTCTATGGGATTGGCACCATTACTGGTTCAGGAAGTTTTTGACTTGATTCAGGAAATGCGCAGCGAAGGAATTACTATTTTGCTGGTGGAACAAAATGCGAGAATGGCTTTAAGTATCGCAGACCGCGCCTATGTGCTGGAGACCGGGAAAATAGTACACGAAGGTGTTGCCAGTGAGATGCTGAGAGACCCGCGTGTATCAGAAGCTTATCTGGGAGCCTGACGAGAAAGATTTATCATCCGGGACCGGCGATTATTACTGATAAAAATTCATGAACATGCATATAAAGTAGCATATTGATCAGCTATCTGTTATTATAAAGCTACAAAGAATCCGAAGGCTTTTGCATTTCTAAAATAGTAGCCAGTTCTGCTTAAGATGCACGTAATATTTACGCGCCGGGAAAATCCACAACTAAACATAAGAATAGACTGGAAGCTATCTGAAAGGAGGCAAAAATGACAAAGATCAAATGCCCCCACTGCGGCATGACAGATATTATCGATCTTCTTCCGCTGTCAACTGACCTCCTCTGGGAAAAACTGAGTGAGGATGAGCTGAAATACAGGTATTACTGCAGTGGCTGCGATAAGTACTTTGGCGCGACAGCATACACAGATGATGGCAGGCAAGTAATTCCTTATATTACGGGTCTATGCTTTTATACGGGTGACTATTATAAGGGCTTTTCCCAAATCGGTTTTCGCCGCCACTATCCCAACTGTTGTACTTACAAAATAACTATGTGCAGGGACGACAACCATGAGGAAGTCCTGGGAAGAAGGGCATGTGGGGACTTGTCCAGATTAATCGACAGCCTCTACTATGATCTCTTCCTAGATGACTGGCAGAGAGCTTATGACGCTGAAGAGAGCCCCAAGGGTACTTATTGGAAACTGATTATCTATATTCAGGACGAGGAAAAGCGGGAGTACGGCGGTAGTCAGGAGCATCCTGTCTACTGGAATGAATTACTGGCGCTCTTCCAGCCCTATTTCAATTTGAC
>LFSM01000015.1 GCA_001512745.1 Clostridiales bacterium DTU032
TTTGATGGACAGACAGAAGGAAAGAGCCCGCCGTGCTACACAGGAAAAGGTATCTACAGCCTGGGGGGCCCTGCAACTGCCTGATAAAGTCAAAGCCTTGGGCAGGACAGACTTCCTGGGTTATGATCAGCTCGAAGCGGAAGTAGATCTGGACTTCATCCTGAAAGCCGCTGACGACAGCAATCTGCTTGAAAGTGTGGATGAGGCTAATGAAGGTGATGAGCTCATCTTTGTCCTGAAAGCATCACCTTTCTACGCGGAAGCAGGTGGGCAGATTGGTGACCAGGGTGTATTCACCGCTCTTGGCTCCGGTGAATCAAAGGCAGAAGTTCTCAACACAGAAGAAACTGCTGATGGCATTTTCCTGCACAGAGTTAAAGTATCTTCCGGCAGCTTTATCAGCGGTATGAAAGTTCTGGCCAGTGTTGACCGCAGAAGGCGCCTGTCAATCGCACGCAATCACACAGCCACTCATCTCTTGCACGAAGCCTTACGCCGGGTACTGGGAGACCATGTAGTACAAAAAGGTTCATATGTTTCTGCGGGCAGACTTCGCTTTGACTTCCAGCATGAACAGCCGCTTACTGCTGAAGAAAAAGATAAAATTGAGGAAATTGTAAATACGGCCATACTGGACAATTATCCGGTCGTGACTGAGGTGAAAAAACTGGAAGAAGCCCGTGCCTCAGGGGCTATGGCCCTGTTTGATGAAAGCTACGATGAAGAAGTTCGCGTGATCACTATAGGGGATTTCTCCTGTGAACTATGCGGTGGTACGCACCTGAGCTCAACTGGCGTAATCGGGCTCTTTTTTATCAGTTCTGAAGGCGGCATAGCTTCCGGTGTAAGACGCATTGAAGCTGTTACCGGAGAAGCTGCCCATGACGCTGCTTTCCTGAGTCGTTCTGTGATCAAGCGCCTCTTGAAACGTTTGCATACAGACCAGGTAAGTGAAATATTCAGTCGTCTGGAAGAAAAAGATGATCAGCTAGCTAAACTAAATAAAATTCTTTCTTCACAAAAAGAGGAAGAGCAGCAGGAAATTGTTCTTTCATTATTAAATCAAAAGGAAAAAATCGCTGATCTTGAATGCATTTTTGCAGAAGTCGAAGATTTTGAGGCTGAGGCTATGCGTGCAGCAGGTGACCGTATGCGTAATCACCTGGGTGATAAGGCTGTTGTCTTAATTGCCTCTAAGCTTGGTAAAGACAAGATTATCTGGCTGGCTATGGCCGGTAAAGATGCAATTGCCCGGGGAGTTAAAGCCGGTGATCTCATCCGTCTGGCTGCCACTATCAGTGGCGGCAAGGGTGGGGGAAGACCGGATATGGCTCAGGGTGGCGGCAATGATCCGCAGAAAATAAGAGAAGCCTTCACTTCTGTAGGTGAAAAACTAAAGGAGCTGGCAGGGCAATAATGAAAACCCTATCTTGTAAAGGAGTAAGAGATGTCGCAAAACTGCATATTTTGTAAAATTATTAGTGGTGAGATACCGTCGAAAAAAGTATTTGAAAACGAGAGCGTCCTTGCCATCGAGGATGTCAACCCGGTAGCTCCTGTGCATATATTAGTGCTACCGAAAAAACATTACACTAGTATATTGGATATTGCTGCTTCTGAAGCCGGTCTGGCCGATTTAAGTCAATTAATGGCTGCCTTGCCACAGATTGCAGAAGAGCTCGGCGTTGAGGAGAGCGGCTTCCGCCTGATTAACAACTGTGGTGAAGAAGGCGGACAGACAGTAATGCATCTTCATTTTCACCTTATCGGAGGGAGAAATCTGGGGCCAGGCTTGATTTAATAATATGCTGCAAACAGAAAGGGACTGGCTCGGCTGATCCAGTCCCTTTTTTCAAATACTGTATTCTTACTTACTTTAGCTCTTTTTGCTTTCTGCTGCTTCGATACGCTTTAGCATTGTATTTTCCACAGCATTGATAATATTGTGATAGCCAGTACAGCGGCACATATTGCCGGCCATTTTTTGACGCAGCTCATCCCGGCTATAGCGCTTACCATCCGCCAGCAGGCTGTAGGCAGTCATAATCAGGCCCGGCGTGCAAAAACCGCACTGAACTGCTGCCTCGTCAATGAAGGCCTGCTGAATGTCGGAAATGGAGCCGTCGTCACCCATTAAACCTTCAACTGTGAGGATTTCCTTGCCTTCTGCCCAGATTGCCAGGTAAATACAGGAATCAAAGGGTTCGCCATCAATTAAGACTGTGCAGGCACCACATTCTCCAACCTCACAGCCCTTTTTCACTGAGTACAAATGCAGTTCATCGCGTAAGACGTCAAGAAGGGAAGACCGCACATCGATCATGAGAGATCTTTCCTTACCGTTGACTATAAAATTTAGTTCTTTATATTGAATGTCACTCATTGAAAAATACCTCCTGAACGGCTTATTGATTCTGTTAAGCATCTACGTGCCAGTTCTGTCATCAGATGTGTGCGGAATTCTTTAGAGGCGCGCCAGCTTGTCCGCGGATTTATATCCTCTTTTACCTTTTCCGAGAAAAGCTCAAGAGTCTCGAGGTTAACTTCACGTCCTTTCACGGCAGCTTCAGCTGTTTTTGCCCGCAAGGGAACAGGACCTGCAACGCCGTAAGCGATGCGAACATCCTCAATTGTTTTCTTGTCGTCAGACAGCCTGACATTGACTGAACAGCCGCAAGTTGCAATGTCCATGGCATGTCGCGCACTGTATTTGTAGTAATTACCGAAATACCCCTGATAAGACTCTTTTGGTATCAGTATTGCGGTTTGAACTTCCGTAGGCTTGAGATCAACTACTTTGGATTTAATGTACCAGTCTTTCATCGGGATCCGGCGATAGCCGTCTTTACCCTTAACCTCTATTATGGCATCGAGAGCCAGAAGGGTAGAGGCTGTATCAGCAGAGGTGACACCATTACAGGTGTTACCGCCAATCGTGCCGATGTTGCGGACTTGCGGGCCGCCCACAGTAGCAGCAGCTTCGCCCAGATGGGGCAGATACTCCCTGATTATTTCGTTACGGGCGATTTGGGTGAAGCTTGTCAGTGATCCGATGCGGATCGTCCCGTCTTCATCAACAGTCACACCCCTCAAATCATCCAG
>LFSM01000111.1:0-59519 GCA_001512745.1 Clostridiales bacterium DTU032
GTGCGCCCCGTTATGGCCGCTTCGGTACGTCTCCGTTTACATTTAGGATTGTCTGCTATATTCGTTTCGCTGTCAAGCTTTCATCAGTCATCACGTTTAAAGCGGTCCAGGAAAGCCTTGGACAGCATGGGATTGACCTCCATACCGGAAGCCATCTCTTCGTATTTTTCTAAAATAGCTTTTCCCAGAGCTAAATTAGGATAAATGGCATAGCGCTTTAAAAATATATCTTCGTCAATATTGGACTTATATAATTCATTGGCAATCTCGCTGACAAAGCGTCTGCTATTCGGAAGAGAAATTCCCGAAATCATTTCCACTTCATTCCAGAGGATACGATCCGGTCCCAGGTCAGGAACTTTATACTCAAAAAGTTGCTCTTGCTCTTTTCGGGAAAGTTCTTCCCGTAAAAAAGAAACATCTTCCAGAATCATGCAAAGATCTGCCAGCACTCTGGCTACGTTTGAACGGGGATAACTGAACTGAAAGGTCAGCCAGCCGCATATATAGAGATAATGACTGGCCCGCAGGCGAATCAGGTTCTGAATCTGATTGACATCTTCGCGTTTTTTTAAAGTTGAAAGGACCGGAAATAATACTGACAGGTCCTTGAAGTCCAGACTGTATGCCAGGGTCTCAATCTCCGATTCTGTTCTGGCCCTTTTCAGCTGCGACAGCAGCCAGGTACGCTGAACAGCTGTCTGGTCCATAAGTAACTCTTCAGGTGACGGATGCAAGTCACGAACAGATTCCATAACTTCGTCAAAAGAGGAAAAACGCAAAGGAATATCCGGTATGACATACTTGATCTCCGGAAGGCTTCTTCCAGACTGCCCGACTTCAATATCTGCCTGAGCCGGCATGATCTCCGCAAGCTTTTCTTCAGCGGGATCAACCTCGCTGATAGCAGCAGGCAGATCCGTCCGGTCCGGTTCGGGTGCAAAATCTTCTTCAGCAGATAGAACTTCTGTTTCGTCTGTCTGCAAAGCAATACGTAAAGGACGTAAAATCAGCTTTTCCTGCTCAGCTTCCTGCAGGGGCTGAACAACAGCTTCTTCCGGAGCCGGTAATTCTTCTTCAGCAGTAAGCGGCTCAGCTTTCCGCAACTGAGCCTTGCGAATCAGATTTTTGCTTTCAGAATCAGACATTGCTAATCTTTTCCAATGCTGCGGATTGATGCAGGCAATGAATCTATGGCTTCACGTATCTCAGCTGTTGTAAAACTCAGACGTTCAATGACTTCCGCCAGCCCGCTATCGTAATCCTGCAAGGTACTCTGTACATAGGCTGAAGATTTTTCCGTAAAGTCAGTGCTGGTTTTTTCAATGGAACGTGTCATTTCTTCAAGGGCAGTGACCTGTTGTTTCACACGCTGCAGGAAACCCTCTGTCAATCTGCTTTGCTCCTCGGTCAGCTGTACCGATTTTTCTATGGTTTTCGAAGTATCGCTAATTACTCTGTTCAGCAAATCTGTATTTAGTCTCAGTTGGTCAGAAAGGCGTGACAGCTGATTGGCCAGGCCTTCCTGTTCACCCATATACAAGGCCGTTAATTTATCGGAACTGTCTGAAATGAGTCTGAGGTTATCACTTAGGGCTGCTGCTTCATTAGCGATATCGTTGCGGGAGATTGCCATCAGACCAAGGATCTCATGTAACTCCTGATTGAGTTTTATATTTTCATCACGTGAATCAGCCATAATCTGCTTTGAATCTTCCATCATGCTAAGAGCTGAATCAGTCATACGATTTATCTTGGCCAATTCTTGCGGCAGGGGCGCCAGATGCAGCTGAAGAGCCTCAACTGTCTTGTGGGTGAAGGAGTCAGCCAGCTCCTGCATGCCTGATGCCTGCTTTTCAGCTAAACTGTCTGCCAAATTTGTCAGGGCGGCACCGGATTCCTGAATCGGAGGTGCGATTTCTGTTTCCATCACCTCTCGCACCGCGTTACGGACGCCTTCGGCAAACTCTCCCTGAACCAGCTGATTGGCAATCTCACTAAAGGATTTGACCTCCTCGCGCATGCCTTCACCATAGGAGATTAATTCGCTGATCAAAAGCGCTACACCGGCACGGTCCTGATAAGCAGGAGCGATCTCTGCTAAAGAGCTGCTGATATTCTGGACTGTCCGGGCCAGGCTGAATCTGGTCTTGCGGGCGTCCACTGTCAGAATAATAGCAGTAACAAGAGCTGTCCCCAGCGGGATCATGACTGCCATAATCAGCGTCGGCAGCGGCATGGTCTGAAGCTCTGCTGAAACAGGCTGCAGATTCGTTTTTGCTAGTAAAGCTACAACTGCAGCAACAATGCCCAGTACAATTAAAAGAGCCGATATCAAGCCGTTAAAACCGGTATTTTTATAAAGCTGAAAAGTATCCTTCTGCATCATCAGGGCCTGGGGGTCCGGCAGCCACTTGCCCCGATACAGTTTCTCGCTTTGAACACTTAGACTGTCAATCAGATCATTTAAGCCTTCATCTTCAACTTCAGCGTTCACGGCCTGAAGGCTCTCAAAGGCATTGTCCTGTTCCAAGTCAGCTCTTTCCAAAGCATCAGTAAGTTTCTTTTCTCTGCCTGCTGCTGAAAGCCGCAGTTTGCGGTTGTTAAATAAAGCTACAACAAATAGAACCAGCATAATCAGGGGCAGCGCGATCATACAGATATAAGTTATAACTAAATAAGCTGACACGGATAATGCGGAAAAATATGGAATACTCGTTAGAATTGCAGACATGAACCCATCTCCTTAGTCTTCACCTCATAGATAATTGACGTTATTATAGCACGGCAGAGGCAAGATGCCTGCCGGCTACCCAGCTATCGCAAAGCTTGAAATTTTCATCAAAGACCAAGAGATCAGCCTCTTTGCCTGGACTTATTTCGCCGGTATTCAAAGAAAACAATCTGGCCGGATTAGATGAAAATAATGGATGGACATCCTTGAACTCAGCATCCAGAAACTTCGCCGCATTTTGTACAGCATGGATGGGATCCAAAGTACTGCCGGCAAGAACCTTGCTGTCCTTTAAATGTGAGATTCCCTTTTCCACCCTTATGGCCATGTCTCCCAGAATATAGTCGCCGTCAGGAAGACCTCTGGCCATGGTTGCGTCCGTGATTCCGACAATGCGATCGCAGGAGACAAGTTGAGCAATCAGGCGCAGATTAAGCGGATGTACATGAATCCCGTCGAAAATAAGCTCCAGCTGCAATTCACTTTCCACAATGGCGCCCATTATGCCGGGATGACGCTGATGCGGCCAGACCATGGCATTTCCGAAATGGGTGGCCAGTTTTGCTCCCCGCGCGATAGCTTCCCTGCCCTGATCGTAATCCGCTTCAGTATGTCCTAAGCCCACGATAATTCCCTCTGCATCAGCTTTTTCAATTAAGTCAAAAGCTCCTTCTATTTCCGGAGCTACCGTTATATACCTGATCAGGCCATTGGCTGCCTCCTGGTAGCGATCAAGTGTCTCAGGCTGGGCAGTTTTCAGATTTGCCGGCGAGATAGCACCGCTGCGGCGGGGAGATATCCAGGGTCCTTCGAGATGAATACCGGCCAAACGGGCTCCGGGTAAATCTTTTTCCGCAGACCGGGCATAAAAACGC
This sequence comes from Clostridiales bacterium DTU032, assembly GCA_001512745.1. Taxonomy (GTDB): domain Bacteria; phylum Bacillota; class Clostridia; order Saccharofermentanales; family DTU023; genus DTU032. The sequence continues at coordinate 3,610 of LFSM01000111.1, forward strand.
AGAAGTTCATAGAGCTTTTCTTCTTTCTCACTGACAAGTGAAACAAAAAAAGAAGTTACCCCGCGTCCCGCCAGATACATGCTGATCTGCTCAAGTTTTTCAGAATCAATATGGTTAAAGTCAATGCCGGCGCTGCCATGAAGGTGGCTTTCAAAAATTCCAGGCAACAGATATCTGCCTTCCAGGTCATAAGAGGGACAAGTAGAGTCAAACTGAGTTTTTTCACTTGAGGGATACAGGCTGTCGACCAGCCCGTCCTTAATAAAAAGGTCTTGTTCCTGCAAGTTACCGGTCCCAATCAGTTTGGCATTGCGTAGAATAAAAGTAGTAGACATAATCACTCCCCATCGCTGTCAGAGCTGCCTAAATAAAGCAGATCATAAACCTGTCCGAAACGCAGTGCGGCCGAAGGGCGGTCCGGACTCTTGTGCACATTTTGCTCCTGAATCGCTATTACCATGTTGGGCCGGTTCAGATCAAAACCGATAAACCATGAGTCCAGAGCAACACGTTCGAGTTCAGCATCCCAGGAGGCTTCCACAGTTCCTGACTTTCCTGCCAAAGCAGCGAAATTGCGATAAACTGCGGAGCGATGAGTCTGTTCTACAGTAGCGCGCATAGCTTGCTGTAAAAAGACCCGGTTGGATTCAGAGACAACATTCTCTTTCCAGATAGCAGCTTCATCCGACATAAGCAGCCGCGGTGCAGGAATATCTCCCTTGGCTGCTATGGCTGCATAGATGCAGGCCATCTGGGTCGAGCTAACTCTGATTTCTCCCTGCCCATATGCTGATGTTGCCAGCATAACTGTATCTCCAATTGTTCCGCTGTTAGCAAACTGTGCTGAAGGAAAGGGATAAGATGAAGGTACGTCTTCTGTAAAACCAAGATCCAGCAGCTGTTCCTGAAAAACATCTCTGCCCATTTCCAGAGCTACCTGTGCAAAATAGATATTGTCAGATATAACAATTGCCCGCAATAAATCCTGCGGCGAGTCATCCACGGTGAAACGGGCTATCTCGTAGGATCCCCAGGAAGCATCCGGCTGCCAGGTTTTGCCGATAATTGTCTTGGTCGTAACCGGACTGAGAGTCCCGGCATTAAAAGCTGCCATGGCAGTGGGAATCTTCATGGTTGACCCAGGAGTGTAGCTGGGTTGAAACTTATTCCACAAAGGCAGCCTGCTGTCATCCAGAAGTGCCTGATATGAAGCTGAAGCTATGCCCTGTACAAATTCATTGGGATCAAAAGAAGGGAAGCTCAGCAGGGCCAGGATGTCTCCATTGGTGGGGTCGAGACAGACCACTTGTCCTTCATCTTCTTTGAAAAGAGAATAGAGCTTGTCCTGCAGTTCTATGTCCAGGGTCAGATGGAAATCCTTACCGGCTTCAGCAGGTATTTCATAAAGAATCTGTTTTTCGCTGCCGGAAAGGTAGACACGCACACCATTCTTGGCTCTCAGTTCTTCCTCATAAAGACTCTCCAGCCCTCTTTTTCCAATCATGTCCCGTTCACGGTAGATGCCTCTTGTATCATTTTCCAAATCTTCAGTGCTGACTTCTCCCACATGTCCTACCAGGTGAGCGGCAGAATTGGCATGGGGATATAGTCTGGTATCGAACAGCCTCATCTCCAGATTCAAATCCGCAAGTTTCTTTAACTGATCAGCACTGAACTCCATCTGAGTTTTGATCGGAACATACATATTATCGCCAATCCAGGATTGCGACATAATGGCATCAACTTGTTCCACAGACAGTTCAAGCAATTCTGCAACCTTGGCATTGTCTGCTGTGTCATATGGACCGGAAATAGCACCAACAATCTGACCCTTGCCGTCAACAGCCAAAGGAATATTATTGCGGTCATAAATCCCGCCTCGCCGGGCTGTCAGCCTCTGAACAATTAAATCATTCTCATCAGTTAAACCGGGAAAGATTAAAGCCGGAGAGTATTCCAGATACCAATGTCCTGCATCTTCGTCATAGAGATAAGTCAGAGTTAAAGGCCTGGACATTTCTCCATAGCTTGTTTGCATGACGACATTCATCTCATATACTGTAATGCGGTCATCCGAAGCGCGGTCCAGTTTGCGGACATTTTCAAATTGCATCGTTTGCAGACCAATGCGCTCATCGATCATTTCCTGTCTGGCAATAATGTCATCCACTTTATAGCTGGAACGGGATGCTGAAGTAAAATATGGATACAGTTCCCTGAACTCTCTGTCTTGAATTAAGGCGAGAACATCTATTGAATCATCCTCTGATCCATTGGGAAAAGTATCCTTTCCGGTTTTTGCAGCATCGGGATCTCCGGCCAAAAACTCTGTCGGGTCACAGGATAGCAGCGACAGAAGCACCACAAGGCTTAGTAACAGAAGAATGATCCTTAAAAATCTATTGTTAAACAACTTCGATTCTTTCATACCAAAGCTCCATATTTTCCTGACATGAAGATATCGCCTTCAGCCTGCTTTGCCTCAGCTATTATTATTTTCCATGAAGATAACGTTCAAATGCCAGCTGAAGCAGCCGGTCAAGAAGTTGCTCAGCATTGATACCGCTGGCTGCTAAAAGTCTTGGATACATGCTGATGTCGACAAAACCGGGAATTGTATTTACTTCNNTTCACAAAAACCTGGCCGCAGTCAGACAGGAAAAAATCTATTCTCGCCATGCCATAGCAGTTTAGGGCAGTAAATATCTGTGCAGCATATTTATTAATATCTTGCATTTCTGCTTCTGTCAGCTCCGCCGGAATCAACAATTTAGAAGCAGAATCTTCATATTTGGCTGAATAGTCATAGAACTGGCGATCAGGCACTATTTCGCCAACAACTGACAAAATCAGATCATCAGCGCTTCCCAAAGCGGAAACTTCCAGTTCCCTGCCCTTAACTGCTCTCTCTACAACTATAGTTTGATCATAATTGAGCGCCAGACTTATAGCTGCAGCCAGTTCTTCCCTGTTGCAAGCTTTGCTGATACCTATCGATGAGCCTGCATTCGCCGGTTTAACAAAGAGCGGAAATCCTAGCTCCAGACAGATTCTGTCTAGTTCAGAGTCAGTATCATTACTATATGATGACAAGTCAACACTACACCACTTAGTGTGGGGGATTCCATGAAAATCCATGATTCTGTTAGCGAAAGACTTGTCCATGGCTAAGGCGCTGGACAACATGCCGCAACCTACAAAGGGGATGCCGGACATTTCCAGCATTCCCTGCAGGCGTCCATCCTCACCATTAGATCCGTGCAAGACCGGAAAAACACAATCAATATTTATTGCTTCTGTGCCGGCATCAGGAAAGTATAACGATGCTTCCTTTGTATCTGCTGTCAGGAAGGCACGCTCCAATCCGGGGTCATTTTCCCAGCTGCCGTCCCTCATCGCTCCGGTGTCGCCCGGGAANNAATATTTCCATTCTCCCTGCTTATTGATGCCGACAAGAATAAGATTGTAAGCAGTATTACTACTCAGAGTGTCAACAATAAAAGCTGCAGATTTACGGGAAACTTCATGCTCAGGTGATTGTCCGCCAAAGAGGACTGCGATATTCAGTGTTTCTTTCATTATATTTTAATCCAATGCTTTTTGATTTTCTTTTATATTGACCAGCATATTTGTCAGATGCTCTTCAAGGTTTTCCAGGATTTCCCGGGTATAGTTGAGAGCATTATTGCGGATATTTTCACTGTGCTGACTAGCTTCTTCTATCATCAAGGAGGCAGCCTGCTGTGCTTGTTGTGTAACCTCATGTTCATCGATCATAGCTGCCATTTGTACTTCGGCGTCGCGAATAACTGCTTCAGCCTCGCGTCTGGCTTCATTAATCAGCTGGTGATTTTGCTGCAGAACCCAGCGTGCACGTTCCAGTTCTTCGGGTAAGCTTTCACGGATCATACGCACCATATAAAGAAGCTCTTCACGATCCATCATACATTTGTTGCTGAAAGGAACATTACGGGCTTCCTCAACTGTATTCTCCAGTCTTTCCAGCAAAACTTCGACACTACGGTCTTGTCTGTTTTCTCCTCTGGGGTCAACCGGTATTCTTTGTGGACGGCGATTGGGTACGCCCTGTCTTTTTCCCCCTGTTCTGGTATTTCTTTGATCTTCCATATTCAAAAGCCTCCGCAGTATCTAATTGGTCACCATGTGGCGATTTATATTTGATTATATATCATTATTGTTTGCCTTACTAAGCAAATAAAGCTAATCAGCGGCGTATCTGCGCTCTACTTCCCTGCAGACAGCTGCAGGTACATAAGGATCAAGTTTGACACCATAAGCCGCTAATTCTCTTACGGCAGAAGAGCTGATACTGTCATAAGCTGCTGATGTTGTTAAAAACACAGTCTCAAGATCCGGATTCAGTTGCCTGTTCAGTCGTGCCATCTGTTTCTCCGACTCGAGATCAATAGATGTGCGCAAACCACGTAAGCAAATCCTGATGTTTTCCCGGCGGCAAAATTCAGCAAACAAACCTTGCCAGCCGCTGACCTTAACTCCCTCAAAATCCTGAACCGAAAGTTCGACCATCCTGATACGGTCAGCAAGGGGGACATGCACTTTTTTTGACTGGTTGTCAATTACAACAACTATGAGCTCATCACATAATTTCAGACCGCGCCCGATCAGGTCCAAATGACCTTTCGTCATCGGATCAAAAGTTCCGGCATAGGCTATGCGGCGTAAGCCCCGGTCAGAGCCTGTAACACCTTCTAATAGGCTGTCATTAGTCTTTTTCATGATAGTAAAAGGATAGCATGGAGGCGCCGTATGTACAACTGCGGGACAGAAGCAGGTCGCCGCCAAGATTAGCGGGAATAGCCTGTTTTTGCTCGCTTTCCACAACGATTACACCGGCAGGAGTAAGCAAGGCAGGCAGGTCATTTTTAATCTTTTCGAGCAAGGAAGGCAGTGCCTGCCAGGGAGGATCCAGATAAATAAAGTCGAAGTTAAAGTTATTTTTAACCAATTTTTTCAGAAGTTTCACAGCATCATAGGTGTAAACCCTGACCTGGTCTGAAGTGCGGGTTTTTTCAATATTAGAAAACAGGGCTTTCAATGCATCGCGATCAGTCTCACAAAGGACAGCACCGGCAGCACCCCGGCTCAGTGCTTCTAAGGCTATCTGGCCACTGCCTGCGAACAGGTCCAGAACTCTTGCACCGTATATGTCGGCTCCGAGGATGGAAAACAAGGCTTCCTTTGCGCGATCAGAGGTCGGACGGGTGTCCTTGCCTGCAGGCGTCTGTAGATTTATACCTCTGAGTGAACCTGAAACAATTCTGGGCATTCCGGACTCCTTAAATGGCAGGGTTTTTCAAACGCTCGGCATAACGTCTGTTAAACTCCGGCAAAATCAGCCGGTTCTCAGCAGTCTGCAGGAGGGGGTCTTCTGACAAGATCTTCTCGGCAGCTCCGGCAGCTTCCACCAGCAAGCCGCTGTCACGGGATAAATCGCTGGCTTTGAAATCCGGCAATCCACTTTGACGCACTCCGAAGAAATCACCGGGACCACGTAAACGGAGATCTTCTTCAGCTATCTTGAAGCCGTCCTTGTGGCGGCAGAGGGCTGTCAGACGTTTACGTGCAAATTCATCATCACTGTCGCTCATCAGTATACAATAGGACTCGTAATGCGAACGCCCTACCCGTCCACGCATCTGATGCAGCTGGGCCAGTCCGAAACGTTCAGCGTTTTCCACAATCAGGATGGTCGCCTCTTTCTGATCAATACCTACCTCGATGACACTGGTACTGACAAGGATATCTATTTCTCCGGCAGAGAGGGCACGCATGATGCTGTCCTTTTCCTGCGCCTTCATGCGGCCATGTAAAAGAGCCAGCCGCCGATGAGAAAAGCTGCCCTGCTTCAATCGGCCGAAGACCTCCTCGGCAGATTCCAGTTTTATATAATCTGAGCTTTCAATGGCAGGACATACAATATAGGCAATATGCCCTTTTTCTATTTCAGCTTCAATCATGCGCTCCACTCTGGGCCTGTCTTTGCTTCTGGCAGTATAGGTCAGAATTGGCTGCCGGCCTGCCGGCATGTCGCGCATCTCCGAAATATCCAGATCACCATAAAGTATCATGGCCAATGAGCGTGGTATGGGCGTTGCGGACATCACCAGAACATGGGGGTAGACGTCTTCCGTGCTGGTCAGATTGAGACGCTGCTCGACACCGAAGCGGTGCTGTTCATCAGTGATACAAAGAGCCAGCTGCCTGTATTTAACATCCCCCGATATCAGGGCATGGGTTCCGACCAGACATTGAATTTCACCCGATTCAATTGCGCTGAGTGTCTCTCTCCTGACAGCAGCCGGCATACCGCCCAGGAGCAGACCGGTCTTGATGCCAAAAGCTTCAAAAAAACCAGTCAGACTTTCGAAATGCTGTTGGGCCAGGATGGAAGTCGGAGCCATCATAACTGACTGCTTGCCTGCCAGAGCCACCCGCGCCATTGCCAGCATTGCTACGGCTGTCTTGCCTGAACCGACATCTCCCTGGATCAGCCGGTAGGCAGGGCAAGTCCGCTCCAGGTCACGCTTTATCGCTGCCAGAGTTTCCTGCTGTGATCCTGTCAATTCAAAAGCCAGGCTCTGCTCCATTTTCTGCAGCTGAGCCTCATCCTCTTTGGATAGAATGATGGCCTGTCTTTCCAGAAGTGTCCGCTCAGATTTTAGCGAGCGCAGTCCGGCCATAATGAGAAAAAGTTCTTCAAAGGCAAGGCGGCGCCTGCCTACTTCTGCTGCATGTCTGCTGGAAGGAAAGTGTATTTCCGAAAAAGCATAAGACTGTGAAGCAAGCTGGTGTTCACGTCTGCTTGCAGCAGGAAGAAATTCGCTGAACATCAGCCGGTCAGAGTCTAAGACTTGTCTTACGGCATCACGAACTATATTCTGCGTCAGCCCCTCTGTCAGGGGGTATATGGGCAAAAGTGGCGGAAGGCCCCCGCCTTCGCGGAAGAATTGTGGATTTTGAACTGAAAAATAGCGGCCGGCACGTTTGATCCGTCCTCTGAAGAGAAAAGTGTCACCACGATTGATTTGCTTAGCCATCCAGGGCTGATTAAACCAGACTGCACTGATCACCCCTGTGTCATCTTGAAGTTTGACCACAGTCTGAGAGTTATTACCGCGCCGGTTAAGCTGCGGTATTGTAATCACGCTGCCCCTGAAGCAGGCAATATCATCATCTGCCAGGTCGCAGATATTACTGAGCTCGGACCAGTCTTCATAGTCACGCGGCAAATGCCAGAGCAAATCTTCACAAGTATGAATTGCCAGCTTAGAAAAAAGCGCGGCCCTCTTATCGGAAATGCCGCGCAATGCTGAGACTTTCTCGTCCAGAATGCTGCATTTAGACACAGTCACCGGCCTCCTTGCCTTCCAGGTTCTGCTGAGAACCATAAGCACATAGCTGCCGCAAGGGACAGGCTACACAGTCTCTGCAGCGGGCTTTGCAGATGGTGCGGCCGTGGAAGACCATAAAATGTCCCCAGTCTGTGTAGGAATCCGGCGGCAGTACAGCTTCAAGCTCTCCTTCAATTTTGGCAGGATCCTTCTCGGCAGTCATGCCCAGGAGTCTGCTGATTCGGGCACAATGTGTGTCTACAACAACAGCTTGTTCACCAAAAGCATCTCCCAACATCAGGTTGGCAATCTTACGTCCCACTCCCGGCAATTCCATTAGTTGTTCCCGTGTCCGGGGTACCTGGCTCCCATGCTCCTCGGTTATTATCTCAGCAGAGCCCTTAATTGCTTTAGCCTTATTGCGATAAATGCCGCAGGCCCGGATTATGTTCTCAATATCGGCCACATCAGCCTCGGCCATGTCAGCTATAGTTGGATATGCAGCAAAAAGATGTGGCGTGATCTTGTTTACACGTTCATCAGTGCATTGCGAGGCCAGAATTCCTCCGACCAGAAGTTCCCAGGCTGAAGTTGCGTCCAATGTAGTTTCAACATCAGGATAAGTCTCATGTAAAATTTCAATAATCTGCTTTGCGCGTTGTTTTTTATCCATTAATGCCTAGCTTGCTGCAGATAACTGGAAAATGCAAATTCTGTGTCTTCACTCGGCCGGTAAATTTTCATTACGCAGTATGAGCCGATCGACATTTTGTTCATCGCTTCAATTAAATCTTCCGTTAACTCAGCTTTGTTATTATTAATCTCTAGTATTATATCACCTGCACGCAGGCCGGCAATATAAGCGGGACTGTTCAGCTGCACACAAGTAACATAGAGTCCTATCGGGTAATCATAGCGCTGGGAAGAGAGGGCCGCAAACTCATCAGTCATCACAGCGATACCTAAAGTTGCTGCGCGCACGGGAGGGTTTTCAACTACTTTTATAATGTAATCTACTACTTCCGCAATAATTGGTGCAGGCACTATGTAAGTGCGGTAATCGAGATAGGAGTATTGGCTTGAGGCACTGCAGATACCTAAAACACGGCCATACTCATCCACTAAAGGAGCACCGGGAACTTTGTTCAAGGTTGGTACGTCAGATACAAAAAGTTCATAGTGCAAACCGTTTTCGCGCAGGCTGGGAACCTGAACACTCATGATATAGCCGGGAATCAGACTGCCCTGCATAACATAAGTATCAGGCGATGTAATAACTCCAATCGGAAGTCCTACCTTGACCTCGTTTGTTCTGCTTAATGGCTGCGCTATTAGTTTGCTGCTGTCAGGATCAATTTTCAAGATTGCAATATCACTCATTACGTCAAATCCATATAAAATTGCAGGAAATGGCTTGGTATGGCCATCTATATAGACTTCAACCGTAGCGCCTTCCATCAGAATCCCGCGATAATCGACAGCTTTGGCAAACATGGAATATGAACTTATGAGCAGACCCTCTTCATCAATAAGCAGTCCGGAAAAGATTTCCTCTCTTTCCTGATATAAAGCTGAAGCAGGTATCTTTAATCTGACCGAAGCAACAGACGGATTAATTTTTTCAAAAATCTCAGTCCAGTCCAGAGCGACGGGTGCTTGCTCACTGTCAGTTGTAATGTTTGGTCTGCTGGCCGGAGTAACAGTGCCCGTCGGATCATCGCCGGATATATTGCTGCTTTTATTGCTTAAATCAGTAATTTCTGCAGTTGTTTCGGTCTTGCCGGTCAATTCAGCTTCACTTGTTCCGGACGTATTGGGTCCGCTGCCAGTTGAGCTCGGCTCATAAGATACAGGCAGAGTTTTCCTGGTTTCTGTTTTGGCACTCTCATTAAGTCCGGATGAGCCTGATGGTACTTCAAGGTTGTTGCCGGGGCCACAGCCGCTCACACAGGTAAAAACAAGCAAAAATAAAACTACTATAAATTTGGCTTTAATTAGTTGCTTAAACATTAATTAAGATTATCCTTTCAGTAGCTTTTGCTGGTCAGGAGCGATTTTTTCAGAATAGCTTCAAGCCCTATCTTACGAAAAATTAATGTATATAATATGAACAATCCTTTATGTATCAAGGACTTTCCAAGGTAAACAAGATACCTACTCCACCTAAATCAGAGTGATAGGCCTTTATTATCTGACCATGTCTCTTGACCAGGGTGCGTGCGATATATAATCCTAAACCCGATCCTTCGGTAGAACGGGAACGTTCAGCTTTATAGAAACGATCGAAGATATAAGGGATATCTTCATCAGAAATACCTTGACCATTGTCTTCAACAGCAATCTGCACCAGACGGTTTTCAAGCCTTGTGCTCACTAGAACCAGGCCTGAATGCGGTGCAAAGCGAATCGCGTTTGTCAGAATATTGCTCAGAACCCTCGTGATGGCATCCTCATCAGCTATTACCATATAGCCGGTCCCCTCACCATCAGAAAGCTGCAACTCAAGGGTGAGATTTTTTTCCATCAGCAGGGGTTCAAGCGAATCCACAACACGAATGATCAGATTGTTTATATTGAAAACGCTGCGGTTCAATGCATTGACACTTCCTTCAACAGTCTGCTCAAACAAAGTATCAATCAATTGACGCAAACGCTCTGTTTCTGATTTTACAATGTCCAGATAATGCGAATAACGTTCAGGTGAAATAGTGCCATCCCGCATTGCTTCAATAAAACCATGAATTGATGTGACGGGAGTTCTCAAATCGTGGGAAATGCTGCTGAGGAAATCAGATTGTTGCTGCTCCTGCTCTTCAAATTTAGCGATCAGGGTATTGAAAGTCCGAACCAGGATAGTCAGATCATCCTCACGGCCGGGCAGATTGTCACTGACATCATAAAGAGTCAGAGGCCGCTCCTCTTTTCCCAGTTTGGCCCGGGCGCTCAAGTCACCTTTATACACTTTATCTGCTGTTTTGGCTAAAGCAGAAATAGGTTCTGTAATACTGCGCGAGATAATTAAAATGATTATCAGGGATAAAAGGAAAGCAATAAAGAAGGAAATCGGAATGCTTTTTTCCTGCAAAAAACCTGTGAAGCTGTCGGGTCTGGTATGCCGCAGTAAGAGTACTTCACCTGTATATACTCTCGTATAGCCGGGTAAGGGGCTGCTGGCGGCCAGCCAGGAAGCGGAGTCAGGCAGGTAGTCTTTCAGGCCGGTATCTGAAGCTGTGCAGCTATAGCTTCTGCCTCCCCTGTTTGTCAGCTCATCAGGCAGGATATAGTATCGTTCTGCGCTGTCGTATTCCAGTTGTTCCAGCAGATTTGCCGGCAGGCCGGTATCGTATACTATGCGATTGTCGCCATCAATAATACAGACAATGGCACCGGTAGACCTGGCTGCAAATGTCCAGTATCCCGTAACTTCAGATGTAACAAAAACTCTGCCGCCCGCAGACATATGGCGAGCAGTAAGATCGGCTATCTCATTTGAATTGCGCTCCAGTTCATCCAGCCGCAACTGCTTTGAGCTTGCAGAAGAAATCGAAGTATAGGCAACTGCCAAAAATGCGAAAATAATTAGAATTGCCAGTGAAATGCTGACAAAAGTCCTGCCATAGATTGACAGACGGTGTTTCATCAGCCCCTGACCTCGAACTTATAGCCAACACTCCAGATTGTTTTAATATTCCAGTCAGGATGATCAATAAGATCCAGTTTTTCGCGAAGACGCTTGATATGAACGTCAACGGTACGAGGTTCACCGTAGTAATCAAAGCCCCAGATATTTTCCAAAATCTGGCTCCGGGTAAATACACGGTTGGGATGAGATGCAAGAAAATACAAAAGCTCGAGCTCCTTGGGAGGGAAACTTAATTCCTCATCATTCAAACGTACCAGATATTGTGTCCGATTGATTTCCAGACCGGGATAAGAAATAACATCATCCCCGCTTTGCTGACTATCACTTGAAGAAAACACCTTGCTTTTTGATGCACGCCGCAAGACAGCTTTTACACGCGCAATCAGCTCTTTCGGTTCAAAGGGCTTGGCAATATAGTCGTCCGCTCCTAACTCCAGACCAACTATTTTGTCCAGAGTATCACCACGTGCTGTTAGCATAATTACAGGGACAGAACTGTAGCGGCGCAATTCGCGCATAACATCAAAACCGCTCATTCCCGGAAGCATCAGGTCCAGAATCAGAACATCAGGATCGAGCTGCTGCACGCGATCTATAACCTCGTCGCCGCGAAAACAGACGTCAACCCGGAAGCCTTCATTTTCAAAATACAGCTTGAGCAATTCTCCTATATGGGGATCATCATCTACGATCAATACTGTCTTCTCAGGATTAATTTCCATCACCGTCCGATTTCTAGCACAAATATCTGCGATGTTAACAATCACATCTCAAAATAACTCTTCACATCTGATTATTATATGTTATTAGCCCCCGCTTTGAACAGATCGCCCAATTCTTCTAAAAAGGAGGAAACATCGGCAAATTCTCTATAGACTGAGGCAAAGCGTATATACGCGACTTCATCAATACCCCGAAGCTGCTCCAGTACAAGTTCTCCTATCTCGGAACTGGGAATTTCACGCCGCAATTTATTACCTTCGCTTTGTTCGATAGTATGAACAATCTCCTCAATCTGAGCAGTTGTAACCGGCCGTTTTTCACAACTCTTCATGATACCGGCAATCAATTTTTCACGATCAAAAGGCTGCCTGCTGCCGTCCTTCTTAATCACCATCAGGGGCATGAGCTCGACACGTTCATAAGTAGTAAAGCGCTCACCGCACTTGCAGCACTCACGACGCCTGCGAATAGTACTGTCGTCGTCTGATGGACGCGAATCAATTACCTTGTTATCACTAAATTTGCAATAAGGACAACGCATTATTTCCTCCCGGCTGCTTAGCTAAATGTAAAATGACGCGACCTGATACAAGACCCGGCCGCGTCATTAAAATCCTTAAACATATCACCTGCAAGCTTAGTCGCGATCTTCTCCCAACTCATCTTGCAGGAACCAGGGCAAGACACGACCGCCTTGCCTGCTTTGCTTATTCTTGGCAGGCTGCTGTGATTGGTCTTCATCACGGGAAGGTGCTTCATCAAGCACTCTGGGCTCTCGATGTTCAGTCATTCTCTCCAGAACCTCTCCGGTCTGACGGCGATATTTCTCACCATCCTGGATCTTTTCAAAACTATCTCTGCTGCCCGGATTACTGCTACTGCGCGGATAAGTGACCGGCGGAATTTCGCGACGACGCGGCTTAAGGAAATCCGGCAGGTCATCCATGGTCGGAGTCTGTTGTTCATCACCCGGCATTGATTTACGGGATGTTGAATACGATGATGCCATGGAAGCTACATTAGCTGATGTCTGCGTTGACTTGGCAGCATGCTGCTTAACCGCTTCTTCTTCAAAGCGGCTGGCGATAATTGTAATCATGATGTCATCCTGCATGTTATCATCGATAACGGCACCGAAGATGATGTCAGCGTCAGGAGAAACAGCCTCGCGAACCTGAGATGCTGCCTCATTGACTTCTTTGATCCGCATATCACGGCCACCGGTAAAGTTAATTATGATGCTGTGAGCACCTTCAATCGTCGTGTCGAGCAAGGGGCTGCTCATAGCCTGCTTGACAGCTGTAGCTGACCGGCTTTCACCGCTGCCGCGGCCAATACCCATATGGCATACACCGGCGTCAGTCATTACGCGTCTGATATCAGCCAGATCGAGGTTGATCAGACCGGGAACTGCGACTAGATCGGAGATGCTGGACACACCATATTGCAGGACATGGTCGGCCATGGAAAAGGCTTCATCCAGAGAAGTATCGTCGCTGGCTATCTCCAGCAGTTTGTCGTTGGGGACAACGATAAGAGAATCAACATATTGCTCAAGTTTGCGTCGGCCCGCTTCTGCATTCTGACGGCGTCTGGAACCTTCAAAACGGAAAGGAGTCGTTACAACGGCTACTGTAAGAATACCCATTTCCCTGGCCTTAGCCGCAATAATAGGCGCTGCACCGGTACCGGTACCACCACCTAAACCTGCAGTAATAAAGAGCATATCCGTGCCCTGAATGGCCTTGGCAATATCCTCTATATTCTCTTCCGCCGCCTTCTGCCCCATATCGGGATTAGCTCCGCAGCCTAAGCCACGAGTCACTTTCTCACCAACCTGTATTGCTGTGGAAGCTTTAGTGCGGGACAGAGCCTGATGATCGCTGTTCACAGAAATGAACTCTATGCCCTGAACTCCATCTTCTATCATGCGGTCAACTGCGTTGCCGCCGCCGCCACCAACACCTACTACTCTTATAGTCGCGTAGAAATCATCGTCCATACCAAAATCAAAATTATATTCTGCCAAGGATATGCTCCTTTCGTAATAAAATCAGTTTTCCTGGATGTAATTACAAGCTTACAACTGATTTTAAGCGAGGTTCCTTCTTTATACCTCTAATGTATTTGGCGTTATTCTACATGAAAGCCCATATATTTACAATAAGGAAGCACTCAAATCCCTCTACAATCAAGCTTTTGACTATTTACATGTTGTCATCTTAATGAGATTGCCTCAACTTATTAATATTATTTTTTGCTTTTGCCTTCTTCTGCGCTTTTTGGGGCAGCTGGCTCATTTATTTCCACTCTGGCGGAGTTCCTTCTATCTTTAAATCGCTTGTATAAATCTGCAACATATTCTCTGAAATTTTTGAAGATACGATAGGTGAAAACAAAGGCAATTATTGTTGATAATTCAAAATTTATCTGCTTGCCTAAAGCAGCCAAAAACACTGCCATCGCAGTATTTGCGAAGAATTCTAAAAGGAAATTATTCTCCGCCTTTCTGTCTTCACTTTTCTTATTGAGAACCGAAAGCAATATATCTGCTCCGGAGAGGACGAGAAGAGCAAGATAGGGTGCCCAGGCGGCAGGAACAGGTACACTAACAAACAAACCTATGATTAGACCGATTAGCAAGCCTATTAGTGGTAACAATGTTGCTCTCCCTTCAGTGTTTTGGGGAATTGTCAGTTGTAAGTACATGTCGGAATGGTCCTTCAGGACTTGTCAGGACGAAAATGCACTGTCAGTCCGGTCATGTCGAGTTCACCCGCTGATTTGTCTGTGAACTGCTCAACAAAGATCAGGTCAGAAAGCAATACAAGTTTATCCTGTAAGTACCTGTTATCATCCAGTTTAACACGAATCATACCGCCCTGCGTACTGGGAATATGTAAGAAAAAAGTATTATTATCCTGCCAAATGATATGCCGAATTAGCGGCAGCAAGTGCTTGCCATCAGCCTTACTGCTGTCATTGCGTATAATCTCCGCTGTTACGCTAATCGACTTTTGCAGTCTTTCCTTCTGATCTGTCTGTAGTTGAACCCCCGGCTCCGCTGTCTCTTTTAACACTATTTGCTCCACGCTGGGAAAGATATCTGAGGCTTCCTCCAGCAGCTCTAAAACTATGAGGTCTTTGTCAATCAGAGCGTAGCCACCGGGTACGCGAACACACAAAACTTCAGTTTTCTCTTTTAGATCGATCTTTATTCTTCCGGGATAGGAAAAATACACCTCTGCAGCATCCAGTAAAGGAGACTCAGCCAGCAGCTTTTCTTCAGCAGCCCCATAATGAAGAGTCAGCAAAGATTTGAGATTACCGCCTATTTGGTAAAGAAAATGTTTGTCCAGATGGTGCGAGACGCCGTCTTTCACGCTTTGCGCATCCAGTCTGTAGGCTCCACTAACCTCTATGCTATCAATGGTAAAACCCGGTACAAGTGCGAGTAAAGTAATAATGACCAGCAGAGCTGCAATAATTGATAAAAATATAAGCGGCTTTTTGCTCATCAGATTTGAACGCCGCTGTTCCTTTCTCCTCTTTTTCCTGCTTTCCTCAGAAAATGGTGAAGGCTGAAAGCTGGCGCTCTTCGGTCGTTGAAGCTCTTTTGATCTTTTAGGAGCTAAACGACGGGACGAATACTTTTGTTTACTTGCTTTGCTCATTACCGCCGTTATCCTTTGCCGAAAGATACGGAGCGATTTTCTGATAGATTAGCTGTGCTGCCGGTAATTTATCTGTTGCAGCAAGAGCTTGAGACATTGCTTGCAGTTCCTCAGGCTCATTAATAAAATAACTAACTTTTTCTACAAAGTAATCGCTGCTGAAGTTCTCATCTTTTACCATAATTGACCCGCCAATTGCGGACAGGCTTTGCGCATTTTTAGTCTGGTGGTCATCCATGGCCTGGGGGTAAGGGACCAGAATCGAAGGTTTAGCCAGGGCAATCAATTCTGCACAAGTCATGGCACCGGAACGTGAAATCACGAGGTCGGATGCAGACATCCATTGCGCCATGTTGTAGAGGTAACTGGTAACCTGCACATTGGAAATTCCCTCGTAGATTTCAGGTGAGCTCTCCTGTTCTTTACCGGTACTTAGCATGATCATCAGTTCAGGATGCCGGTCAACCAGACTCTGCCAGCCGGAATTATCGCGCAGGTTACTGATTGCCTTGTTCAGGCGTTGCGCCCCGAGACTGCCGCCAGTGACGACAACGAGAAAACGATCCTGGGCAATGCCGATTGCATGTCTTCCTGCTTCTTTGTTCAGTGTATAAAAAACAGGCTGCACAGGATTACCGGTCACTGTTATCCTGGCCTGGTCAGAAAAATTCTTCTTGCTGTCTTCATTAGTTACAAAGACCTCCGCTGCGCGTTTGGCGAAAAAGCGGTTGGCTCTTCCCGGGTAAACATTCTGCTCGTGTAAGACAAAGGGAATCTTGCATTGGCCGGCAGCCATAATCACCGGACCGCTCACATAACCGCCTGTCCCGACAACCAGAAGGGGCTTTACCTCTTTTATCAGTCGCCTGGCTGTTAAAGTTCCTTGAATATTATCTTTTACCCAGCGAAAAAACCAAGGTGAGTATTTAGTTGGAATACCACGGGCGGAAATCGGTATAAACTCATAACCCGCTGCCGGTACCATTTCTTCTTCAATATTGCCCTTTAAGCCACAGAAAATAATCCTGATATCCGGGTGCCGTTCTCTGATTTCACCGGCAATAGCTAATGCAGGATGTATATGTCCACTGGTGCCTCCGGCAACAAATATGACTGTTTTCTGAGAATGGTTTGCCCTTGTCTTCACTTATAACTCTCTCTAGCTTTTATGCTGGTCCAGAACGCGCACCAATTCAGGATTGCGCTGAACTCCGGTCTTAGATACACACAAAATCAAAGCAGCAGCTAAAGCGAAAATTATGTTCGCCGTACCGCCTGCTGAAAAAAACGGTAAGGATATGCCTGTTGCTGGTATGAGACTAGTCGCAACAGCCATATTTAAAAAAGCCTGAAATACAATCAAAAAGGTGAATCCTGCTGCTATATTACGTGCGGCCATGTTTGATGCCCGCGCTGCAATGGAAAAACCGCCGATGAGAAAGAGCATGAAAATGAGCAGGACTGCGAGTGTGCCGATTAAGCCTAATTCTTCGCCAATGATCGGAAAAATGAAATCGTTGTGAGCTTCTGCCAACCAGTTAAGTTTCTGTGTACTCCGGCCCAGACCGACACCGGTCAATCCTCCCACACCAAATGCTATTTCTGCTTGTTCAACCTGCCTGCGGCCATCAGCATCGACAGAATCACGATCCCTGAATAAGTCCAAACGCTTCTGAGAGTGGGCGAATCTTTCAGAAACAAATTCAGGCAGGGATTTGTCATAAAAGACCGGTATAAACAGACTGAACAAGAGTAAGGCTACCAGCAGAAGCGGAATGGCATGGAGCAGCAAACCTCTGACAAAGGATTCCGCTGGTATTTTTCCCATAAGAAACATCAAAACTGTCAGAACTGTAAGAATTATTGCGCCAGACATATGAGGCTGCAAGAGGACCAGTATGACCCACAAGCCCATTAATAAAAGAGGGCGGGTGAAATCATAGAAAGTTTCCCTGTGTTTCTTTTTTAATTCACTTTCTGTTTTTTTGCCCCGGGCCACTTCCATTCCCGCCTTGTTTTTTCGCAGTTGCTGGCGCTCATAAAAATAGCTGGACAGATAATAGACCACACCGATCTTTGCCAGTTCTGAAGGCTGGAATTGAATGAAACCGATAACGACCCAGCGTTGCGCGCCCTGACTGGTTACACCTTTGAATGCTGTATAAAACAGAAGAAGCGTAATTATAAGATAGAGAATTGTACGCAGGCGGGGGCGGAGCAATTGCCGAAAAGGAACAAAGAGAGCGATAATTATCGCAATTATCGAACCAATTATGCTTAAACGCAACTGACGGGCGGCGGAAGCGGTGGCGTCAGCGACAACCTCAGTTCGCAGTGCTTCAGGCAAGTCCTGCAAGGCCGCCTCATCTTCAATCACATTGATATAACTGCTTGTGTTGACAAAACTTTCGCCGAAACTGGCACTGAACATCATGATAAAGCCAAAGGCCATCAGGCTGATCCAGATAAAGAAAAAAGGCAGTGAGATACGCTTATGGCGAGCAATATCTTCAGGTCTCAATTCCACTTCTTCAGTGGCAGTCTCCTCTGCTGAATAACCGGGAAATCTTATAAGTTGTTCCTGCACATCATCCGCCATAAACTACTCCCAATCAAATAGCGCTGTAAATGAACAAAATGCCCAAGAATCCGGAAGCAATTCCTATCAGATAGAAAATATTAGTTACCTTCTGCTCAGTCCAGCCGCCCAGCTCAAAATGGTGGTGAAGTGGGGCCATTCTAAATATTCTTTTACCGCCGGTACGACGGTAATAAAATCTTTGCATAACAACGGACAGTCCTTCAAAGAAAAAGACAAAGCCGATAATGACGGCCAGATAGGGAGTTCCCATAACGACACAAATTAGGGTAAAACCAATACCCAAAGCCTGAGAACCCGTGTCACCCATGAAGATCCGTGCGGGGTGGCGGTTAAAAAACAAAAAACCTAAACAGCCTGCAACTATAAGCATGGGCAGGAACTGCGATTGATACGGCAGCAGATGGGCAATTACCAGGATACGGGCGACTGCTGTCAGGAAGGTGCAGGCAATTGCCATCAATCCGGACAAGAGACCATCCAATCCATCAGTTATGTTTACTGAATTGCTCATATAAAAAAGAAAGGGAATCAGAAACAGGAAATATAAGAATTGCCAGATACCGCTCAGAACAATTTTTCCCATAGTAAAAGGCATGAGAAAGTATGTTTCTCCCGGCCGTATGTACACAAGCCAGGCCGATGCCAGGATGGAGAGCAGACCCAGCATTACGGTTTTTTGCCTGATGCTCAGGCCGTCTTTCGAAATCCGAACTTTAATGTAGTCATCGATAAAGCCGACAATGGCAAACAAAAGCATAAATAGGAGTATTATGCCGAAGGTCTGCAGACCCGAGTAGATCAGAAATGAGGCCAGGCCCACAATAAAGAGGGGCAGAAGAAAAAACAAAGCTCCGAAAGTTGGAGTACCGCTTTTTGAATAATGCGATTTAGGACCGTCGTCACGTACACGCTGACCAACATTCAGTTTCTTTACCAGAGGCATACCCAGGGCTCCGATTGTTACAGTAGCCAGAAACACTATCAAAGCCCAGATCAGCATGGTCTGGCCATCTAACATTTTAGTCGCCAAAAAAAGGCTCATTATTCAGTCCTCGCTTCTGCGGGCAGGAATTTATTCTGCAAAGCTTTGGTTACGCGTTCCAGATGATAATAACGCGAGGCTTTTAATAAGACAAAATCTCCGCCCTCAACTTCCTGAAGAATCCGCGGCATGGCATCATCAACAGTCGTGTACCAGCCGGCAAAAAGATTGCGGCCTTCTGCTGTCTGCAAAAGTTTTTTCTTGGTATATTCCGTTTCTTTTCCAATCAGGATAATGCGGTCAAAATTGTAAGCTAAAATTTGACGGGCAGCGGTTTCGTGAACGCCTTTAGTATAACGCCCTAATTCACGCATTCCGCCCAGAACCAGTATGCGGCGACGTTCTTCAGCCATGATATCAACAGTCTCCAGCGCTGAAGCAAATGACTCCGGAGATGCATTATATGCATCATCCATGACAGTAATAGTTCCCAGGTCCATCTGCTTTTGACGGCTGCCGATATTAGTGAACTTAACAGCTGAGCCGGCGGCTTCATTCATGTCGAGCCCTAAGGCATAGGCAACGGCTAAGCCAAATAAAGAAGTATTCACATAGTGCTCGCCGGCTACCGGCAGGCTTATCTCCCACTGCTCATCAGGAGCCAGATTACTGCAGGCGATAAAGGAAGTACCGTTTTTATCGATTACCAGATCTTCCCACCAAAAAACAGGGCTGCCTTCACGCTCCAGCCGCGAAACGTTTTCTTTGCTTGCTACGAACCAGACCGGTACTGAAGGGAGCTCGCGGAGATACCATTCCTCAAGGAGCGGATCATCGCCGTTGAGTAACAAGAGGCCATTTTCTTTCATTCCTTTGATAATGGAAGTTTTTTCTTCCAGGATATTACGCATCGTGCCCAGATATTCCGCATGTGAAAAACCGATGTTTGTAATTATGCTTATATCCGGCCTGGCGATATTGGATAATTGCTCGATCTCGCCCGGTCTGTCCATTGCCACTTCTGTCACAAGTACTTGTGTGTCGGGATCTGTAGATAAAAGGGTGTCGGACAAGCCAATTTCATTATTCAGATTGCCTTCTGATTGCTCTGATATTAATTGTGATCTGACCATATTGCAAATCATATTCCGGGTCGTGGTCTTCCCTACACTGCCCGTAACCGCTACAACTGAGCATGACAACATCTTACGGTAACCTGCTGCCAGGTCCTGGTAAGCCTTCCAGGTATCGTCCACCAATAACAGATCCGGTCCGCCCACATCGCCTGATTCAACGTCTCTGATCCATTTTTTCACTAATGGTTCATCTTTCTCAACAACAAGCAAACCGGCTCCTTTTTTTACCGCTTCTGCAAGAAAACGATGTCCGTCGAAATGATCACCCCGCAAGGCGACATATGCTTCACCGACTTGTAGAGTCCGCGTATCTTTAGAAATACCGCTGTAAAACCTGTCAGTATCTTCCTCGTGCCGGGGTTCGCGCACCATCGTCCCCCCCGTCCACTGCTTCATTTGACTTGGTAAAAACCTACCCACTTCAATCAATCTCCTAAACCTGAAAAAATCCTGCTCGCTTTATGGCAGAGGATCTGTTTCAAGATCAAGTTCCGCTTCCGGTTCAACATAATCTTCTTCTGCGCTATTCGGAGGATCAGGATCAACTGCCACTGGAGGAGTATATACGACAGGATCTCTTTCCTCAACATTCACGTATTCAGAAAAGCTTAGTTTAATCACAGTCCCTTTCGGAACCATAACTTTATTATTATTCTGTGTACCATTGGGAGCCCCGCTTACATCTGCGCCGGCTTCTGTGTCTGCAGCGTTTTTAGGCGACTGGTCGACACATAATCCCTGTATCTCACCTACAGGCTGAATCAGCAGCCCTGATTCAGCTGCCAGCCAAATAGTCTCGTGATAATTCTTGTCTCTAAAGTCCGGTACAGTCACCCATTCTACTTCATTTAGAGCCTTGGGGTAAAGCCACACTGTAGATCCTTTCCCAACAATACTTCCTGTTGCGGGCAGACTCTGTGCCAGGGGCTTGTCCAGATAGAACTGATCCGTTGGCACCGAAGCTGCCAGACCCAGATCAGATAGTTTAGCGGCTGCCTCAGCCACCGTTAATCCTGTAAAGTCAGGGATTTCAACGGAATATCTCAGCGCATCTAACTCTGCAGCGCTATAGTCCTGTTTCAGCCCCAAATAATTTAAAATCCGGGCAGATATGCGGTTGCTGGCGCGCGCAGCGACTACACTGCTGCTTCTTATTCCCGGATCCCGAATTACGATTAAGGAGACGAAGCGGGGATCATTAACCGGGGCCACTCCTGCGAAGGAATATGTAGGTATGCCATTGAGCTCGTCTATTGATGTGCCGGTCTTTCCTCCCAGTCTGAAACCTTCGCTGCCGAAAGTATTGTTATATCCCAGATACACGACATCCTCCAGCAGAGACAGAACGCGTTTACAGCTAGTGGCTGAAAATAGCTGTTCTCCCTTTTCTATCGCCAGTTCCTGATAGGCACCATCGCCGGTTGACTCGTATGCTCTGATCAAGCGGGGTGTATTCATGTAACCTCCGCTGGCAATCGTAGCGTAGAAATTAGCCAGTTGCAGGGGTGTCACGGTAGATGATTCACCAAAAGTCAGGTTGGCAAAGTCAAGCGGCATTGGATTTGTGTGAAATATTCCGGCAGCCTCGCCATAGAGGTCAACACCGCTTGTGCCTTTAAAGCCCAGCTTCTCAATATAGTCATAATATAGGTCCATGCCGATTTCATTGCCAAGACGGACAAAAACAGGGTTGCAGGAACGATAAAATGCTTCACGCAAAGTCTCGTTGCCGTGACCTTCACCTGTAACACAATACATGGTCTCTCCCTGCATGGTAATAGGATCATCACTATAGACAACGTACTCTCCTGACAGTTCTTCTTCTAAAGCGATAGCAAGAGTGACTGTTTTAAAAGTGGAGCCCGGCTCATAAGATGCACTGACATTATAATTGGTCCAGAGATGTTCGCTGCGATATTTAGTCCGCTGTTCTTCTTCAAGACTGTCCCAGTATTCCTGTTCTATCCCTAAAGGCAGTCCTGTCGGGTCGTCTGAGTGATATGAAGGGATTTGATCCATTGCCAGGATATCACCCGTATACAAATCCATTATGATCCCTGATATGCCTTTAACTGAACCTGTAGCCGCAGCTATGGAAAGCAGTTCTTCGTGCAGGATTGACTGTATGCTGCTGTCGATAGTTGAGTAGAGAGTCTGACTGGAGCTGCCTTGTTCTTTAATGCTGGAGGAAAAAGGAACAGCTCCCTGTGTCAAATAATTGTTTCGTTTCTGATAGATATAAGTTGCTGAACCGGACAGCAGATCATTGTAGCTGGCTTCAAGGCCGGAAACACCCTCGAGACCTTCCGCTTCAGTCCGCGTCATTCCCAGCACGGATGAAGCGAGATCAAGGTTGTTATATACTCTTTTTTCTTCTGCGTCAAAACGAAAACCGCCAACACCGTTTTCTTGCAGCCAGTTCTTCAGTCTCTCCGCTTTGCTTTCCGGCACATAGGCTGCAAGCTGCAGGTAAGCTATGCGTTCACGTTCACTAGCCAGCATAACAGCTTCAGATAAAGATAAATTATCATCCACCGTAATCAGTGAACGAACCCGGTCTGCGCTTTCATCCTTAAGTCCAAGAGTTGATATAAGCATATCGGCAATATCTTCCTGATCAATATTCGGATTGTTTGAACTAACCACAGAAGGTGTCATTCCGACCCGATACACATAAGATGATGAGACCAGAGGATAACCATTACGATCTAAAATAGAGCCACGCTTGGATTCGTATTTCGTTACTGAGTGTTGCTGTCTGGCTGCGCGTTCAGTCAGTTCATCGCTTTGAACAATATGCAGCTGATAAAGCTGGCCAACGATCAATCCGGCAAAAATTAAAAAGCAAATGCTGACAACAATTAACGGCAAGCTGCCTACAGACTGAGAGGAAGCCTTTTTATATTTAGATAATGATGTAACTTTGTCTTGACGCCGTGACATAAATAATCTATCAATCTCCGTCTATTTTTCATGTCTGATTCAGCTTTCACTAAGGTGAACCCCCATCACGGGCGCAAGCTCTCCACGTAGTGCACGATAGTGCCGACGTTCTCCTGATAGGAATACAGTCTTCCGGCAGCTAAACTGCTATCTGCGAGAGAAGCTGTATTATTTATTATTGTCTTATCCGTGTTGTGTCCGTTAACATACAGTATTTGGCTGCTGCCGGCCTGTTGAAGGCCCAGATCACTTTGTGCAATTTCCTTGATATTATCAAAATTGTACTGCTCGGATAATTTGTTGTTCAAAGAGTTATTAGACATTTCTAAATTCTCAATGCGCTGTTTCATTCCCGCATTGAGAAAACTCATCTCAGTAATACGCGCATAGCGTGTAACAATAAAGGAAACCATAAGGGTCATCAGGGCAAGGACTGTAATAAC
Source organism: Clostridiales bacterium DTU032 (assembly GCA_001512745.1). Classification (GTDB taxonomy): domain Bacteria; phylum Bacillota; class Clostridia; order Saccharofermentanales; family DTU023; genus DTU032. Next base: position 27,129 of record LFSM01000111.1, read on the forward strand.
GGCGACAGCGGTGAAAACTCTTTCACGGCTTTGTGCACGGTATGTTTTTCTGATTTCGGCTTCTCGCTGAATCTGACGACGCCGTTTAATACGTTTGGCCTCTTCTTCGGCAAAACGACGTTCGGGCATTTCCTGCGGTCTGGGAAGACTGTATGCAGAATAAGGACTTATCTTCCGGGCAAGATTACCATCTATATCATATTGACTCATACGACACCTCCGAATTCGAAAACACGCAATTTAGCACTGCGCGCCCGAATATTTGCTTCTACTTCTTCCTCCGAGGCCTCGATCACTTTTCTCTGGGGCCTCTTTCCGAGGGCTTTCTTGCCACAGACACAAACAGGAAATTCTCTGGGGCACTCACATGGGTCTTCCCATTTAGCAAAAGTCTGTTTTACCAGGCGATCCTCCAAGGAATGAAAACTAATTATTACTACACGTCCTCCTGATGACATTAAGCCTGGTATTTGCAGCAGAAGTGACTCAATTTCCTCAAATTCTCTGTTAACGGCAATGCGGATTGCCTGAAAGCTGCGCCTGGCCGGATGTTTTTTCCTTCGTGCAGAGGCAGGTACTGCTTTGCTGATTATTTCTGCCAGCTGAGCTGTAGTCTCAATCGCTTTCAGTTTGCGCTCTGTTACAATCGCTCTGGCTATGCTTTTAGCATGGACTTCTTCTCCATAGTTACGAAGAATATATGCCAAATCATTTTCATCAATTGAAGCCAGAATCTCTGCTGCACTCTCACCTTCTGATTGATCCATTCTCATATCGAGCGGTCCGTCCTGATGATAAGAGAAGCCTCTTTCCGCCTCATCCAACTGATAAGAACTAGTTCCCAGATCAGCGAGCAAACCATCAATATGGCCTTTCTCCTCATCTGAGAGATTCAACGAAAGAGAAGAAAATCTGGACGAGCGGATTGAATAGCTCCCTAAGGTATTCAAAGATTCCAATCGTTTCCGCGTCTCTTCTCTTGCGTCAGCATCGCGGTCCATTGCGATTAGCCGGCCCTCCGCATTAAGCTGAGATAAAATAGCGGCGCTATGTCCGCCGCCGCCACTTGTTACGTCTACGTATAAGCCACCGGGCTTAAGCGCGAGAGCCTCTATCGTCTCAGCCAGAAGGACCGGACGGTGCCATTTGTTATAGTCCGCGGATGCCATAAGCGGACAAATCCAACTCAGACAAGGAGTCTGCTTCTGACTGTTCTTTCTCATAGAACTCTTTAGAGCAAATCTCAACTGAGCTATAAACATCAATAAAGCAAATTTCTTCACCTTTGGAGACAAAAACTCTTTCCCATAAATGATTGGGAATAGAAATACGCCCTTGTCCATCCAATTCACACTCAACCGCTTCACCAATAATCTGGCGGCGGAAAAGACGTGCTTCTACTTCACTGGTTTGTAATTCGCTGAATTGTTCGAGTATTTTATCAAACTGAGATTTGGTATATACGTTCAGGTAGCCTTTATCCAAACTGACGGTCACGATTAAGACACCATCAAAGCGGTCGCGGATTTTGGACGGCACTATCACACGACCCTTGGAGTCAACTACGTGCATGTACCTGGCCACCTCATACCTCCTCTACAATCTTTTTTCCTATTCTACCACTAAACCCCACTAATATGTCAAGCATAGCCACAAAATGACATAAATCTCCCCAAAATGGCTATAACTTGCTACAGAAATGTTTAATCTAGTGAAAACAAGAGGAAAAATGCTTTTTCGCTTGATAAAAAGACAAAAAAAAGCCAGTTCCGGAGAGCTGCTTGCAAAAAAATAAGGCAGGACTGAAGGCTAATCGAGTGTGCTCAGTTTATAGTCCATAGAAATATTAAGAAGCACACCCAGCAAGACAAAGCTGGCAATCATGGATGAACCTCCGTAGCTGATAAAGGACAAAGGTATGCCGGTAATAGGCAGGAGACCTATTGTCATGCCAATGTTCTCGATGTAGTGAAAAGCAATGGATGCAATCAAAGCGACCATAACATAGGCACTGGAGTATGACTGTTTCTCAATCTGCGCTGCCCGTTTCAGGGTATATATGATAAAATACGCCGCCACCATGATGACCAGGGCTGATCCAATCAGCCCCAGCTGTTCAGAAATAGCAGGAAAGATGAAGTCAGATTCTTTAACGGGTACATTGACGTACTGGCCGCTGGTATTGCCGGCAATCCCCCCCGATGCAACCGCAGCGATAGACTGGTTGATCTGATAGGAAGCAGCCGGATCATGTCCTCTGAAGAAGAAAGTCAGAATACGGTTTTTCTGATCCCCGCTAAGGAAAAACCGCCACAGCAATGGCACTGCTACAACAGAAATTCCTGCCAGTGAAGCAAAAATATACCGCCACTTGATCCCCCAGACAAAGAGTGTAGACAGGAACATGAAAAGGATAACCATAGATGTCCCCAGATCCACTTCCGTTATGACCAGCAGAAAAGGTATGGCATAAAGGAGGGCAATTTTTGCAAAGCCCTTCTTAGTTGAAATTGTCCCTTCTTTTGTCTGTCCGAAGATCGGACCGGTCACCATGGCCACTCCGATCTTTGCCAATTCAGAGGGCTGGAAGGAACCTACCAGGGGAACATATATCCAGCTGTCTGCACCTGCGACAGGCCGATATCCGTCAATCTTGACATAAATCAGGAGGATAATGCTGAGCCCGTAAATTAAAGCACCGATCAGACTCAATGTCGGTTTTTCAAACAGGCAAATGATAAAAGCAGCTAAAAGTCCAATCAGCACTATCGCTACCTGTTTGTAAAAGTTGTTAGGATAGTCAAAAATAACCGCCCCATAACCGGACTTGAGAACAGTATTAAGAACAACCAGTCCGATCACAACCAGAACAGCTACAGGCACCAGCATTCTGTAATCCAGAAGCCGGAAAAATCTGTCTACCCGGGAAGCTTTGTTGTCAGTCTTCTTCTGCATATTGGGAATGAGAATCAGGAATTCTCCTCCGCCTCGTCATCACTTGATTCAGTCTCTCGCAGTTCTTCACTCTCAGCAGCTGTTTCCTCAGCGTCTTCCACCATGGTTACCAGCAACATTTTGGCAGCCTGCTCTTCACTAAGAGTGATGGCAGCCAGGGCTTTTTTACGTGAATTGTTCCGCAGAATGTTAATCAGAATCACCAGCAAGCCAAAAACTACCATGGCCGCTGACAGCAACTGGGAAATGCGAAGACCGCTCCCTGTGTAGAGAGAATCCGTGCGGATACCTTCTACAAAAAAGCGTACGATACCATACAGGACAAAATAGCTGGCCAGGGTGCTCATAGGTTGTTTAGCGCGACGGCGCACAAAAATCAGAATAACAAAAATCAGCATGTTAGCCAGAAACTCATAGAGAAAAGTAGGATGAACCGGCAAGGCCGGATCCAGTCCCAGGATAGGATTTGCCGGATCAGGATTAAGCTTGCTCAAATAATGTGCAGTACCGTTACTGATCATTCCCCAGGGTAAATCTGTGTTGGTGCCGAAAGCTTCCTGATTGAAAAAATTCCCCCAGCGGCCGATAGCGTGACCCAGAGGTAAATAGACTACGAAATAATCAAGCACTTTAGATAAACGAATGCGTTTATACATGGCCATGACCCAAATACCGAGAATGGCTCCGATCACTCCACCATAAAAGGCCAGACCACCTGAACGCAGGTCAAAAATCTTGAGCCAGTCTGAAGAGAACTGAGACCATTCAAAGGCAACATAATAGAGTCTGGCTCCAATGATTGCAGTCGGAATCAGAATCAGAAAAAAATCAAGAATGTCATTGCTTTTGAGGCTATGTTTTTCTGCCTGCCTGATTGCCAAAAGCAGGGCCAGTAAAAAAGCCAGCGCTATAAGCAGTCCATACCAGTAAATCGCTATGTCATGTCCAAAAAGACTAAACTGAAAAACTACTCTATTTATACCGAGATTATTGATAGCTAATCCCGGAAAACTAACAATATAATCCGCAGTGTTATTCATAGGCTATCCTCCTGGCGATCATTTTACCATATGCGACCGGTGCCATTTTGCCACATTTACCAAATCCTCCCTGACTACCTTTGCCAGATCTTCTACTGTATCAAAAGTAAGTTCAGGTCTGATGAATGATAGAAACTCGACTTCAATTATCTCGCCATATAATGAGTCTTCAAAATCGTAGAGATAGCTTTCAACCCGTAAAGGCGTTTCTTCTTCAATCGTAGGAGACACACCTACATTACTGATAGCAGGGTAAGCTCCTCTGTCACAATGTGCGACGGTAGCATATACTCCCTTATGCAGGCGAGCCCGCTTGGGAGGATAAGGGAAATTGGCCGTTGGAAATCCTTTGCGCGAGCCGATCCTGCGACCATGTTCTACTACTCCCCTGAGCCTATATGGCTGTGTCAGCATCGCTGTGACCGCCTCCAGCTCGCCCTGGGCAAGACAATTCCTGATCCGGGAGCTGGAGATTTTTTCGCCGCGGAAGAGGACATCACTGCTTATTTTATAAGTCAGATCCGATTTTCCTGCATAGTCCGCCAAAAAATTAATATCTCCCTGAGCCCCTGCTCCGAAGCGTGCATCCTCTCCCACAACAATGGTCTTAACATTTAGCTTCTTCTGCAGCAGATCTTGTAAAAACTCAAGCGCACTGATACTTCTGAATTCATCAGTCATGTCAGCGACAAAGACATCTTCGATCCCTAGCGCCTCCAGCACAGCATATTTTTCTTCACTCTCAATCAGACGCTGGTTTTCTTCCGGACCGAAAGGAGAAAGAAAAGTGAAAACAGCAGGTCTCAGGGATTTTTCTTTGCAGACAAGGATCAGTTCCTGCAAGATATGCCGATGGCCCAGATGCAGTCCATCAAATACTCCCAGAGCAATACCCCGCTCCTGATCCGAACTTAATTCTTCCAGAGACTTATATACTTTCATCGTTACTACTTTCTCTAAGAAATTCAGCTGAACTGTCTATAAATACACGCTTAACCTTTGCCAGGCCCTGATTAAGACTGCCAACTGCCAGCAGGACATCATTATATGTAAAGATAAGCGTTTCAAGTGAAATATCATCTGTCATCAGTTTTATTTCCTGTCCCTGAGCCAGTCTGACCGCATCGGCTCTTGCTACAGCCTGTGTGGGAAAACCGACAAATGCAGTCAAAGTAGCTTTGACAATTCCCTGTTCCAGGCTTGCAGACAAGAATCTTTTCGAGTCACGGCCCAGTTTTTCAAAACAATCAAATAAATCAGCTGTCTTCACCGTCTGGTCCAGAGTGAAGGGGCCACAGGCAGTGCGTTCAAGCTCTGCAGCATGAGCGTAAGAACCCAGTTTTTCACCAATGGCATCGGCCAGAGAGCGGATATAAGTGCCTTTAGAAGTCAAAAAAAGAACATCCAGGCAGGGCAGCTCCTGACCTTGTCTGTAATAAATATCCAGCAGTTTGATCGCGTTCACCTTTACTGTGCGCCAGGGACGTTCAACATTTTCACCCTGCCGCGCATATTTGTACAGCGGTTTCCCCGCCACTTTAACCGCTGAATAAAGCGGGGCCTGCTGCTTTATTTCGCCAAGAAAAGAGTTCAAGGTCTGCTCTACATAAGAGCGATCTTCAAGTTTTGAGATATCAATATTCTCCGGTGACCGCGCGATTATCTCACCCTCGCGGTCCATGGTATCTGTACGGGTCCCCAGCTGAATCTGACAACGGTATTCCTTATCATATTCACTCATATAAGGGACTGCTGCTGTAGCGCGGCCGAAAATTACGGGTAAAACGCCTGTAGCAAATGGATCCAGCGTACCGCAGTGACCAACCCGTTTCATGCCCAGAAGCCGCCGCACTTGTGCAACAACTGCGGCTGAACTTATTTCGCTGTCTTTATTGATGAGAATGATCCCCTGATCGTGTATCATAGTCAGTTTATAAACATTGTTCAAGCATTTTTTCAGCCTGAGCCACAACTTCGGCCTCAGCTTCAGCCAGGCCCATACCCTCTATGGTAAAACCGGATGCACGGACATGGCCGCCACCGCCAAATATCTGTGCAAATTCTGCAGCATTCAGGCAGCTGTTAGAGCGCACACTGCCATGAATTTCTGTACGGTCCGGCGATTCACGCAGTAAAATCGACACATCAACCCCGTCTGCCTCACGCATATCGGAAGAAAGATAATCCAGATGGTCATCTGTAGCCTTACGCTTATTCATCATTTCACGGGATACTGAAGCGTAGAGAATGCGTCCGTCTGCTGCTAACTTTATCGAAGCCAGAACATCCCCTCGTATCTGTAATTGTGTTACAGTCGTTCGCTCGAACAATTCATGGGTCAGTAATGCCAGATCTACATTGAACTCCTCTATCAGCCAGGCCACTTGCCTGAAAGCACGAGGCGTTGTGTTGTTATAGCTGAAACGTCCAGTATCTGTCGTCATGCCTGATATAAGCAAGACGGCGATATCATCGTTAAAAATCTTCTTTGCTGACAAGTCTTCAAGGGCAGAAATCAATCGGAAAACCAGCTCACAGGTTGAGGAGGATCCGGTATAAATAAGTTCATTATCCCCATTCGCCTGATCGCGCACATGATGATCGATAATGGCATGCTGTGAGGCATTCAGAAATAATTTTTCCCGTTTTTCCAGCCTGTCCGGAGTATTGAGATCCACTGCTATCGCCAGATCAAACTGCTTTTCAGCTATATCTCCACTATATAAGACCATGTTCTGTATTCCCGGAAGAAACTGCAGCGAAGGGACTGCTTTTTCTTCAGCAATAACCTCAACTTCTGCCCCCAGGTCTTGCAAAGCATTTGCCAGAGACAGAGCGGCACCAAGAGCATCAGCATCGGCTCGGGCATGCGGGAAAATTCCGATACTTGATTTCTTGCTGCTGATATCGAAGAAGTAGCCGGCCAGATGGTTGATGTTCGTAGCAACTAGGTCTTTATCTTGATTTAAGCTGGTCATTAATTCCCTGTCTCTTAGTCCTGATCCTCGCTATTGTCTTCTTTATCTTTTGTCCCGGACTGATCATCTGCTATCACTTTGCTGATCAGCTGATCAATAGCGAAGCCTTCGGCAATAGTGCGGTCTTCTATGAAATGAATCTGCGGAGTCAGACGTGAGTGCAGCTTATGCCCCAGTTCACGTCGAAAAAAACCGTGCGCTTTACTCAAACTCAGACTCACATCTTTTCTCTTTTCTTCATCTCCAAGCACGCTATAATAAACATTTGCATGAGCCAGATCGCCGCTCATGCGTACTTCAATAAAAGATACCCGTGCATCCAGCACGGGATCTTTAACTTTATTACGTAATGTCTCAGACAAAATGCGGCGAACTTCGTCTGCGGTTTGCATGCTGCGTCTGCTAGACATTTTCAATCTCCTTCATGGTATAGAACTCGAGTTCATCACCAACTTTAATATCATTGAAGCGTTCCACACCGGCTCCGAACTCATAGCCCTGAGCTACTTCACGCACGTCATCTTTAAAGCGTTTCAGTGAGGCCAATTCTCCATCGTAAATAAGTACACCATCGCGCACCACGCGGACTTTATTATTGCGGTTGGCCTTACCCGAGGTCATATAGGAACCGGCAATAGTACCTACACCGCTAATTTTGAAGATCTCTCGCACCTCGGCCTGAGCAGTGACAACTTCTTTGTATTCAGGGGCAAGCATGCCCTTCATCGCTTGTTCAATCTCTTCGATCATCTCGTAGATAACACTGTAAAGCCTGATCTCAACATCAGCTTCTACAGCCTGATCCCGCGCGACTGCGGAAGGCCGGACATTGAAGCCGACAATAATTGCATCTGCTGCTTCCGCGAGGCGAATATCTGATTCGTTGATTCCGCCTGTAGCGCTGTGTATGACATGGACCTGGATCTTATCCGTGGAAAGTCCGACCAAAGACTGGCGCACAGCTTCAACTGATCCCTTCACATCACCTTTGACAATTACATTGAGATCTACCTTGGCTCCTTCATCAATTTTGCTGAAGAGAGTATCAAGCGACATGTGGGAGGATGCGCGCAACCTGGATTCTCTGTCTTCTTCCTGACGGCGCTCTGCCAGTGCTCTGGCCACTTTCTCATCTTCTACCTGATAGAGAATATCGCCGCCTTCAGGCACTTCTGACAAACCAAGTATTTCGACCGGCATTGAAGGTCCGGCTTCAGTAACCTGCTCTCCACGGTCATTGCGCATCATACGCACGTGTCCCATGTTGGAACCGACGACAATAGCATCCCCGGTGTGCAGGGTACCGCGCTGGATTAACACCGTCGCCACCGGTCCTCTGCCGGCGTCAAGCTCAGCTTCAATTACCGTGCCCTTGGCCTGGCGATGTGGGTTGGCCTTTAGCTCCATGATGTCTGCTGTAATGAGGATTGTCTCCAACAGCTCATCCATGTTTTCACCAGTTAAAGCAGAAACCGGGACAATACTGTTTTCACCGCCCCAGTCAGCATCCATAATATTATACTGGGCTAATTCTGTCTTGACACGGTCTATATTTGCCTGTGGCCGATCGATTTTGTTGATGGCCACAATTATTTCGGTATTTGCCGCCCGGGCATGGTTAATGGCTTCTATGGTCTGAGGCATAACACCGTCATCGGCGGCAACCACCAGAACGGCAATATCAGTTACCAGAGCCCCACGGGCACGCATAGTTGTGAAAGCCTCATGTCCAGGTGTATCGAGGAATGTAATCTTGCGGTCATGCAGGTCAACGGTATAGGCGCCTATGTGCTGGGTTATCCCGCCCGCTTCACCTGTAGTCACAGTTGTCTTTCTGATATAGTCCAGAATCGATGTCTTACCATGGTCAACGTGGCCCATGACCACTACAACCGGCGGACGCGCTTCCAGATCCTCTTCCTTATCAGGGGTGTCATCAAAGAGGATATCCTCTTCGGAAACTACGACTAGCTTTTCAGTTTCAACATTGAATTCACCGGCAATAATTGTTGCAGTATCAAAGTCAACTTCCTGATTAATAGTAGCCATTACGCCAAGTTCCATCAACTTCATGATGACGTCAGCTGTTGTTTTCTTTAAAGCTTCTGCCAATTCCTTGACAGTCAGGCTTTCCGGCAGAATTACCTTTAAAACTTGCGCAGCTTTACGCTCTCTTTCAGCTTTGGCCTCAAGACGCTGTTTACGTTCAAGCTCCAGAGCCTCCTGTCGCTCGCGCTGCTGATCGCGTTCACGGTCTGCGCGATGCTTGTCACGATCCTGCTGTTTCTGTCTTTGTGCATATGTTTTACGGGAAATATCCTTCTCGATCACTTCCGGTTTGACAGCTTCTACAGGAGGACGCTGTTGTGTAACCCGTCCGCGGTCAGGAGCAGTTTTAGCCGGCGGTCCGGAATCGCTTCGTCCGGCCTGGGGTCTTGATCTGTCACTGCCACGTCTGTCATATTGCTGGCTGCGGTCTGCTTGTGGCCCTCCACGCCCCCGCTGGGTCTGCCGGTAATCAGCAGCTTGTGACTGGCGACGATCTGCGACAGGCTTGTCAGCATCTTTGCCGACATAGCTGCCTTGCTGCGGCCTTACTCTGGGCTTTGCCTGAGCTGGTGCCGCTTCTTTCTTCCTGGGCGGAACTGGAGTTTTCACTTCAACTTCTTTAACTTGCTGTGTTAGCGGACGTGACTGCTGAGCAATGCGCGCTGCCTCTTTATAATGCTTCACCTCTTTGGCATCCTCCGAAGTTTGAGTTTTTTCAGCAGTAGTTTTTGCGGCTGCAGGCTCTTTTTTGGCTACAGACTCTTTTGCAGCTGAAGGCTCTTTTTTAACTTCAGCCTTATCTGCTTTTTCAATTATTTGTTCAGCAGCTGTTTTCTTTTCTTCGGTCCCGGCCACGGCAGCCTTTTTGCCTGCAGGCTTTTTCGCTTTTTCTTCGACAGCAGCAGACTCGACCGTTGTGCCGGCAGCTTTTTCTGCAGGCTTTTCGCCAGGGGCAGCTTTGACACTGTCCTCTTCCGCCTTGACCGTCTTAGCAGCAGCCTTCTTAGCCTTTGGTTTTTCAACAGCGGCTGCAGGAGCTTTTGCTCTTGTTTTTTCTTTTGCCGCTGCATCTTCTTTTACCGCTTTATCTGCCTTGACTGAATCTGCCTCGGGAACAGCTTTCTTTGCGACTTCAGGAATTTCTTCTTTCTCGGCAATCAGCTCAGCTGCTTCAGTCACAGCTTTATCCTTTGTGCTTTCGTCTATCGGATCAGCGGCTTTCGCTTTGCTCTTTTTAATAACTTTAATCACGCTGGTAATATTTTTTCCGGAGATCCCTTTCATTTCAATAGTCGATCCGGGACCGTCCAAGGATTTTAATTCGAGGGCAGGATCAATTGAAGCAGCTTGAACTTTCTCCTCTTCTTTAGCAGGAGTATCTTCAATTTCTTCTTCCGGTGGCAGTTCCACCTCTTGTTGCAACTGTTGACGCAGAGCTTCTTCTTCAGTCATAAAACCGGCTCTGAGTCCAGAATCTGCTTCTTCTCTTTTAACCATAAATATTTAGCCTCCCTCTTCGCTTAACGCAGCTTTATCTACCGCATTCCGAATGGTGTCTTCTAATGTTCCTTCTTTTACGGCAATTGCCGCGCAGGACTTCAAACCCTGGCTTGCCCCCAGCTCTTCCCTGCTATGTGGCAATTCTCTTAATTGGATCTTGTCTGATATTTTGCTTAATTCGATTATCTTTTTGCGGGATGAGGCGCTAAGATCATTGGACAAAAATATTGTGCCCCGAAAATTTTTCTTCAGTGCGGTCTCGATGCGGTCTATGCCCAGAATTACTTCATTGGCCCGTCGTGCGAGTCCCATCATGCGCAGATAATAGTTCAAACAAGTTCCTTTCTCTTGATATCTTCCAGTTCTATTATTTCTTCAAGTTCCTGCAGTATTTCTTCCGGCACAGGACGCCGCAGTGAACGTTGTAGTGAGCGATGTTTTAAAGCAAGCTCATAACAATTTAAATTATTACATATATAGGCGCTGCGACCTTCTAAGTGCGGGCCGGGATTTATTCCCATGCGACCATCGGCTGCAGATACGATGCGCAAAAATTCTTTCTGATCAGCTTTGCGGCGACAGGCTACACAGATTCTTTGCTGTTTCGCGCGCATTATAACACCTCTGCTTAACTTCGTCTTATTCTTACTCTTCACCTAAGACATCAGTTTCTTATAAATTCTCAAGCTCTGCCGTATCATCAGACATGACTCCTATTGTTTGCTCGAGATTATCAAAGAAATCAATAGCTTCCCGCTGATCTGCAGGGCCTGTGGCCTCCGGCTCAAAGAAGCCGTCATCCATATCAGCATGGTCCTCTGCATGGAAAGCAGCGTCATCAGAATCGTAGCGCTCAGCCTCATCAGCTGCGACCGCCTCATCAAATCCAGGCAGCCAGGCCGCTTCGATCATCTCCCGATATTGCGATTCGCTCTTGATATCTATTTTCCAGCCGGTCAGTTTGGCCGCCAGCCGGGCGTTTTGCCCTTCTTTTCCGATCGCCAGTGAAAGCTGATGATCGGCAACGATAACACGGGCACTTCTGTCTTCTTCTTCAAGTATGACACGAACCACTTTAGCCGGAGACAGTGCATTGCTGATGAAAACCTGAACATCAGGATCCCAGGCAATTATATCAATTTTTTCACCATTTAATTCATCAATCACAGCCTGTACTCGCAAACCGCGTTGTCCGACACAGGCACCTACCGGATCGACATTAGGATCATTGCTGATGACTGCCATTTTAGTACGTGAACCGGCTTCTCTGGCGATACTGACAATCTCAACTACACCGGCACCGATTTCCGGAGATTCCTGTTCAAAAATTCGGCGCACCAGATCAGGGTGACTGCGTGAAACGATAATAATCGGACGATTGCGGCGTTCGTCAACCTTTAGAATATAAAAACGCATTCTCTGGTTAAAACGGTAATTATCCAGTTTTGACTGCTGGCTATATGGTAAAACAGCTTCAGCCCGGTCTATATCTACTGTTACTTCACTGCGGTCTTTACGCTGAACCACTCCGGTAGCAAGGCCACCCACCCGGTCGGAGAATTCTTCATGAATACGCTCTTTCTCAGCCTGGGAAAGACGCTGATTTATTACGCTCTTTGCAGTCTGTGCAGCCAGACGACCGAAGTCCGCAGGGTCTACCTCTTTAACCAGCTGATCGCCTGGCTCCAGTTCGTCAGACAGGGCTAGTGCCTCTTCCAGCGAAATCTCGGAGTTGGGATCTTCTACTTTCTCGACTACGGTAATGGGCTGATACACCCGCATCTCACCTGTTTCTCTGTCGATATGAGCAGTAATGCCGTCATCGCGCTCTTCTTCGCCTTCATCTTCTGCCCGCTCAGTACGATCCTTATCCTTAACGCGAATAACGAACTCACGACGGTAGGCAGCAACCAGCGCTTCCTCGATCGCCTCTAAGAGCGTTTCGCTATCAATACCACGCTCTTTTTGCAATGATTTCAGGGCATCAATAAATTCCCGGTTCATATTTTCTCCTTTTATCCTATCCTGCAAACTTGCAAGTCAATTTTTTAAAAAACTACTTCGCGTTTAATATGCGCTATCTGCTTGAGGGGAAACATGATTTTCTCCCCGTCACGCTCAATGCCGACCTCTTCTTCTGAGAAGACCAGCGGCCCGACAAATACCTTCTCCCCGTCAACAGCAGCGTAAAGCTTCACGCTGACTATTTCACCTTCATACCTGATAAAATCAGCCATGTCCTTAAGCGGACGATCCAGCCCCGGCGATGAGACTTCAAAGGCATCATAATGATCTATCTTCAAATCAAATTCGACTATCGGATCCGCCAGTTCGCTCAATTCTGTCAGCTGATCAAGGTTAACTCCACCTCTGCGATCAGCAATCAGACGTAAAATCGAGCGGTTTCCCGCTCGTTCTGTCTCCACATCCAATAGTTCAAGACCAAGCGATTCCGCCAGGGGCGATATCTTTTCCATTATCTTCTCTTTTTCAGATAAAGTTTTCATGAAAATATCTCTCCTACAAACGAAAGAGCGGGACCCCCGCTCTTTCTGCATACTACAAAGTATTATATTGTATTATAATCCGCTTTGTGCTTAAGGTCAAGTGCCGGTGGCTTTTTACACACTATTTGCTGCATAAAATATATTTGCCTGGAGTCCTATGTTTTTTCAAAGCTCTGAAGTAGAATGATACTATGTTTAAGGACAGAAAGAAAGGAGAATAAAATGATTGATTTAATAGTAGGAGCCAAGGGCTCAGGAAAGACCCCGCTCATGCTTAAGGAAATTGAAAATGAAGCTCGCAAGGAAAATTCTAATATAGTTTTTATTGAACACGGTCGTCGTCTTGACCATGTAGTTCCCCACTCAATCCGTCTTATTGATATAACTGAATATCCCGTTAGAGGCTATGCAGAGCTGATTGCCTTCCTGGCAGGTCTTAATGCGAAAGATTACGACATTACACATATATATATTGACAGTGTTTTTAAAGTAGTAGGCGACGATGATCCCCAGCATCTCGTTACATTTGTTAAAAATTTAGCTGCATTCGCCCCCAAAGTTGACAGCAATATTACCATAGCCGTAAGCTGTGATCCTGATGAAATACCGGTAGAAATAAAGCAGTTTATGCGTGATATTGAATGAGGAGATAATTATGTGGAAAGAGTTTAAAGAGTTTATTGCACAAGGAAGTGTCATGGACGCTGCCATAGGCTTTGTTCTGGGTCTTGCTTTCAAAGCCATTATCGACAGCGTTGTGAACGGCCTGCTCATGCCGATTATCGGTTATCTGACAGCGGGCATTGATTTTTCGAATCTGAAGATTGTATTAAAAGAAGCCACGGACGCTGCTGAAGAAGTAGCCATTACCTATGGACAGGTAATTGAAGCTATCATCAGTTTTGTTCTGATTGCTTTCTTCCTCTTCCTGATCGTCAAGGGTCTCAACGCTATGCGTAAAAAGCGTGAAGCGCAGCTGGCGGCAGAAGCCGATGCTGAAGCAGCCGAAGAAGAAGCTCCAACTGAACTTGAACTGCTGCAGGAAATTCGCGACCTGATGAAGACAGAACAAGAAAGCAAATAATAATTAAACTTTAATTCCCTTCAAAAAAGCCAGCGCGGCCGCGCTGGCTTTTTACATTGTACAGATCGGCCGCCCTGCATCATTCGGTGCCAGGCACGATTTCATGCAAGGCACGATTTCATGCACTGCATGGATTCGTGCCTGGCACCAATCTATGCACAAATCTTATTTAATCATTGTCTTTTATGAAGAGTCCCCGTAAACGGCTGAGGAAATCACCTTCGGCCTCAAGCTCAAATGTAGATCCATTAGTATCTTTTGGTATGCTGATCGATTCAGTCATCATAACGAACTGCACACCAATAACATTCGTATTCTTGTCCGAGACAAAAGAGCGTGGTTCAAAATCCATGTCTAAGTATTCTGTAATTAACTCGTCCATCTGTTTTAGAAAATCTGCTTGCAAATTGGCTGTAGCATCTCTAAATTCTCCTGCTCCTTCGGCATAAGTTCCGAAGCCGCTTGCCAATGGATTCAAACCTTTTGTTTCAAAATCAACCAGACCCTGATTCAGCGAAGAAACTCCTTGCAAATACGTATCAATGCCAACCTTATATTCTGCAACGCCTGCTGAGAATCCACTCATGCCGGCTGTCAGACTCGAAGAGTTTGCATCCAATTCGCCGAGACCTGCCTCCAGTTGCTGTGCCCCTGAAATCAAGCCTGCCTGATTTGTTGTCCCGTCAATAGCGGTTAAAACTTGCGATACACCCTTAGTATATTCAGACAAACCTGAATTGAATTTTTCATATTCGCTGCTAAGATAATTCAATCCACTAGAAAGTTCTGAGAGACCGCTTACCATAGCAGGCAGATTATCTAAGAGAGAAATAATACTGTCAAGTTTTTTAATTATGAGGTTTAGCCCGCTTTTCATTGCTTCGCAGCTATCTGCCAAGTCGGACAGGTCATATTCTTCCACCAGTGAAAGTAATTGTTCCAAAGCAGGCTCTATAGCAGAGATGCCTATGTCAAGTCTGGTCAAGTCTTGAAGAGTCTCAAGCGCAGAAGCGGAAAAGCTGTAGCTTGAAGAAAGCTTGGCTAAATCAGATAGCAGCTCATCTTCGGCATTTAGAGTAATATCTACGCCGTAGCTGTTTATGTAAACTTGCAGATAATTTCTCCAGCCTTGCTCATCTAAGTTCAATAGTTCGGGTTTGAGTGCAGGCAAGTTTCCTGCCTCATCTAAAAGAGCTTTGACTTTTTCAATCAGAATTTTTATTTGCTCCTTCAGAGATGTCAATTCAGCATACATTTCTTCAAGACTCTTAATTGCAGACAAGAATTGATCAAAAAAGCTATCAACTTCTTTAAGCAAGGCGCTTAGCCGCTTCAAAAATTCTATCTCGCTGTCACTGGGCATGAGAGAGCCAATTTCCTCCAGATCAAAATTATCAGATAATCCGGCAGAAATCTGCTGAAGGGCAGCTAAAATCTCATCTGATGCACTGCTGAGTATAGTTCCGTTACTTTCCAGTTGAGCAATACCGGCACGCAACTGTGTCAAACCTCCTGTAAGGCCTGACATACCGTTTTTGATCGAAGTGACACCTCCTGTATACTCTGCTAGCCCCTGCCCCAGCTGTGCAGAACCACTTTGCAAATCACCGGCCCCTTTAGACAACTGTGAACCACTATTTGCCAGAGATCCACTACCGCTTTCTATTTCAGCAAAACCTGCCTTAAGTTGCGCAATAGCACCTTCCAGCTCTTCAGCACCCTCCGCCAATTGTCTGACACCATCAGAGAGTTCATTCAGACCTTCAGTCTCTTCATCACTAACAAAATCCTCTATGGCAAAATCAAGATAGAAGTCAAGTCCGATACCGGCAAAAGTCATGCTTGCCATCTCAAATTCCTTGGCCTCAAGCCTCAAATAAAGATCCGTTTCCTGACCCGGAAAGGCTATCCAAGTGATCAAACGGTCTTTTCCGCTGATAGCAACTGTCGCAGCACCATCTGTTTCCAGCAAGCGTGCTTTATCAGGATCCAGGGTGGCTGAAACCTGTAAGGCATAATTTTCAAAGAAGAAGGGATCAATTTTTGAATTTTGCCTGGTTTCTATTTTTATCAAAAGCTCACCTGTAGCCCCTGCTGCCTGAGCGGCAGTGATTTCTTGGCCATTCAGCTCGTAAGTAATGTTAATTAGCCAGGGCAGATCAGTTGATTCTAGATTACCCTGATAATAATAGCTTCCGGCTGCAGCCTGAAGATTTACCACTCCTAAGTCAAGTTGAGGAGCCCTATTTCCGGTCAACTGCAAAACATTGCTGTAGTTACCGTAGTCATTGAAACTCTGCATCTCAGACAATTCGTAGTGATTGACAACATAGATGCTCTGGCTGCTGCCGTTAGCGGCCAGCTTGCCATAAATTACTTCACGTTTCAGGGGCTCTCCCCAGGTATTGCTGATCGGCAGATAATTGCTGGCAGCACTTCCGGAAAATGACGGTATAAAAGAAAAGACTAAAGCCATTACCAGCAAGAGAGCGGTGGTGCGGGTCGCCTTGCCAGAATGTTTTTTCTTCGTAGTTTTTATTGTTTTCTTAACTTTGCTCATTATGAGTCAACTCCTGTTTATCTTTTCTGTGTATCAAACGGTCGGGCAGAAAATTTGCCTTCAGCGTAGTTTTTTCAATAAAGCGCTCAAGAATCCTCAGAAGATTCGGCAGAAGGAAGATGACCATGAAAAGGGACAGCAGAGCGCCTCGTCCCAAAACCAGGCCCAACTCACCAACTACTGTTATTGATGAAACTGCTGACAGTACAAATCCGGCTGCTGCCAGAATAAAACCTGGTGCGATCAGAGAAGCTGCTGTGTCTGTTACCGATTTTTCTGAAGCTTCTTTTCTTCCCATAATCTGCCGGTTGTCCATATAGTGCTGGGTCAGTAAGATGCCGTAGTCAACAGTCGCTCCCAGCTGTACAGTACTAACAATCAGATATCCGATATAGTTCAAGTTAGTGCCGCCAAAATAGGGTATGGCTAGATTGATCCAGATTGAAATCTCTATAGTCAGAACCAGCAATAGAGGCAAAGAGATCGAGCGGAAGGCAATAGCGATGACCACAGCAACAGCCAGAATAGCTAGGCCGTTAACAATAATATTGTCTTCCTTAATCGTATCTCGCATGTCGGTCATAATAAAATTCTCACCCACAAGATGAACTTCCTCACCTTCGTTATAGATCTCAGCGCTGAGCTCGCGGATGTGTTCTGCCAGTGCGAAGGTCTCCGGGCTTTCCGCAGGTGAATTAGAAACAACAATCATGCGGCTGAAATCATCAGACAGGAGCTGACTTGTCAACTCTTCGGAAATAAGATCAGGCGGTATAGCAGCACTGGTCATACTGATGAAACTGATCACCGACTTGATCTCTGGCATCTCCTCCAGCCTTTCTATAAAAATCTCTTCCTTGGCCGGCCGGTCGCGGGGAACAAGCAGGGCCATTTGCATATTGTTGCCGAATTTTTCATTTATCATTTTTGCATCCTCTGCAGCACGTGATCCTTCAGCATAGCTTCCCATGCCATAGAGGAAATTATTGGCCCGCTGCCCCAGAAAAACGGGAACGATAATCAGCGCAACAATAATTAGAATAGGAATGGCCAGTTTTGTCACGACTTTGGCCAGGCCCTTGAAAGAAGGTAAAAGTGATCTGTGCGTTGTCTTTTCGATAATTCTGTCCGTCAGCATGATCAGAGCCGGCAAGAGTACAAATACAGTAATCAAACTCAGGACAACACCTTTGGCTAAAACCAGACTCAGGTCAGGGCCCAGCTTGAAGCGCATGAAGACAAGAGCCAGAAAACCGAATAAGGTCGTCGCGGCCGAAGAAGACACGGGCTGAAAACTCTTCTTCATTGATTTCTTGACAGCAACATCCAAAGGATCACCTTCTGCTTTGTACTCATTGGTACGGTGCAAAAAGAAGATAGCGTAGTCCATTGTCACCGCCAGCTGCAGGATGGCTGCCACAGATTGGGTAATGAAGGAAATCTCTGAAAAGATGATGTTTGTTCCCAGGTTGATAAAAACACCCACAAAAACCACCAGCAGAAAGAGAAAGGGCTCAAACCAGGATTTGGTAGCAATAATCAGGATGACAAGAGCCATGGGCACGGCAAAGAGCATAATTCTTGTTATTTCTGACTGTGTTGCCTGCTGGGCTTCTGCCAGCTCGACAATCTGCCCGCGAATCGCCCCCTCTTCTCCCGCTGTCTCTCTCAAGCTTTCTAAAGATTCAGCAGCATTATCTTTGTTAGCCGTAACCTGATACAAGGCGACCGAGTTCTTATAAAAGCCCTCAACCGTTGCCTGGTCCTGAAGCTCCAGCGGAATCGCCAGATCCAGCTGGTCATCCAGCCACAACACCCCACTCACAGAATCGAGGGCAAGTAGTTTTTCTTTAAAAGCCAGTGCCTCTGATACTGTCAAATCCGGCATGGCTACCTCTACGTTTGGCAGGGCCTCACCGAATTCTTCCTGCATTTTTTTCAGCGCTACTGTTGAATCAGCTTCTTCCGGTATATAGGAGGAAAGGTCGAAGTTAATTTTGACGCCGGTTGACAGGAAAATAGACACTGCTATCAGAACGGCAAATATGATCGTCACCAGTTTGTGGTGTCTGACAATGCCATTAATGATCTTGTCAACTAACATCTTGACCTCCATTTATTTAGTCTTTACTGAAACTAATATACTTATTTGTTTATGCAAACTAGTATATAGAGGCATTATTTTGATAGCCATACACAACTAATGGATAAGTGTCTATTATTCGACACTTATCGATATTGGTGTTCGGATTATGCTAAAATGTTCGTAATTACTTTGAAATTGGAGGACTTATCCATGGCAAAAAAAGCAAAAACATCTCATGCTGATTCTGACTTCATCATTTCTTTTGTTGCCAGTCCTGAAAAAGGCGACCGCCGCAGCCGGCGTACTGACATGCTCCTGCAGGAAAGTTTGGTTGAATTGCTTCAGGAAAAAAACCTGCGTGAGATCACCGTAAGCGAACTGACTGATTATGCCGACTTAAGCAGAACTACCTTTTATCTGCATTATGACAATATTGATCAGCTCTACACTCAACTGGAAGAAAATTTATACCAGCAGTTTGTCAATTTACTGTCTGCCAGCACAGATAATTCTCACCCCATACAGCACGTCGTCGCTACTGCAGACGGCAAGTCGACAATTCCGATTATCGCCATCGTCTGTCGCACGATCGAAGGTAATCCCCTGCTGGCCGCAACGATTATCAACAATCCGAACGGTCAGCTTTTGCAACGTATCTATACTGCAGGCTACGACAGCCTGATCAAGAACTTGCTTGATGTATATCCGGATATACCCAAGTACAAAATAGATTACTACTATGCCTTTATTGTCCACGGAATAGTCGGCATGATTGAAACTTGGCTGCTGCGCAATCAAGAAGAAGATGTTGAAGAAATCATCGAGCTTCTGACAGACTACACACTGAATCATCTGCAGTATTTTGTAGAATAAGCAGCTCCAAAAAGCAACAATTTATTCGAAAAACTTACCGGTATTTTTCGTTCTTAAAATTGAGGGAAACAAAAGTCGTCCCATAGCTGTACTGGACTGACCGGTCACTCTACCTGCAAAAGAAAGTCAATAATATTCATATGTTTAATGCCTTCACGGCTCATATTTAGCGAGTCCATACTTAAGACATACTTGGGATAGTTATCTGCAATGTTTCTCAGAGGTGTAAACTCACGTTCGATCGTTGCTTCTTCAGCCAAGAGATAACAAACTTGAATGTAAATAACTTCCTTGCCTCGTTTAGCAATAAAATCAATTTCTTTTCCATCCAGGTCCCCGACTGTAATTTGATAATTCCGGCTCAATAACTCATTACATACGATACTTCCCAAAACCACCTGGATCTGCTCCATATTACTGTAACCTGATGCCTCTCTGAATCCATGGTCAGTCAGATAATATTTGTCCTGATACTTAAAAGCTTTCTTGCCCTTCACATCATGTCTCTTTATGCGGTGAAAGATAAACGCCTCTTCACAGTAGGCAAGATAATTGAGTATGGTATCTACTGATGTCCGTTTTTGCTGACTCTTCAAATACCGATGAATACTTCTGGCAGAGAATGTCTGTCCACATTGCTCAACAACATAGTGGACAAGACGATTTAGCAGGTCCAAATCTCTAATCTCATTCCTTGCCTGAACGTCCTTAATGACAATTGAATCAAAGGTGTCCTTAAGATAGACCATGCTATCCTGCTTGTGACCCAGGGTATTGCTCAGAAAGGGCATTCCACCCAGCTCCAGATAAAGACGAAAGGAACTTTCACTATTTGAGTCGCCAGTCTCCTTCCTGACCATATCCATGAACTCTTTGAACTGAAAAGGCAAGACCTCAAACTGCACATACCTGCCTGCAATCAGAGTAGCAAGCTCACTTGAAAGCAGATTGGCGTTACTTCCTGTAATGTAGATATCACATTCATAGTCAACCCTTAGTACATTGACAGCTCGCTCCCAATTATTTACATATTGTATTTCATCAAGAAAAAAGTATATTTTCCCATCTTTACCCTCTGCAAATGTTTCAATATCTTCCATGAGATCTATTTCATTGAGTATTGAAAGTCCCTTTCTGGACTCCATGTTCAGATAGTAGATATTTTCGCGCGCTATCTCTGGCAGCAACTCATTCATGATCATTTGAAGCAATGTGGACTTACCGGCGCGTCTGAGCCCTGTAAGAACCTTTACAACAGGTTTATTGACAAAGGGTCTTATACGTTGAAGATAGCGTTCCCGTATGATGTAATTCTTCATAATCACCTCCATACTGTCAGTCTATTGTCGACAGTTTAGGCTATTTTTAGATATTTGTCGAGTATGAGGGGACACACTTAGAAATCCTGCCTGTTTTTTCAAGACACTCCTTTGCGACACGCATGGTAGAGTGCGGAATAAATGCTAAATCTTTGCAGATAATCATGGGGAATAAAAAGGCAGAAAACACACTCCAATTAAAAGACAAAAGCCCTGTGACGCATATACCACAGGGCTTTCTATTTGGAGCCTGAGGACGGATTCGAACCCCCGACCTGCTGATTACAAATCAGCTGCTCTGCCAACTGAGCTACTCAGGCATCTTTCTGCAAATATTTTCAGCATTGCTAATCGTATCTGAGAATCAAATTCTTGTCAACTTATCAGAGACTTTTAAAATCAATTACTTGTTCCCGCTCCAGTTTTTTCAGATAGCTGATGAAAGCAAGGATAAAGACTACAGCAACAACATTAGTAGTGATTGTCATCGTCCACCAGATACCGTTAACTCCCAGTGGTGTTGACGACAGCCAGGCTGCAAGTGGAATACGGGAACCGATAAAGATTGTGGAAACAATAGCTGTAAAGCGCGTCTGACCCAAAGCTGAAAAAGCCGCTATGGTAATGATTTCTAATCCCAGCAATATCTGAGATGCAGACAGAATCTGCAAATAGGCTCTTCCGCCGGCAATAGCTTCAGGTTCGCCCATAAACAAAGAAGTGATATCTGCAGCGAAAAAATAAAGTATAGACGTGGTAAAAATACAGATGATGAGTACAATCAAGAAAGCTGAGAGATAGCCTTTCTTCACTCTCCTCCCCTTCCCGGCGCCATAATTCTGTGCAATGAAAGCACTTACTGCCGAGCCAAATCCATCAGCGGTCATCCAGGATATCGACTCTACCTGAGAGCCAAAACGCTGTACTGCGACACTAAGGTCACCAAATTGCACCACCATGCGTGAAATTACAATGGTGACCATGGAGCGGATCAATGACTGGGCGCCTGCCGGCAGACCGATACGCAAAATCTCAGCCACATTCTTCCAGGCAATGGGCCGGGAGAAAAGCTGCAAATTATTGAAGATCTCATCATTTTTTGCTATGACAAGCAAAATAAGCAAGACAATGACCTGAGCAATGACAGTAGCAAGAGCCGCACCGAAGACCCCCATATCCAGGGTCGTTATCATCAGGGGATCCAGAATCATATTTGCCATCAGGCCGATAGCATTAGCGATAAAGGGTGATTTGCTGTTCCCTGCCGTTGTCAGCAAGGCACTCAGGATTCTGCCGCCGAAAGTGGCAAAAAGGCCAAAACTGCTTACCTGCAGATAGATAATTGCATCGCCATGGGTAACAGCTTCATTGAAATTAAAAATAGAAATGATGGGGCCTGCTGCAAAAAAATAAAGCAAAAACAGAAAAAATGCAGCAAGATAGCCTAAACGCAGTGACTCTCTTCCGTAAGAGCGGACCTGGTCTATCTTGCCCCGGCCATAGGCTTGGCCGCAATGGACCTGGCCGCCAATGCGCATAATACTGAGAATTCCGTCCGAAACCCACATGAGCAGGCCACCGGTACCCACTGCTGCTACAGCCTGGGTGCCCAGCCTGCCAACCCAGAACATATCCGTCAGATTATAAGCCAGACTGAGAAAAGATCCCGCCATGATGGGAATGGCCAGCCTTACAATGGAAGATGTCACCGGCCCTTTTAATAAATCAACTTTTTTGCTGCGCACTTTGCTCCTCACTGCTTCTGCCAAGCAGAATCTCCTCATAGCATTCTACACGAATCTTCCTGAAGCGCCATAATTCACGGTTAGGTAATTGCCCAAAGATGCCTCTCTTATGTTATCCTTTTGCTATTGAAGATAATGAATTTCGACCAAAGCTCGCAGCGCAAAGACAGCTTAATCAGGTCTTGCTTCTGAGAGTTTTTTTACGAAAAAGTTCGGAGGTAAGTAAGGATGCGATTTAAGTGGCCCCGGGTTTTACAGGGCATCCATCCCAGTCAGAACAAGAATACCGCCAAGTCAGCTATTGCAAAGCTCAGCGGTTTTGAAACTGTATCCATCCCCTTAGACATGCAAATAGGTCCCGGCTGTGAATGTCTGGTAAAAAAGGGAGATAGGGTGGAAATCGCTCAGCAAATCGGTCAGGCTCTGGGCGCCTGGAGTGTGCCTGTTCATGCTAGTATTTCCGGAACCGTTAAATCAGTTAAAAAGGAAATACTCAGTGACGGCACTCATGTTGAGTATGTCAACATTGAATCCGACGGCCAGGAAACAGTGTCTGCCGCAGTCAAACCTCCCCTGGTTCATGACCGTGCAGATTTTATAGCTGCAGTCCGGGCATCTGGTCTGGTCGGTCTGGGCGGAGCAGCCTTCCCCACTCACATCAAGATGCAGCCGCCGCCGGGAAAAGATACTTGATACCTTGATTATCAACGCAGCGGAATGTGAACCCTACATTACTTCCGACCACCGCATCTGCCTGGAATATCCGCGGCAGGTCATTAAAGGCATTATGCTGACCTGCCACTATTTGAATATTCCTGAGGCGGTCATTGCCATTGAAGATAATAAGCGCGATGTTGTCAGTGTTCTGAAGGCAGAGATCGATCAGGCCGCAGCCACTCCCGACTATCCGGAAAAGGGCATCTCGATCAAAGTTTTGCCGACTCAATATCCGACAGGTGCTGAGAAGATTTTGATCCGTCTGGTCAACGATCGTGTCGTCCCCGAAGGGGGCTTGCCTGCAGATGTGGGGGTTCTCGTACAAAACGTCGGTACCATCCGCTATATCGCAGAATATTTTGAGACCGGTATGCCGCTGGTGAATAAAATCGTCACTATTGATGGTTCAGCAGTCAGCCAGCCTGCCAACCTTGAAGTGCCTATCGGCGCTGCCATTGGCGAAGTCGTTGAAAAAAGCGGAGGCTGTAAGCTTGAAGCAGGCAAAGTCATCATGGGAGGCCCGATGATGGGTGTCGCTATCGACGACTTAAGCCGCCCCATCCTCAAGCATAACAACGCTATTATCGTACTGGATGAAAAAGATGCCACTTTGCCAAAAGAGATTGCCTGTATTCAATGCGGCCGCTGCACCCGGGCTTGCCCCATGCTTCTGATGCCGACAGTTTTAGACATGGCTGCCCGCAATCAGGATTGCGATAAACTCAACAAATATCATGTCATGAACTGTATTGAATGTGGTTGCTGCACTTATGTCTGTCCTTCAAAACGCTACTTGCTGCAAAACATAAGAATCGGCAAGACAATCGTCAGGCAGGCAAGCAAAGGCTAAAGCCTTAGGCTTAACTATAAAGGAGACTATAGACTAATGTTACGTGTATCATCATCCCCACATATCAGGGATAACTCTTCTACACAACGCATCATGCTTGATGTAGTTTTGGCACTGATACCCATGGTGATTGCCTCAGTCTTTATTTTCGGCTGGCGCGCACTGCTTATTTACGCTGTCAGTGTTGCCAGTTCTGTCCTTTTCGAAGCTCTGTCTCGTATTATTATGAAGAGAGAGCAAACAATCAGCGACCTGTCCGCTGTTGTAACGGGTTTACTGTTGGCAGCAGGGCTGCCTGCCGGCTATCCGATCTGGATGGTAGTCGTCGGCGCCTTTATCGCTATCGTTTTCGTCAAACAACTCTTTGGTGGATTGGGCAGCAACTTTGCCAACCCGGCAGTTACGGCCCGTATCATTCTGGCAGTATCTTTCGCTACTGAAACCAGCAGTTTTTCTGTATTACCACAGTATGCACAAGAGGCTTCTCTGGCCGGAGCTTCCCAGTATGATCTGGTGACAAGCGCCACGCCTCTGGGAATGTCAGCAGCAGAACTTCCATCTTACTTGGATCTGTTTTTGGGAAGACATGCCGGCAGTATCGGAGAGGTCTGCATTCTCGCCCTGCTGATCGGAGCTGCCTATCTGCTGATCCGGGGCGTCATTGATCTCTGGATTCCCCTGATATATATCGGAACAACAGTTGCCTTAGTCGCTCTGACCGGCGGCGACCCCCTATTCCACCTGCTTTCAGGTGCTTTAGTGCTGGCAGCCTTTTTCATGATGACAGACTATGTCACCTCACCGACGACTGTTGCGGGAAAGGTAATCTTCGCCATCGGCGGCGCTGCACTTACCTTCCTCCTGAGAATGTACAGCAATATGCCGGAAGGAGTCTCATACTCAGTTCTGCTGATGAATATTCTCACACCGCATATTGACCGCTGGACAGCACACAAAACGATTGGAGGGAATTATGGCAAAAAAAGCAGACAAAACTCATAATGCCGCTGATAAAGACAAGACAAAGTTTATTGAACGCGGCTTCATGCCGGCAATAATACTGACAATAATCGCTGTGGTCAGTATCACTTTGCTGGCCTTTACCGAATCCATTACTGCTGAGGCCAGGGCCTATCAGCAGCAAGTCATGGCAGATGCCAACAAGCGGGCCATATTTATTGACGCTGACAGTTTCCCCGCTGAAGAATTAGATAGCGCCGGCGCTTCACTTGAAGGCGGCAATGCTGTTGATTTGTCCGGGGATGACAGCATAATCCACGAAGTATATCTCGCTGAAAAAGACGGCAGCAATATCGGCATTCTAATTACGGCAAAACCTGTCGGATACGGCGGAGCACTTACGATTATGCTGGGTTACGACCTGGAGGGTAATATGGTTGGCCTGACTATTGATGCTTCAACACAGACAGCGGGTCTGGGCACTAAAGTAGGTGAAGAAGATTTCACAGGCAAGCTTAGTGGTTTTAATGCGGCTGATACTGTGTCTTCTGACAACAATGCCAGCTTTCAGGTTGACGGCGTCAGTGGAGCGACCATATCATCGAGTGCCGTTTTTAAAGGTATCAACGCAGCCAACAAAGCAGCACATCAGATCTTGGGCTTGGAATAGGAGGATACTGTGGCTAAGAATAAAAAATCACTTTCCTATGAGTTAATTAAAGGAATTGTTAAGGAAAACCCTCTCTTTGTTCTGGTTCTGGGAACCTGCCCTGCTTTGGCTGTCACTACATCCGCTTTTAACGGACTGGGCATGGGAATCGCCTTCACCTTTGTTCTTATTATGTCGAATGTCGTGATTTCAGCCTTGCGCAAAGTAATCCCTGATAGTGTACGCATACCGGCTTATATCACAATCATTGCCTCCCTGGTTACTATCGTCGAGTTTCTTCTGAAAGCATACACTCCCGAACTCGATCAGAGTCTGGGAATCTTCATACCTCTGATTACGGTAAACTGCATCATTCTGGGACGTGCGGAGGCTTTTGCCAACCGCAATGGTGTACTGGCTTCAATCATGGATGCAATCGGCATGGGTCTGGGCTTCACACTGGCTTTATTACTCATGGGCAGTCTGCGGGAAATTTTGGGCTTTGGCACCTTCTTCGGAATCAACATGCCCTGGATCAGAGAAGGCGGTTTGCGGCCAATCGGCATTCTTGCTTTGCCTGCAGGCGGTTTTGCTGTCTTCGGTGTGCTGGTTGCGGTTTTCAACAAAATGAACCATCGCTGGTACTCACGCAAGCCGGATGACATTATGGACCGCAGAAACTATCCCGGCAGCATCAGTGCACGCACAGATTCCCCTTTCATTTCAGCCGAATCTGCAAGTGCAGGAACTGAGGCTATCGCCATAGCTGAAGGCAGTGTACCGGAAAGCATGACAGAGCCCGGTGAGCGCAGCCTCTCTTCCGGAGAGAGAAAGTAAGGAGAAATTAAGATGCAAGAGATGTTCAAAATACTTTTTTCTGTCATCCTGATTGACAACTTAGTACTGTCACGCTTCCTTGGTGTTTGCTCCTTTTTAGGCCTGACCAAGGATCTGAAGAACTCAATGGGCATGAGTGTAGCGGTAATTTTCGTCATGCTGGTTTCTACCGCAATCACTTACCCGATCTACTCTTCTCTATTGGCGCCATATGGCTTAGGCTATCTGCAGACAGTAGTTTTTATTCTGGTTATCGCTGCTACCGTACAGGTCTTGGAAGCAGTCATTCGCAAGACTATGCCACCACTTTATGAAGCTATGGGGATATTCCTGCCGCTGATCACAACCAACTGTGCCATTCTCGGTGTCATGCTGATCAATATTCAGGAATCTTATTCTTTCGTTAACGCTATCATGAATTCTTTGGGCGCCGGCTTAGGCTATACCTTGGCCATGTTCCTTTTTGTTGGCGTGCGGGAAAAGTTGGAAACAGCAGATATACCTGATGCATTCAAAGGTCTCCCGTCTACATTGACAGCTGCATCAATCCTGTCGGTATCTTTTATGGGTTTCAGCGGCGTAATTGAAAATTTGTTTGGTTAAGAGGCAGTGACAATGCCCGGGAGTAAGGAGTAAATATGGAACTAGTAATTCTGCAAATGAGCAATATACTATTACCGGCACTAATCGGCGGCGGCACTGCTTTGCTGCTTGGTATAGTAATTATTCTGGTCTTTCGTTTCTTCTCGGTTAAAGAAGATCCTCTGGTAGATGAATTAACAGAAGTCCTGCCCGGAGTCAACTGCGGCGGCTGCGGCTATTCCGGCTGTCTGGCCTATGCTTCAGCTCTGGCTTCAGGTGAAGACAGCAATACTTCAAAATGTACGGCCGGCGGACTGGAAACTGCGGAAGCCATCGCTATGACCATGGGTACCGCTCCTCAGGAATACATACCGCAGGTTGCTCATGTTTTTTGTCAGGGCAGCGGTGAGTATACAGGAAAGCGATATGAGTATACAGGCACACCGAACTGCGCATCTTCGACAGGGCTTTTTGCAGGCCCAAACTCCTGCACATACGGCTGCCTGGGTTTTGGTGACTGCTATGATGTCTGTGACTTCGATGCGATCTGGATCGATGATGGACTGGCCCATGTCAACCATGAAAACTGCACTGCCTGCGGCAAGTGTGTTATCGCCTGTCCTAAGGATTTGATCAGTCTCATACCCAAGCATGAGCTGGCGACGGTAAATAGCTGCGTCAATCACTGGCCGGCTGCTGCCACACGCAAAAACTGCAAAATAGGCTGTATCTCCTGTCGTCTCTGCATAAAAGCCTGCCCCGTCGATGCCATCCACATAGATGACAATCTGGCAATAATTGATCAGGAACTCTGTATTCACTGTGGTGAGTGCGTCAAAGTCTGCCCGACCAGCTCCATAAGAGAAGGTTTGCTGGGCAGTATGGAAGAGGAAAAGGCCAGGCGGGCTGCAGCAAAAGCTGAGAAAGAAGCGGCAGAAGAAGCGGCCAAAGCCGAGAAAGAAGCCAGTTGATATTTTTTCTGTTTACTGCTGTAAAGAGGGCTCTGCGGCCCTCTTTTTTTTACAAAATAAAACCGGCCTTCTGCGAAATCGCCTGTGGCCGGTCTGTAAACATTTGGGTTTTCCCCCAGTGCTTCTGCTGAAAGCTTATGCACGCTCTACTCTGCCGCTCTTGAGGCAGTCGGTGCAAACGTTCATTCTCTTGGGTGTGCCGTCAACCATTACGCGCACTCTTTTTATGTTTGCGCGNNAAAAACATATCCTTCTGGCATACTTCACACTTGGCCATGCTTTTACCTCCTGTCACACCCCAGGGAACAAATCCCGGAGAAGTATTCGCGCTGAACGCGCAACAAAGATATTAGCATAGTCAGGAAGCATTCGCAAGTACAAATTACCGGTAATTGTAAGCGAAAATCAAGATGAATCATCAGCACTTTTCTTTTTAAATTTTATCTGCCGGAGATACTATTTAGACATCTCTTCCAGCCTGCGAACCTCCATGATTCGCTCTGAAAGTTCCAGTGCAATTTTGGAGTTAAAGTCAATAATCTGCATAGTAGCTTTATTGTTCAAGCTCAGCAAGAGCCTGTCCTCATTGATAACTACAGCCATCAGGTCAAAGGTCTTATCATCAGCTTTTTTGTGGAAAAAAACCAGGTCTCCCGGGCGCAGATACCTGATGGCAGGCTGGGCAGATGTGTCAGGCAGACTGACGCTTTCACCTACCTGCATCAGTTGTTCAGGAGTTGCGGGCAAATCCAGTCCGTTAAGGAAGGCTGCCAGACGCACTGCACCTGCTGTAGATATTCCATGCCTGGTCTGGCCGCCTGGAATATAAGCAGAATTTTCAAAGGCGACAATTGTGGAAATAAAACTTTGTCTGAAGTCATCTGCCAATGGCAAATCTCCATCTGCTTCCAGCAAAAATACTCCCTGGGTGTTCATCCAGCCCAATTGCCCTTCCGGCAATTTCACACGAACCAGTCCGCTATTATGATAGTCAGCATAAAGGACCGTCCCCATCGGCGCTTCCACCAGCAAAGTACCCCCTCTGGAATGCGACATGACACGTTTAAAGGAATCCCTGACGATAACCTTCATTACAACATCTTCCTGCGACAAAGACGATGTATCAGCTGTCAGAGCTGATCTTTCCACATAAGCGCTGAGCCCATCGACCAGTTGCACCCCCAACCAGTCCTTACGTGAAGTATCTGTGATCACAACTGACTCATTGAGCAGAAGTTCCGATACATGCGGGGAAGTTTTGTCTGCTTCGGCAAAGGCGAAAACGGAGCTGATCTTCACAACAGCCCGGTCCCCCGGCCCGGCTAGAGGAAGCCTGGTCTCACTTGGGAGCGGATCCGTTGTTTCAGTCGGCAGTTCCTGACCCCGGTCTGTCAGCAGAGCAGGAAGCAGCACGAAAACAGCCAGCAGCAGCAGAATGATAACAATCAAGGGAATCAGCCATGGCGGCAAAATCTTCTTTTTGGGTGTTACGTATAGTTTTTTTGAAAGATGGGGATCATGGCCTTTGTCAACGAAGATGTCTTCCTTCGCAACAGGCCTGTGCTTGATCGAAATCTTTTTATTTTTATCCTTGGGCTCAGTTTTATTCATTATCAATTAACTCGGCTTCCGCCACAGGGTGTAATCTAGGAGTATTCAAAACACAGACAGCCACAGCATATTCTTTTTCGTGAGAAATACTCAAGGCTGTGTCATACACGTCCAGTTCTTTATAACGGGCGAGGGCAGGCCCGTGAAGATGCAGTTCCGGTTCTCCCGACTCACTGCTGAGTATCTCCAGATGCTGCAAACTGATGCCATCACTCCAGAAGCCAGTGCCAAGTGCCTTTGAAACCGCTTCTTTGGCCGCAAAACGGCCCGCCAGCCGCTGCATTGACATCCCGCATATGTTTAGCTCACCAGGAGTGAAAACGCGTTCCAAGAAGCGCTGGCCGCCCCGGTCAACTGCCTGTTCAATGCGTTCTATCCGGATAATATCTATGCCACAGCGCATGTCAACTGTCCCCCACTCAACAGATCATATCACTAGCTGTGATGGCGTAGTTTGAGACGTATGTCGCCATCCGGAAAACGGTAAAAGATGTAATTGCCCANNAAGTCGGCTGTAAGTGCGCTTATCATAGGTAGCTCGCAAATCAGACTCACTGAGGTTGGTGGCAATAATGCTGTGCAGTGATTTGTGCAGACGCGTATCCAGCAGGGTAAGGAAATCTGATGTGTTAGACTCGACCGTCCAGCTGGCACTGATTTCGCTGCCCAAGTCATCAAGCAAGAGCAGATCAACTGACATCAGTGCGTCTGTCAGCAGTTCCATCTCTTCATACTGGCCCCGGTCGGGATTATAAGATTGGCGCAGTTTCGTCATTGTCTTCATCCACTCGAAAATTATCGGTGATGTCACATAGAGGACAGAATATCCCTGATCAAGGAGCTCACGCCCAATCGACTGCATGAGAAAGGTTTTGCCGGTTCCGGTCTGACCGGAGAAAAGCAGATTCTGGTCCTGAATCTGAGAAAAGTGACGCGTATAAAATACCGTTACCTCCCTTAGTTCACGCATGCGCTCCCGCGCAGAAAGTTCACCTTCTTTAGCCTGATCTGAAAAGAGGTTCAGGTTAAAATTGGCAAAATTAGCCCCTTCCTGAAAGGGTATCGGCAAATACCCGGACATTTCTTTTTGAAAAAGCCGTCTGCGGCAGGGACACCATTCACCTGAAGGCAGACTGCCGGTATCCTTGCAAAGCGAGCAAAAATACTCAGGGCTGTCATAATCAGCCTTAATGCCATTAGCTGCAAGGAAATCTTCACGCTGGCGGATAGAACTTTCCAGGCACTGATCGTCACAATCATCCCCCAGAAAGCGATACAATCCGGAAATTCCGGCCTGCTGAATCTTACGATCTATAGCTTGCAATTCCGGATATTGCTCATAGATCTGAGCCCGTTTGAGCTCGCCGAGTTTTTCCGCCTGTGCACGACGCCGGGAATACACTGCTGCCAGCTCCCTATTAATCTTTTGTTCTAAACGCGACATCGGTCTATTCCTTTTTGACGGCGGAATCTGATTTCTTCAGACGAGGCCTGGGAATGCGCCCGGCCAAATCCTGGCTGATCTGTTCAACTTCCGTCAGGCTTTCCTCACTCATGGTGAAGTCCCCGCTAACTTTCTGTTCACTCTTGCGTTTTGCTGCCTGTCTCTGCTGATACTTCTGCTCATACTCAAGAATTTCTTCCACCGTCTGCAGGCCTTGGGCATGCCATTCGCTTAAAATCGAATCAAGATACTTGACGCTGGGGTTACTGGCTCCGGTCAGTTTTTCCAAAGCTTGCTCTACAATGTCGGCAGCGTAGCCATATTCATCCATC
Organism: Clostridiales bacterium DTU032; assembly: GCA_001512745.1. Taxonomy (GTDB): domain Bacteria; phylum Bacillota; class Clostridia; order Saccharofermentanales; family DTU023; genus DTU032. The sequence continues at coordinate 58,778 of LFSM01000111.1, forward strand.
CAATTGCTAATCAGCCTGTTGTCAGGCTCGGATAAGCGCCTTCTCAGGTTTTTCGCCACCAGAGCCTGCAGTTGCTTTTTTTCTAAAAAGCGCTCGTAGTAAACACTCAGCTGATCATAGGTCTTTATACCTGCCTGTGACCAGTCTTCAGCAATGCGTCTGATATATGCAGTTGTTCTCAGGGCATTGGCATTGGCTGCTTCCTGAAAAAGTGAGTACATGACTGCTGGCTCAAAGCCATAATGGTCAAACCAATAATCGATCAGCTCATACCAGGTGTAGGTCATGGTGCCCTGAAAAAAGGTCATGTTGATCTCGTTGACAATCTGCTCACGGCCCTCATGTTCCTTCTCGCGCTCAATGATGTCGCTGGGCGGCGCAGTCTCCTTAGGCCGGAAGCGGCGCTCCAGCTCTTTAGCTTTAATGTCTTCCAGACGTATATCTTGCTGGCTGACACTGATCAGGCCTTCACTTTGCAGCTGCTGCAGAAGTTCAGCTACTTTTTTTGCAGAAAAACCAAGGCGGGCCGCCATGTCATCTGAGCTTATTATGCGTGAACCGTTCTCGGCTACACTCAAAAGCAGCAGATAGCACTTTACTGCATCTCCATCCAGCCTGAGCATAAAGTCATGGATAAAGAGATCAGGTACAGCTGTATCGCTAAAAGTTGAGTTGCGATTACGGACAATGCGCAATTTTATTCTCCTTGCCTGTGAAACAGAGAGCCGGGTGATCCGGCTCT
>LFSM01000111.1:59540-60271 GCA_001512745.1 Clostridiales bacterium DTU032
GGCTCTTTTGAGTCAAGTATGAAAGCATTCTTGCCTTCAGCCTCTAAATCAGGATTGAAGCGATATAGGTGCCAGTAGCCAGTTTCTACCGCATCTTTCTCACGCTGCTGTGAAAAGACCATGCCGCCGCGGATACCGTGGTTAATGCACGGAGCATAAGCGATGACCAGAGAGGGTCCGTCATATTCTTCAGCTTCTTTCAGTGCCTTCAGAGTCTGGTTATGGTTGGCTCCCATTGCGATCTGGGCGACATAAACGTAGCCGTAGGACATTGCCATCAGGCCCAGGTCTTTTTTCTGACGTTCTTTACCGCCGGCTGCAAACTGAGCGACAGCACCCAAAGGTGTGGACTTTGAGGCCTGTCCGCCAGTATTGGAATATACTTCTGTGTCCAGTACGAGAACATTGACGTTTTCGCCGCTGGCCAGAACGTGATCCAGACCACCATAACCTATGTCATAGGCCCAGCCGTCACCACCGATAATCCACTGTGAGCGAAGCATGAGGTAATCAGCAAGGTCCAGCAGGCGCTTGCAGATTTCCTTAGCCTGGCCGTCGAGCTGAGCGGCTTTCAGAGCCTCGGTCAGATTATCAGAGACTTCACGAGTGCGCTCTCTGTCCTGGCCAAACTCAAGGTAGCTTGCCAGTGCCTGACCAAGATCTGCCGGCAGATCAAATGCCCGCAGCTCTTCAATCAATTCATGAGCGCGTGCCCGCAGCTGATTGTAACC
>LFSM01000079.1:0-1491 GCA_001512745.1 Clostridiales bacterium DTU032
AGCTCCTGTAAAGAGCGGGCAGCAACAAGCTCATGTCTCTTGCTGGTCCGGCAGAGATCATGTAGAAGAGCTCCGGCATGAATCAGATCCTGATCAAGCTTTTTACCTGCAGCGATAAGATCAGCCGTCAATTCTGCCGCTAGCCGGGCAACTGCCATCGAATGCTGTCTGACTCCTTGCGGTGTGTCGAAGCGATCCCAGAGTTCAGCAATCTGCTCATCTGTAGGAATAGCATAGCCTGCTCTTTCCGTCCGGTCTTTCTGCTTATAGACCAGGGCTTTTTCAAAATCTTCCGGCGTATTGAGATTAAAAAAGGCACCTTCATCATCAACTTCAAGGTCGATCATGGCTTCATCCAGCGAAAGCAGAGCACCTTTCAGCCCCTTTTCACCAGTATAAGTTATCAGCTTGTTAACGTGTTTTTTGGCCAGCAGAACCGGATGGCCACCCTTTCCCCGATAAACAGGCCGGGCAACACCGGCCTGAAGTTCCTTCAGGGCTTCCAGGCTTTCCAGTTTTACCAGGGGCATGTCGCCGGGTGTGATAAAAACAGCATCGTAATCATCAGCTAAGGCCTGCAGACCCAATTTAACGGAATCAAACATTTCCGTTTCTGCATACTCTTTATTCTCGCAGACACGCACTTCATGCTTTTCCAGGTATGCGGCCATTTCTTCAGCTTTGTGACCGATAACCACAACAATATCAGCCGCACCGGCTTGTTTCAGAGTATCAATAAGCGTACCGATAATAGTGTCATCAGCCAGAGGCAATAAGGGTTTAAAGGACTTCATCCTTGATGACAGTCCTGCAGCTGCAATCACTGCGGAATAACGCATGAATTCTTCCCCTTTCCGGATGTCTCAATAGCAACTACGATAACATATTTCAATCATCCGGTCTCATTTTGTAAAGTACTTAGGGCAGCAGGAGAATATCCTCTATAGCACCATCCTCGCTGGCGCTGTCAAACATTTGCAGTAGTTTCTCCACCGTTAGCTGTTGCTTAGCCTCTCCTGAAACATCTACCACAATCCGTCCTTCATAAAACATCAGCAGCCGATTCCCCAAAGCAATCGCATCTCTCATATTATGAGTAACCATCACGGTCGTCAGCTTATGCTGGTCAACAATCTGTTTGGTAATTGCTAAAACAGTCTTGGCAGTTTTCGGATCCAGTGCAGCGGTATGCTCATCCAGAAGGAGCAGCTTCGGTTTCTTCAATGTTGCCATCAGTAAGGTCAGTGCCTGCCTTTGACCGCCGGAAAGCAGGCCTGCTTTTTCAGAAAGCCGGTCTTCCAGACCCAGTTGCAATGATTCAAGTTGTTCTGAGTAGAGTTCCCGCTCGGCTTTTGTGACCCCCCAGCTCAGACCGCGCCGGCCTCCGCGACGGTAAGCCAGTGCCATGTTTTCTTCTATCATCATGCCGGCAGCAGTGCCCATCATGGGATCTTGAAACACTCTGCCAATATAAGCAGCCCGCTTATACTC
>LFSM01000079.1:1549-1927 GCA_001512745.1 Clostridiales bacterium DTU032
CCGCCGATTACAGTAACAAAATCACCATCCTCCAGCAGAAGATTGAGATCGATCAATGCTTTCTTTTCATTAACGGTATTGCGGTTGAAGGTCTTGTTGACATTTTCAATCCTAAGCATCGCCATTCTCCTTTGCCTTAAAGGTCAGATTCGACAGTTTAGACTTCCAGAAGGGAATCGCAAGGAAAACAGCAACTACCAAAGCTGTAAGCAGCTTAAGGTAATTTGGATCAAGTCGCAGCCAGAGAATGCACTGGATAACGATATAGTAAATAACAGCTCCTAAAACCGTGCTGAGCAGACGCAGGGCAAAATTCTTAAATATCCAGCTGAAGAGAGCTTCGCCGATGATAACAGCAGCCAGACCGATTACAACTGC
>LFSM01000056.1 GCA_001512745.1 Clostridiales bacterium DTU032
GTACGTACGGTGGTGTGGGAGGTCCCCCGTTCAAATAATGAACGGGGTCCTACCCGATTTTGCTAATCTTCAAAAGAAGATCTAAAGTCCCTTGGCACAGCCAATATCGACAGCGCACATATCGTCCAAGTCTATTAGTTCAACTAGCATATTGCGGAAAACGAAAACCTGAGCCAGATACGCATCATGACCGGTCAGCGAACATGTGTACAACATTAAAGCCTCTTGTGAATGTGTAGATAGCTTGACCGGCTCAACCGGCAAGATTATACATATTAATGAAATTATACGCATAACTATACAATCATGTTTTTTACAGATAATATTGGTGGAAATAAAATTCCGGATTCTCATGGAGACGAACATGATTGATAAGCATGATGCATATGACGAAGTTCTAGCAATATTGGATCAAACCGCAAAACTTCTGGGATGGGAAGAACAGGATTATCTCAGACTAAAATACCCGGAAAGAGAAATGAAAGTATCGATACCGGTTGAAATGGACGATGGGTCTCTTCAAATATTTGAGGGATATCGAGTCCAGCATTCAAATCTTCTGGGCCCATATAAAGGCGGTATCAGATATCATCAAAGTATTGATCTTAGTGAAATAAGAACCCTGGCAGCCTGGATGACCTTTAAGTGCGCAGTTGTTAATTTACCTTTCGGAGGAGGCAAAGGCGGCATAAAAGTTGACGTCACAGAATTATCCAAAAGTGAACTTGAACGGCTGACAAGAGCATATACAAATATGATTTATCCTATTGTCGGGCCTGACACTGACATTCCTGCCCCTGATGTAAATACTAATGCAGAAACAATGGCTTGGTTTATGGATACATATAGTAGTTTGCGGGGAGAGCCGACTCCTGCTGTTGTAACAGGAAAACCGATTGAACTCGGTGGCTCACTAGGAAGAGCTGATGCCACAGGCCTTGGCATTAAGCTCATGGTAAGAGAAATATGCAAAAAACATAAGCTAGCTTTTAAAGGCGCGCGAATTGCAATTCAGGGATGTGGAAATGTTGGCAGATCTGCTGCAAAACACCTTCATAGGTCTGGCTGCAAGATTGTCGCCCTAAGTGATGTTTCGGGAGGAATATATCAGGAAGAGGGATTGGATATCGAGGAAATATTGAAATTCCTCTCTGAGGAAACAGGACGCTTGCTACAGGACTACTATTCACCGGGTATTCGCAGAATTCCCCGGGAGGAACTATTAATTCAAGATGTTGATATCCTGATACCTGCTGCTTTAGGCCACCAAATTACCGGAGAGCTCGCGCCCCAGATTAAAGCAAGACTTATAGTGGAAGGAGCCAATGCACCCACGACTATTGAAGGGGACAAAATGCTTGCTAAGAAGGGTGTGATCATTGTTCCCGATATCCTGGCAAATTCCGGGGGTATTATTGTATCTTATTTTGAGTGGATCCAAAATCTATACTCCCTCAAATGGGAGGAATATGATATAAATCAAAAACTTGAAACAATTATGGTAGAAGCTTTTAACAAGGTTTGGGATGAAGCCGAGAAATATTCTACATCCCTGCGACAGGGCGCCTATTTGATTGCTTTGGACAGATTAATAACTGCTGCTAAGATGAAGGACCTGGAACAGCAGACAATACATGAATATCGGCATTCAATTCAGTCAGTCCATTCTTATTAGATTCACACAGCCGGATATTTCCCTGATAAGCTGCTTCCCCATAGCTTATACTTAACACAAGCACTAATCAGGAGGAGCCGAACATGAAGAAGCAAAAAATTATTCTGGATTGCGATCCGGGTCACGATGATGCTATAGCGATCATGCTCGCCGGCAATCACCCGGCCATAGACCCTGCTGGCAAGTGATGGAGATATCGCTCTGGTCCCGGTTGGCCCCTTGACCAACATCGCCACAGCCATGCGGCTGGAGCCGGGAATTTTGCCAAAAATTCAGGAGATTGTCCTGATGGGCGGCGCTTACGGTACCGGAAACGTAACACCATCAGCGGAATTTAATGTTTTTGCCGACCCGGAGGCGGCTCATGTTGTCTTCAGCAGCGGGGTCAAGATCACTATGATGGGGCTGGATTTAACCGATCAGACCGTCTGCACGCCTGAGATTATTGACCGTATGGAATCTCTTGGCAACAAAGCCGGAAAACTCTTTGGCGATATCATGCGCTTTACCCTGCACTCCCAATATATTGCCTATGGCCTCGAGGCAGGTCCTGTGCACGACGTCACCACTGTTGCCTATCTCATAGACCCGGACTTATTCACAACACAGGACATGTACGTAGTAGTTGATATCAACCGCGGCCCCTGCTATGGCAGAACCGTCTGCGATATTCTAAATACCACGAAAAAAGCTCCTAACCTAACAGTCGGCATGGCAGTTGATTTGCCAAAGTTCTGGGATCTTGTGGCCGAATCTGTGGCTGCATATAAATAGTTTATCCGGGCAGAAAATCGCTGCTCTGTACCCCCTACAGATCCAGCGGAATCTTCTTCCAGGACCAGAGCAGAATCAGGAACTGCAGGCTGCCGGTGAGGAAGAGAACAAATTCGATCTGAATGACATCGGCTAAAGGAGCAAAGATAATTGTTCCCAGAGGGATGGCGGCCGAGCCGATCATGTAAAGCACGGCAAACACTCGTCCATGGAAGGATTTATCTACATTCTCCTGCAAGAGGACATTGATAGTGGTTGTATAAAAAGGAACCGCCAGGCCGCTGAGCAAGAGTATCATGGCGAAGAAAACAAATATATTTACATTCGTTATGCCTAAGGTTGCGAGAGTCATAGTGAGGAGGGCTAAAACTATGCCTACTGCCCGGATAGTCCGGACGCGGCTCTTGAACTCGCCTTTGGCAGCAACCAGCAAACCTCCCAGAGCCATACCGGCGAAGAGAGCTATTTGCGCAGCTGTGACATACCAGACTTCCAGACCGAAATGCCGTCTGATGAATAAGGGCAGCAGGGTGGCAATGGGGGCCAGCAGAATCATAAACATGGCGTAAACGGTCATCAGTTTTTTGATAAAAGGCTTGCCGTTGATATATTGCAGACCTGCTTTGAACTCACCGATCCGGCTACTGTCCTCCGCCTCAAGACCCTCTTCGACTGAAGCGAAGTCAGCAATTTGTTCTGCTTCCACGGCACCACTGGGAAAGCCCCAGTCGAAATCAGCCCCTTGCTTGTTAACGCCAAAGGCATTGGCGACGTCGCCTGTCTTCTGGTGGGGCAGAGGCAAGGCCAGCATGATGACAATAGCAATGGCTGCTGTGCCGACATCAATCATGAAGATAGCCCAGATCGGCAGAATCACAATCATGGTGGCACCCAGAATGGGAGAAAGCAACTGAATAATATTACCGATAGTGCTGTAGATGCCGTTACTGCGAACCAGACTGCCTCTAGGGACAATTTGCGGTATCAGTGCATTAATAGCCGGTCCCTGAATGCCTCCGCCCAGAGAGCGGATAGCGGAAACCAGAAAAATCAGCCAGATACTCTCAAAGCCCTTGATGAAGAAAATCGAAACAATCAAGGACGCCAATGCGATCCCGCCATCAGCAAGTATAATCACCCAGCGCCTGTCATAGCGGTCGGCCCAGACACCTGAAACCAGAGCGATCAAAAGCTGCGGGAGAAAGGATGCTATGGTCATTATTGTCAGAGCAAGCCCGGAGTTGGTGCGGAAAGTCACATACCAGATGAGGGCGAACTGAACCAGGGCAGTGCCGAGAGTCGAGGCAGCCTGACCGGAGTAAAAAGCAGTGAGGACATATTGCCAGGGGGCAAACTTTTTCATCTGCTTATCGCAGCTCCGACGATACCGGCATCATTGCCCAGTTTGGCCTGGATAATCCGGGGAACAGGCTGACAGGCTCCTGCCAGCAGGTGCTTTGCCACTGCGTCCTGCAGGTCAGAATAGAAATTTTCGCTCTGATAGCTGATGCCGCCGCCCAGAGCAATAATTTCTGGCTGCAGAACAACAATAAAAGAAGCAATGCCGATGGCAAGATAGTGCACATAAAGGTCGACAGAATATTTGGCTGCAGGATCACCAGCATCAGCTGCTGCAAACAATTCACGGATGGTATAGGGCATTGAAGAGTCCAGAGACTTGTCTTTTAACAGCAGAGAGTCGGGATGCTGCTTCAGGGCTTTGTCAGCTTCACGGCGCAAGGCCCTGATAGAAACATAGGCCTCCAGACAGCCGCGCCGCCCGCAGCTGCACAATTCGCCGTCCGCTACTAAGATTGTGTGTCCGGGTTCAAAGCCATAAGCGTTTCCGCCATCAAAGACTTCGCCCCGATAGATAACACCGCCGCCCAGACCGGTTCCCAGAGTGAGCAGCATGCTGTTGGGGTAATCATGGAGGGCACCGAACTTATACTCTGCCCACGTAGCACAGCTGGCATCGTTTACGATATGAATTTCCTGATTTGGAAAATATGGCACTAATTCAGGAAGCAGATTTACATTATCCCAGCCGAGATTGTGAGCAAGGATAACATTGTGTGTTTCAGGATGGACAGGGCCGGGTACACCGATTCCCAGATATTGTACCGAAATCTGCTTTTTATGGTCCAGATTTTTTAAAATAGACTGCCCCAGCTGTCCAATATCTGCAGCTACACCCTTGACGCCACCACTGACATCAGTCTGCCGCGTTTCTTTATAAAAAAGCTGACCCTCTTCGTCAACAAGTGCAGCGGCTATGTGACTCCCGCCCAAATCTATACCGAGCGAATATTGCATATTCATCACCTGATTCCTCTTCAATCTATGATAGATTATGACTAAGTATATCAATTTTGAAGAGCAGATCCAATTTATTCCTTTTTTGGGAAGCTTGCAGACAAGGTATCTTAGTAGTCGAAGAAGGCGGTTGTTGTAGTTTTGAAAAAAGCGAGAATCGACGTATATTTCGCAGAACAGGCCTCTGTCCTGCAGAATAAGCTTTTTGCCGAAATGATCAGTCACAGCGGAGACTGGCCGGATGACAGAGCTTTCCTGCTTGTACCCGAGCGGCAAAAGGCTGATCTGGAGCGCGCTTATCTGGAAGAGCCGGGAGCCAAAGGCCTGATGATGTCGGAGGTCCTCTCCTTCAGCCGTTTAGCCCAGCGCATTTTCTCCGAAGCCGGAGGGGCCGAAGCCGGAACTCTTTCCCGCCCGGGCAAGGCCATGCTGATCCAGCGTTTGCTAATCAAAAATGAAGAAAAATTCCGCAGATTTCAAAATCTGGCTGAACGCCCTGCTTTCGCCGCAGAGATGGCGGAAGTCATGGGCGATTTCTACCGCTACGATATTTCAGCAGATGATTTGCGGAGGGCAGCTCTTGCCGGCGAGTCTTCAGCAGGGGAGATAACGCAGGATAAACTGGCGGATTTTGCCAGCCTGAAAGACCTGCTGGAAGATTCTTTTACGCAAATGGGTCTGGTAGACCGCGACAGCAACCTGGACCGCGCCTGCAGGATCATCGAAGATCCCGCCGGATACCCGCGTCTGGATTTTCTGGCAACGACAGATGTTTTTATCTATGGTTTTGGCAGCGAACGTTTACTGACGGTACAGGAACAAAGAATCCTGCAAGCCCTGTCCCGGCGTGTACGGGCCATGACCTTTTTCCTTCTTGCCGATCAGCCCGGCAGCAGAGACCTGTCTTTTGATCTCGGCCGGCGAAGCCTGCAGGAGATCAAAAAAACCTACCCCCAGGCAAAATTCAGGCAATTAATCTGCCCGGCAGTAAAAAAGGCACAGATTAAAGTTGTTCTGGCGGACAGCCTTAATGACGAAGTAAACTATGTGGCTGGTGAGATTCGCGAATTGCTTTTTAGAAAAAAATACCGCCGGCGGGATATAGCTGTGGGCCTGTGTGAAACAGATATGACTACAGTTGAGCTGGAGGCCGCCTTTAGTGAATATGGTATTGCCTCATATATCGACAGCGGCCGCAAACTGGCACAAACATCATGCCTGCGGGCTTTAGCGCAGATACTCAAACTATCAGTGGACAATTTCAGCTTTGCTGATGCCATGCAATACCTGCGCTGTGGTCTGACCGGCCTGAGTGAATCGGAAATAGACTCTTTTGAAAACGTCTGTCTGTCGGCGGGCGTTAATAATGCCGGTATCCTGAAACGATTCTGTGAAGGTGAAGACAGGCAGCTTTCCTACTACGAAGAACTGTCCGATGACGAGGAAATAGCAGCAGCAGTAAGCAAAGTCTCCGCCCATCTGCGTGAGATCTTTGCCTTCGGTGCCGGCATGAGACAAGTGAGGACAGGACAGGGCAAGCTCGATTATCTGAAAGAGACTCTTCTCGGAGATAAGATCACTATCTTTAACGGAGCCAGCTTTCAGGAAAGAGTAGAGGCGGAAAAACAAATCCTGCTGCAAGCCGGTCACGAGCAGGAGGCCCTGCATCTGGTTGCAGCCTGGAATGCTTTAGTCGATTTGTCAGCCGAAGCCGGCCTGGTTTTGCAGGATGAAAGAATGTCGCAAAAGCACTTCACCCAAATGCTTATGGCCGGCCTGCAAGGTTTGTCACAGTCCTCTATTCCTGTGGGCATTGATCGTGTGCGGGTAGCTTCGCTGGCCCAGATTGTTGACTATCCTGCTAAAGTTCTCTATATCCTGGGCGCCGATGCAGACCACTTCCCCCCTGCGGGACCGGGTGAAGGCTTCCTGCGGGATGATGAACGTGAGTGGCTGTCTCAGCATACCGGGACCAAGCTGCCGCATCGTCTGGATAACTTAGCAGTTACCCAGTCCCTGATCAATTATCGTCTGGAAACTCAGCCTGAGAGCTTGCGCATTTCTGCAGCGACAAAATCCCAAGACAAGCAGTCCCTGCAGCTGCAAGCCTGGATCAAGGCAGCCGATACGGAAACTGTCCTGCTGGAAACGGACACAAAGCCTGATGCCCGCTGGAATATTCTCAAATATGCCAGACGCGGCTTAATCTTCAGCAGAGAAAAATACAGCCATAGTCTCTGGCGCAACGCTGTGGGCCAGATAGAGAAAAACAGCCGGACCCCGCAGGTCGGGAATGGGCTGTCTGCTAACTTCCTTCTGCAGCCCGGCAGATTTATACTGGCTGACTCAAGCTATAAGATCCTGCAACCCGGATCAATCAGTATTTCAGCCCTGCAGCGTTACAACGGCTGTCCATTTCAATATTTTGTCGATTACGGACTTAAGCTGCGTGAACGCGATATCGCCGAAGATAATCCGCGGGAGCAGGGCTCTTTTGTTCACCGCCTGCTGGAACTGGCTTTGCTGGACCTGCAAAAGCGGCTGCAGGCGGTGCCGCCACCTGATCGCAGCCGTATTATGACAGAATGGCGCCAGCAGATTGCCGGTGGTTACCTGAGAAATTATTATGCACAGGTCCAGAAGGAGCCGGGTTTTTATGTTTACGGCCGTCCGGAAGTAGCCGGTATGATCGGAGAACGTCTGCTTCAGCACGCAGCGGCAACTTTGGAATATACAACGGCGGAACTGCCGGGAGAGACAGGACCCTTTTATCCTCATGCTCTGGAATGGCAGTTCCCCCGGGATAATGACCCCAGGCCCTATGCCCTGGATGTCGATGGCCAGTCCGTTGTCCTGCGCGGCCTGATCGACCGCGTTGATGTGGATGCCGGGGCGCAGAAATTCAGACTATATGACTTCAAGCGCAGCGAACGCTCGAATAAGCAAAGTCAGGTCGGACTTGTTGACGGCACGGATATTCAGTTGCCGATTTACCGCAAAGTCTGGCAGCAGGCTAACCCGCAGATGCAGGTTGATGCTTCCCTCCTGCTCTTTTTTAAAAACAGGTCGGAGAACAACAAAAATCGCCTGTCACATGTTTACCGGGCTGAGGATGAGTACCTGAGTAAGCTGAACAAGACCATTGAGGGACAAAGTGCAGCAGAGCTGGAAAGTGACAGCGACTTTGCAATTACTATGGCCAGAGAAAGCATCCGCTCCATCAGGCGGGGCTGTTTTTCCGCCACACCGGTGGTCCGCTCAGATAATGACGGAGGCTCACCCTGCGGCTACTGCCAATACCGGGGACTTTGCTACTACGATGCGCCCAATCGCCCCCCGGCCCCGGCTACCATCAGTAAAGGGGAACTGGAAAATGAGAGGCAGCAGCGTTTGCTCCGGGCTGAGCAAAGGGCTGACTAGTTTACAGCAATAATCAATATCTCACCTGACGGAGTTAATAATTTTGAGGAAGCGGGAGGTCCATGCCAATAAAAGCTGTTAAAGAATTTGCGCTGGGGGCGCAGCGCAGATTAAGCGCAGAGATTGAGCAAAAGGCTTCCGCATTAGGTATAAAGCCCTCAGCTATTAGTGAGCAAAGCGAAGCTGTTGTGGCAGCCGGCCCTGCTAACAGCCGCAGGGAGCGCCTGCGCCGCGAACTGATTGCTGCCATTAGTTTGCAGGAAGCTGCTGAGGGAGATTATCTTTCTGCCTACAAGAAGATCTTGTCCCAGGCAGCCTACAGCTGCTTTTCCTGCCTGATCGCCTTGCGCTTTCTTGAACTGAACGCTTTTCTATCCGGAGACGAATATTCACTCTCAGCCTGCAATCCGGGCGAAGGCCTGAGCTTAAGCCCCGCTGATCAGGAGCAGCTGATCCGCTTGCAGCAGGGAAATAACAGCGAACAGCTTTATACTTTTCTTTTTATAAAAAAATGCCAGAGCCTGGCTGATAAATTCCCCTCGGTTTTTGCCGGACTTCCGGATTATCTTGAGTTGCTGGTCAGCCTCTCTTCAGAGGATGAAGACGGCCTGGTCTGGCATTTGCTGCATGATATTCCCGAGGCGGATTTCGACCTGCGCCAGAGGGGGCAGGTGGAGATAATCGGCTGGTTTTATCAGTACTTTACAGCCGACCGCCGCGACGAGATTATCAGCCTCAATGTAAAACAGATTGAAAGAGAGGATATTCCGACCGCTACCCAGGTCTTTACTCCCGACTGGATCGTGCGCTATTTGCTGGATAACTCTTTGGGCCGCTATTGGCTGGACTGCAATCCGGACAGCCCTCTGGGCAAAAAACTGGAGCTTTTCGTTGAGTCTAAAGCCGGGAGCCCTGCCGGGAGCCGCGATCACAGGCTGGATCCGATTAAGCCCCGGGACCTGACAGTACTCGATCCCTGTGTCGGCAGCGGCCATATCCTCCTTTACGCTTTTGATCTTCTAGTGGAGATTTACCGGGAATGCGGCTATAGCGAAGCTCAGGCAGCGCGTGAGATTGTGCGCTATAATCTGCACGGCCTTGATATTGACAAACGCGTAGCGGACCTGGCGAATTTCGCTATCACCATGAAAGCCCGCAGCTATGATCCGGATTTTTTTGACAGCGGGATTCAGGTACAGGTTTTCGCGCTGGCAGAGAGTAAGGCTGTAGATTCTTGTCTGCCTGCTTCTTTGCAGACTATGGCACCGGAGGCGGCTGATACGGCTGAGTATCTTGTTGAGATCTTCCGCGAGGCCGGAGAAATCGGTTCTCTCCTGCAGGTGGAGGATCGGGACTACAAGAGCTTTATCCACTGGCTCGATCGGGCAGCAGGTCAGCTCGACCACCGGCCAGCAGAAAATGCGGTCTGGCTCAGACAGACCTATCCCCTGCTGAAGAAGCTGGCAGAGCAGGCCAGGCTGCTTTCTGACAAATACAAGGTAGTCTGTACCAACCCGCCTTATATGAACAGGTTCACCGGCATCCTGAAAACTTTTGTCCACAAAAACTACTATGATTACAGGCGCGATCTTTTCAGCGTTTATATTTACAGGAATTTTCTCTTCTGCCAGCCGGAAGGATATTCAGCCCTGATGACACCCTATGTCTGGATGTTTATTAAAAGTTATGAAAAGCTGCGTCGTTTCATAGTCAGGAACAAGGCCATTACAACCCTGGTGCAGCTGGAATACTCCGCTTTCGATGCTGCTACCGTGCCCATATGTGCCTTCGTGTTGAAAAATGCTCCGGCTGAAAGTAAGGGCCTCTACATCAAGCTGACTGAATTCACCGGCGGTCTCCGTGTCCAGGAAGAAAAACTGCGCCAGGCTCTGGCTGCACAAGAATGCGCCTACTTTTTCGAGAGTAAGGCGGAAAATTTCCGCAAGTTGCCTTCGACACCGATCGCCTATTGGGCCGGTGAAGAGGTTTTTGACATTTTTGAACAAGGCCGGCCGATGAAAAGTCTGGTCGAAGCTCGCCAGGGCCTGGCCAGTGGTGATAATAGCCGTTTCCTGCGGCTCTGGTTCGAAGTTGAACAGGACAAGATCAACGACGATGCTGTATCGGTGGAGGATTTCCATCGCTCGGGCAAGCTCTATGCACCCCACGACAAAGGCGGACGCTATCGCCGCTGGTATGGCAACTCCGACTATCTGATCAAGTTTGACCAGGAAAATTTTGATATCCTGGCCGGCCAGGGAAATTGTCTGCCGTCACGGCAGTTTTATTTTCGGGAAGCGATCAGCTGGAGTTTGATTACCAGTGCCGGTTTCAGTATTCGTTACCGTAAGGGCGGCAGCGTACCCAATGTGGCCGGCAATTCAGCTTTTTCGGATGATCCGGACCTGCTCAGATATCTTCTGGCTTTGCTCAGTACGCCGATAGCTGATTATCTTTTCAAAATGATGAATCCCACCTTGAATCTCAATGTGGGTGACTTTGATAATTTTCCGATTCTTCTTGACCGGGAACATAAGGCTGAGATCCTGCAACTGGCGGATGATTGTGTCGGCTTAGCCAGGGCTGACTGGGACAGCTTTGAACTTTCCCGTGATTTCAACTGTCATCCGCTGGTGGATTTTCCCGCTTTTGAGGCCAGCTATCGCAGTCATCTGCCTGTGAAAAAGACGGAAAAAACTGTCAGGCCGGGCAGCCTGTCTGAGGCCTACGCTCTGTTGAAAGAACACTTCAGCGTCCACTTTGACCAGCTCAGGAAAAAGGAAGCCAGGCTGAACCGCATCTTTATCGATCTCTACGGTCTTCAGGCAGAACTGGACGCTGACCCGGTGGACAGGGATATAAGCAGCAGCCTGCTTTATGATTCTGAGGCCGATATTCCGCCGGAGATGCGGGGAAATCGCTATGTCTTAACTAAGACGGACCTGATTAAGCAATTTATTTCCTATGCCCTGGGCTGTATGCTGGGTCGTTATTCCCTGGATGAAGGCGGTCTCTTTTTCGCCGGAGGCAAGTGGCCGGCTGCTGCTGATCAGACTTTTCCCGCCAGCCCGGATAATGTTCTGATTCTGACTGATGAAGAATATTTTGAAGATGACATTGTAAAGCACCTTGTCGCTTTTCTGGTAAAAATTTACGGCAGGGAAAGCCTGGAAGAGAACCTGATCTTTATTGCCGGCGGTCTATCGCAAAGCTTCAATCCGGAAGCTGACGACCCCCGCACCATTATACGCAGCTATTTGCTGCGGGATTTTTACCGGGATCACTGCCGGCAATACTCGGTTAACGGCTCGGGCCGGCGGCCGATCTACTGGCTCTTTGACAGTGGTAAAGAAAACGGCTTTAAGGCTTTGATCTACATCCACCGCTATCAGACCGACTGCTGCCATCTCTTGCAATCGAAGTATCTGCAGCGGCAAATCCGGGTCTATGAAGATGAATTGGCCGGCCTGCAAGTTCAGGAGGCAGAAGGATCCAGGCTTATCAGCCGCAGCGAAAGTGTCCGCCGGCAGTCGAAATTACAGGGCCAGCTGACAGAGTGTTACAACTACGACGAAAAATTAAAGCAGCTGGCTGACCTGAGGATTGACCTAGATCTTGATGATGGCATCCTGACAAATTATCAGAAGCTGCAGACTGCAGCAGACGGACAATTTCTTGATATTCTGACAGCTGTATAAAACGCATCTGAACTTAAATTGCTTTGCCCTGACAATCTTATGCTAAAATAATAAAACGTAAACAGTGAGAGATTTATTATTTATAAGCTGAGGAGGATAATTATGAGAAGATGTCCAAATGGTCACGCAGTTCCTGACGATGTAAGGTTCTGCCCGACATGTGGCTTAGAAATCGAGGGACAGGCAGCTTACAGCCAAGGCGGCGGTCAACAGCAGTACCAATATCAGCAACAGCCCGGCTATCAGAACACAGACCCGCGCAATATTCCTTTAACCGGATACAGAGGCCAATATCGCAGTCCGGTGACAGTACTGCTTTTAAGTATTTTCACCTGTGGTATCTACCTGATTTACTGGCGTTATGTTACTTCTCAGGATCTTAACTCTATCTTAGGTTACGAAAAGACCAAGCCCAGCTATGAGCTTTGGGGCATTCTTTGTATGATTTTCTCCTGGATTAATATGTATTACATTGACGAAGCCCTGGTGGAGATTGATAACAAACGTGGTTATCGTTCAGATAGCAAATTTATCCTCTGGCTGCTTCTGACTGTCTTCGTCGGCATCGGCATCTTGTTCATGGCCTATACAGTTCAGGAACGTCTGAATGCACTATATATGGGCCAGCCTTCAAGAACTGCCCAGTATTAATCCGATGGCCTCAAGCTACAGGAACTAATCGCTTATTTAGAAAAAATACCAATAAAAAAACGAGCTATTCGCCCCCACAGGGAATCCCAGTTGTAGACCATGGGTTCAGTGTGGGGGTAATATTTTATCATGCGAAAAATATACACTCCCAGATAAAGGGCAATAATGGCAACAGCCAGAATGTCCCTTATTCGCTGCGGAATCGGATTAGACCATGGTCTCCCTTGTTTTCTTCTGATGAATTTGAACAATTCTGACACCAGGACAAAAAGCAGGATGAGCAGGGACAGAATAATCAGAGGATGCATGAACAAAGCTTCTTTCAGCCTGCCCTGAAAAAGCAGAACAAGAGCTCTGCTGCTGCCGCAGCCGGGGCAGGGGAAGCCGATTACAGCAGATATTGCACAGGCGCTGCCGTAAAGTTCCATGGAAAAGGAAAGCAGGGCCAGCCCCACAAGCAGGGGGACCAGCCAGCTGCGGGCAGGCTTGTAGTCTGTAGATGATCTTTTATTTTTCTGCTCCATGTATTAATCCTGCCATCACCGTCAAAATAATGATATATTAACTGCATAAAATAGTCATTGCTAAGTAAGGATGCGGGGGAATTTGCCTATGGACCGGAGAAATTATGACCTGGCGGTAAAACTACGTCATGAACTGCATGAACATCCTGAACTGTCCAATCAGGAAGTCTGGACCAAAGCTCGTCTGATTGAATTTCTGCAAGACCACAGCAAGCTGGAGATCGTAGACAGGGGCCGCTGGTTTTATGCCGTTTATACTGCGGGCGCGGACAGAAAAAATATCGCTTTCCGGGCGGACATCGATGCCCTGCCTCAGCCGGAGTATCTTGATCTCCCCTATGCGTCCAGAAACCCTGGTGTTTCCCACAAGTGCGGACATGAGGGACATGCGGCAAGTCTGGCCGGTTTTGCACTCGAGATCGACCAGTACGGGGCTGACCACAATGTTTTTTTCCTCTTTCAGCATGCCGAAGAAACCGGCGATGGTGCTGCGGAGGCTTCAGTTTTTATCAAAGAAAATAAGATTGATGAGATTTTCGGCTACCACAATATGAACGATGTGGCTTTCAAGGCCATCGGCGTGCGGGACGGTATTATTTTCTCGCCTTCAAGCGGTCTGATCATTCACATGGAGGGAAGGCCTTCGCATGCCAGTATGCCGGAAACAGGCAAAAACCCTGCTTTTGCCATCGCTCAGCTGGTCAACTCCCTGCCGGATCTCACTGCTTCGGACCAATATACGGGTCGGGTACTCTGCTCAGTTATCCAGATTGCAGTCGGCGAGAGAGCTTTTGGTTCGAATGCCAGCCAAGGAGACCTCCTGCTTACAGTGCGGGCCACTTACGAAGAAGATCTTAACTATCTCTTGAAAAAAATCGAAGATCTGGCTGAGCAGCTGGCAGACAGAGATGGCTTAAAGCTGAGTTTTGAGTATGTCGACGCTTTTCCGGAAACCCGGAATCACGCAGAGAGCAATGCTAAGATCAGGCAGGCAGCTGAAAATCTGTCTCTTGAACTGGTGGAGCTTGTGGATCCCATAAGGAGTTCAGAAGATTTCGGCTACTATACTAAACTGACAGCAGGTGCTTTTTTCCTCATCGGCAATGGCAAGGATTATCCGGCAGTACATACCCGGGAATATGATTTTCGCGATGAACTGATCCCGGTGGCCTCTGATATCTTCCGGGAACTGCTGCGGCTGCAGTAAGTTTGTCCGGCATCAAGACATAAGATAGGGCGCCGGTTCGTCTCCTCCGGTAAAGAAGAAGTTGCACCGACGCCCTGTTTACATTAATGATTATACTGGTTTTCTTAAGACAGCTCAAGCCTTCATTCTCTTATTTGAGCTTCTATTTGACCAGATGATCCAGTCTGGCGAAACGATGGACTTCATCGGCCAGATCTTCATCCTTCCAGTCAACCTTTTCAATTCTGACAGCGCTGATTTTATACTCACCGGTTAGGGTTATCGGGTCGTAGGCGGCCTGCGTCAGCTCATTTACAGGTGTTTCCCGATAATGGAAAGTCATGAACATCATACCGGGCTTTACCCTGTCAGTGATATCAATCCGGGTGACCACACTGCCGCGGCGGCTGCTGACGCGGATCAGATCACCCGCTTGCAGACCGTAGTCTTCAGCTTCCCGGGGGTTGATTTCCGCTTCCTCGTAAGGATTGATCGAATCCAATAGCCGGGAATAGCGTGTCGTCACATTATAGTGGCCGAGTTTGCGGCCTGTGCTGAGCAGGATCGGATAATCTTCATTTATAAGTTCAGCCGGTTCTTCATATTCGACTGGAATCATGCGGGCTCTGCCGCCAGGGAAGACACCCTTGTGCAGGAACTTGGTACCGGGGTGACTTTCGGTGGGACAAGGCCACTGCAAGCCGTTTTCTTCCTCCAGACGCTTGTAGGTCATGCCGCGATAAGATGGTGTGGTGCCGCGGATCTCTTCAAAGATTTCTTCTGCATCCCTGAAGTCGAATCCGGGCGCGCCCATCGCCTGGGCCAGCTGGCAGATGATCTGCCAGTCAAGCCTGGCTTCGCCTGGTGGATTAACAGCCTTGCGGACTCTTTGGACGCGCCGCTCTGAAGCTGTGAAGGTGCCGTCTTTTTCTGCATAGCAGCTGGCGGGAAAAACTACATCAGCGAATTTTGCCGTTTCAGACATGAAGATCTCCTGGACGGCTAGGAAATCCAGGGAGGACATGGCTTTTTTGACATGGTTGGCATCCGGATCTGAGAGGACAGGATCTTCACCCATGACAAACATGGCGCGAAGCTTGCCTTCAACAGCGGCATCCATCATTTCGGGGATGCGCAAACCGTCCTTAGGGTTCATTGCTGTGCCATAGAAATCGGAGAAGAATTTAATTGCTCTCTCATTTTCTACCCTCTGATAGCCGGGATAAGTGTTAGGCAAAGCTCCCATATCGCAGGCTCCCTGCACGTTATTCTGGCCGCGCAGAGGATTGATGCCGGCATTTTCGTAGCCGATATGTCCGGTAACCAGGGCCAGGTTGGCCAGATTCATGACATTGGAGGTGCCTGTGGTGTGCTCTGTAATACCGAGCGTGTAATAAATACCGGCTTTCGCTGTCTGCGCATACATTCTGGCAGCCTCATAAAGGTCTTTTTCCGGGATGCCGGTAATTTCCGAGACGATGTCCGGAGTGTAGCGTTCGACTGTTTCAGCCAGCTCTTCAAAACCGCTGGTGCGTTCTTCAATATATTCTTTGGCATGCCAGCCCTCGCGCAGAATGATGTGAATCATGCCGTTAATCAGTGCAGCGTCACTGCCTGACTCCAGGGGCAGATGCAGGTCTGCCATTCTGGCCAGTTCGGTTTGCCGCGGATCGACAACAATCAGCTTGGCGCCTTTCAGGACGGCCTGCTTCATCTTATTGCCGATAATCGGATGCGCTTCAGTTGTGTTGGAACCGATGACAAAAAGGAGGTCGGTTCCGAGTATTTCATTGACGGAGTTTGACATGGCTCCACTGCCCAGCGTGGCTGCAAGACCTGCAACCGTCGGGGCGTGTCAGGTACGTGCGCAGTGGTCAATACTATTAGTACCGATCACCGCGCGCATGAATTTCTGCAAGACATAATTATCTTCGTTAGTGCAGCGGGCTGAAGACAGGGCCGCAATTGAGTCAGGACCGTGGTCTGCTTTAATTTCCGCCATTCGTCTGGCCGTATAGCTGAGGGCCTCCTCCCAGGAAGCCGGCTGCAGTTCGCCGTCTTTGCGGATAAGTGGTGTTGTCAAACGTTCCTCGGAACTGATGAAGTCGGTATGGAAACGACCCTTTACACACATTTCCGTTCCGTTAATAGGGGCATCTGCACATGGTGTCACCCCAACAACCTTATTATTTTTAACATCAACATTTAAATCAAAATTACAGCCGGTCCCACAGAAGGGGCAGGTGGTGCGGACCTTTTCCAGCTCCCAGGGGCGATAGCCGACCAGCTGCTTATTCTGCAGGGCTCCGGTCGGACACATGGAAATGCACTGGCCGCACATGCGGCAGATATCCTTGTTGATCGGCTGATCAAAAGCTGTAGTGACGGTGGATTCAAAGCCACGCCCGCTAAACTCATAAGTGCCGGTAACCTGGATTTCCTTACAGACGCGCACACATTTGCCGCACTTGATGCACTTATCCTGGTCTCTGATCATGATCGGGTTCAGATCATCGATAGTAAAATGGGTCTGAGCTCCGATATAGCTGGGAGTTTTGACGCCATATTCATAACAAAGCTCCTGCAAATCACAAGAACCGACTTTGTCGCAGGTCAGACAGTCTGTCGGGTGATTGCTGATCAGAAGATCCAGCAGGTCGCGGCGCAAAGCGCGCAGCCTCTCAGTGTTTGTATGCACCACCATACCGTCCTTTGCCAGGACTGAACAGGAGGTCTCAATCTTGTTCCTGCCTTCAATCTCTACAATACAGAGCCGGCAGCCGGCAAAGATCGATAAACACTCGTTGTAGCAGAGGTGAGGGATTTCTATACCGACCAGCTTGGCAGCTTCCAGAAGATTAATCGGTTTCTCCAGTGACAGCGGGCGGCCATCGATAGTTATATTTATCATCTAATAAGCCTCCTTACCAAACTTCCGAATAGGCAACGTTCATATAAATCGATTCCAGCCTGGTCTTGTGCGCCTGTTCCATATTCCGCAGATTGATAAACATGTCATACATTTCTTTATTGCCGGTAATTTCATCCGCCAGTTCCTGGTAAAGGGTCATGGCTTCTTCCTCACGTTTGATAGCGAGAGCAATAGCAGCATCAAAGGGCATGTCAGTAGTCAGATCCGGCTTTTCCGCAATGACTTCTTCTGCCAGATGGAAATCGGTTTTCTGAGCTCTGATCGGATGGGAAAAACTCTCTTCCGCCAGCACTTTTTCCAGAAATGTTCTGTGGCCGAGTTCTTCTTCCGCCAGCTCCTCAAAGAGATCTGTCAGATCTTTACTTTTCACTTTAGCAGCGGCGTCGGCATAAAAATCATGGCTCATCTGTTCTTTATTAATACTATCTTTAATGGCTTGGCGCATTTCTGCGGACATTCCTGTATTTGTCATGGCAAGTTTTCTCCTAACTAGCTTTTTGTAATCGCGCTGACCGGGCAGACGTCAAAACAGTTACCGCACTTGATGCAGGCGGTCTGATCAATAACATGCCGCTCTTTGACTTCACCACTGATGCAGCTGACCGGGCATTCGCGTTTACATCTGAGGCAGCCGATGCAGGTGCTTTCAATGAAGAAGCTGATCAGCTCCTTGCAGTGCAGGGCCGGGCATTTTTTGTCAACAACGTGTGCTTGATATTCGTCAAAGAAATAGTGCATAGTCGAGACAACCGGCGTGGAAGCCGTCTGTCCCAATCCGCAAAGACTGGTGGAAGAGATAGTGTCGGCCAGAGAAGTTATTCTGTCCAGATCCTCATATTCAGCTTTACCTTCCGTAATGCGCTCGATCATCTCCAGCATGCGCTTGGTTCCTTCACGGCAGGGGGTACATTTGCCGCAGGATTCATCAACGGTAAATTCAAGGAAGAAACGTGCGATATCTACCATGCAGTCAGTTTCATCCATAACGACCATGCCGCCGGAACCCATGATGGAGCCGATTTCAGCCAGCGAGCCGAAATCAACCCTGGTGTCAAAGAGTTCTGCCGGAATACAGCCGCCGGAAGGTCCGCCGGTCTGCACAGCTTTAGCGGTGTGACCATCAGGCAAACCGCCGCCGATATCAAAGACAATCTCGTCGATAGTAGTCCCCATGGGAACCTCTACCAGGCCGGAGTTCACCACCTTGCCAACCAGGGCAAATACTTTGGTGCCGGGCGAATCTTCGGTTCCGATTGATGTAAACCAGTCTGCTCCTTTACGGATAATCTGAGGAACATTGGCATAAGTTTCAACGTTGTTAACGATAGTCGGCTTGTCCCAGAGGCCGCGAACACTGGTGCGATAAATCTTTGGCCGCGGCATGCCGCGCTTACCTTCGATAGATTCCATCAGCGCAGTCGCTTCACCGCAGACAAAGGCGCCCGAACCTAAACGTAGTTCGATATGGAAAGAAAAATCACTGCCCAGAATATTATCTCCGAGCAGGCCGCGCTCTTCCGCTTCGGCGATGGCATGCTCCAGCATTTCTACAGCCCGGGGATACTCGGCGCGAATATAGATGAATCCCTGTTCGGAACCAACAGCGTAACCGCCGATAGCCATGCCTTCCAGTACCGAGTGGGGGTCGCCTTCCATGATGGAACGGTCCATGTATGCTCCGGGATCTCCCTCATCAGCGTTGCAGATCATGTATTTAATATCGCTGTCTTCGCGGGCCGCTGTTTCCCATTTACGGCCGGCAGGAAAGCCTGCTCCGCCGCGGCCGCGCAAGTTGGCAGCTTTCATCTCAGTAATGATATCTGCGGGGCTGTTTTCAAAAATGGCTTTTTCCAAGGCCAGGTAACCGTCTCTGGCTATATATTCATCTAAACTTTCCGGATCGATAATATTGAAATTGCGTAAGGCAATGCGGGTTTGTTTTTCATAAAACTCGCCGGCTAAAACATATTCACCGTCTTTTTTTACCAGATCGGAGCGCTCAGCCAGTAAAGAATCCAGATCTCCTCTCATGCTTTCACGCAGTAAGTCCAGCTCTTCACGTGTCATTTTTGTTTTAATCATTGCTTGCCTCCGCTGAGCGTAACTTTTTCAATAAAGGTTTAATTTGCTTCTTTGTAAAATGGGGATGCATCTCACCGTTTACGGAGACAACAGGAGCCATTGAACATTCGCCGACACAGCGTGTTTCAACAAGTGAAAACAGTCCGTCTTCTGAGGTGGCGCCGGCTTCAATACCAAGTGCCTCACAGAAATCGTTCTGCAATTTTTCTGCTCCTTTAACGTAGCAGGCTGTACCCTGACAAACTGAAATATTGTATTTTCCCAGCGGTTCAAAGCTGAATTGCGAGTAGAAAGTGGCGACTCCGTATAGTTCAGCAATTGGTGTATTTAATTCTTTGGCTGTCCATTCCAGAATAGGTCTGGGCAAATAGCCGAAAGTAATCTGCGCGTCCTGCAGGATCGGCATTAAAGCGCCTTTGCGCCCCTTCCATGCTGCTACTGTTTCTTTGAAGTGTTCAACATTAGAAGCTTGTGCTTCCCATGAAAATACTCCTGCCATGTATCCCTCCTTAAAAGTCCATTCTGATTAACGATTTTATCATAGATACAGGGAAACCCAAGGGTTAGCGGGGGCTTTTGCTGAGCAAACCGACGTATTCGATAAGAAATGTGAATAAGTATATTACTTTAGACTGAAAAATTGACTTCTTATTAATCTTCAAAGGTCAGACTGCGCTTAGCCTTGAGCAGCCAGATTTGCTTTTCTTTCACTTTTTTCCCGGTGGCGCGTTCAATCGCTTTAGCATAATAGGTCAGTTGCAGGGCATAGCGCTGTTGCATCATCTGGTCCTGGTCACCGGGATCCGCTGGCAGGCGGTCAGACTTAAAGTCGACCAGAACCGCCTGATTGTCAGCTTCGACAAACCAGAGGTCAATCATACCCTGAAGCAAAGTCAGCTCATCTTCAGGATAATCCCGGCCCAGTTCCGCCGCAGCTACTGCCATGGTGAAAGGCATCTCGCGGTAAACGCGGCCCTTTTTTTCCGCTGTGATAACCCGCCGGGCCAGCTGGCTGTCTGCGTATGCCATAAGATTCTCTTCTTCCGTCCTGATGGTGGCTCTGGCCTCTGCAGGCAGTTGCAGCTTTTCAATCATCTGCTCCAGCTGCCGTTCCAGTTCCGCCCGGCGGTCTTCTTCGGCTTTATTTACTAAAGCATCCAGATCGAGGAAGCGCAGGAAGCTATGCAGGTGTGTGCCCCGCTCTGCTGCTGTTGGCACTGCACCACCTGTATCTGCCCGGCGCAAAGTCAGAGCAATTTCTTCCGGTTGACTGCCGTCCGGCTTTTCTTGATTACTGATCCAGCTTTCAAAGGACAGGGCAGCTTGCGGACCTTCTCCCTCTTCATTTTTTTCCAGAAGAGATTGTCTGTCAGCAGCCCGCTTCAGTTCACTGACGGTGAGTTTGGCCGGTGCTTGGGCAGCAGACTGATGGGGCAGGTCATCGCATAAGAGTGCGACCAGATCCTGCACATCCCGGGAAGGAGAATCACTGTCAAAGGCTGAGTCAGTGACCAGCAGGAAGTCATCCGTGAGTTCCGGGTTTTCCGCAGCCAGCTTTGTCCGCAGCCAGCTCTTTTCGAAAATATCAGCATAAGGAATAGTTTCAAGGCTGATATGGGGCAGTTCCCACTGGCCTGACTCAGAGGAGAGTATTTTCATGGTAGCTTGGGGATAGAGGAGGAGGAGAACTGACCATAAAATATCGGCATAGCGGTTTGATTTCCGGACCAGATCCGCTGGCAGCAGGGCCTGGCCTGTCTCTCTGTACTGGCGGGGTCCGTCGATAATGGCGGCTGCATTGGCTTTCAGAAAACTGTCATCTGCAGGCAGCTTGCGGTATTCATTCATCAGAAACAGCTGATCCTGAGTCCGGGTCATGCCGACATAAAGCTGGCGCCAGGCTTCAGCCCGATCCCGGTCTTCCTCATTCCTTTTCTTCTTCCGGTTAAGAAAATTGTCGGCTACTGACAGGCCGTCAGCGGAAAAGGAATAGCTGCGGATGCCGTCGTGCTCGTGGATAGAAATAAGGTCATTGTCCTTTCTCACCTGATTATTGCCCAGACCCAGCAAGATCACGTAAGGCCACTGCAAGCCTTTGCTCTTGTGATAAGTGAGAACACGAACTGCGTCAAGATCCGCCTGTAATTCAGAATCATCGGGGAAGATATCACGCTGGCGCAGCTTTTCCAGGCGCTGCAAGAGTTTTTGCACGCTGTCAAAACCTTGAAAGGATGATTCTTTCACAAAATCCAGGAACTGTTTCAGCTCAGTCAGCCGGCGCCGGCTGTCCCGAAGACCGTTCGGGCTGCCGTCAGACTGCTCAAGCAGCTTTTCAAACTGAGTCTCCTGCAAAATAAGGCTGAGCAGATCACGGTTACTGCGCTCTCGGGCCAGGAGCCGCCAGTGTTTAATCCGAGCCAGAGCTTGCTTAACTTTCAGTCGGATATTTTCATCAGCTTCATCGGCACAGGCGGGTAAATCATCAATCAGCATAACTCTTTCATGAAAATATCGCAGTCCGGGTTTTTCTTCTGCCGGGAATTTTTGCTCCGCCAGGGGGCGTATGCGTATAAATTCGTCAGGCCGCAGGGGGGCGCCACAAAGGGGAGAAGCCAGATAAGTTGCCAGGGGAATATCCTGACGCGGATTATCCAGGACATTTAGCAGGGCTTCAAACTGCCGCATAAGCAGGTTTTCGGGATAGATGCCGCCAAAGCTGCCGGTTACCGGGATACCCTGCCTTTCCAGACTGTCACGCAGGATCTTGCATTGGGCATTGGTGCAGCACAGCAGAGCAATGTCCTTTAACTCTGCACCCTCATCCTGCAGAGACCGGATTGTGTCTGCAGCGAGGAGAGATAATCTCTGAAACTCATTTTCCGGGGTGAAGCTGAGGACATCCGGAGGGAGATCATTTTCAGTTGCAGAAGACCCGGGGAGATCCTCGCCGGTATTTGTCAGTATGCGCCAGCTGACCCGGCCCGGTTCACTTGCACCGGGCCTGACGTATAAGCGCTGACTTTCGTTATAGTCAATCTCCCCGGATTCACGAGTTAGAAAGGAGCTGAACACTTCATTAACAAAGTCGATGACATTGCTTTGACTGCGAAAGTTGGTGGAAAGATTCAGCAGATAATCTTTGGCAGCAGAGTCTGCTGAGCCTGAAAAGACTTCCGCCTTGTCTGCCCGGTATTGAAATAAGGTCGGATTGGCGTAGCGGAAACGGTAAATGCTCTGTTTTACATCTCCGACCATGAAAATGTTGTCTCTGGCAATGGCCGAGACTATTCCGTCCTGAATGCTGCTGGTGTCCTGATATTCATCAATATAGATTTCATCGTAGTGGTTTTGCACTTCGCGGCGGATATCATCCTGCTGCAAGAGCTGAAAGGCTCCATGTTCGAAATCCGTAAATTCCAGCAGATTGCGGGAAAACTTTTCCTTCTGGAATTCTTTGTCCAAAGCCAGAAGCAGTTCAAAGAAACGCGCCACAGGGCCGATACTGATCTTCAGATCCTCCTGCATTTCCTGGAGGCTGACAGTAAAGACAGGCTCGGTATCGGGAAAATATTCCTGCTGCTTCTGGGGGCTGATTTTGTTATTGTCATTGATCAGATAAAAGAAAGGCATGAGATCAGACGACATCAGGTCGACAAAATCGTTATGATTTATACTCTTGTCACTTCCTTTACCGCCGACTTTTCCCGGCATGGATATGCCATCGAGTTCCCTGCCGGCTTCGCTTATCCGCTTGAAGTTTTCTACGGTAGGCCGGGAGATATCGCCCAGAACTTCAACAAGCCTTCGGGCATGCTCCATCAGTTGCTGCTGTTTTTGAATGCCGGAGCTTTCTTTAGCTGAATTCCTCACTCGCTGGTAATGCGGATGCTCCTCTAACTGACGCAGGCCGGCTTTCATTTTTTCAAAATGTTCAAAATAAATACTGAAAAAATGATCCAGCAGCTCTTGTGACGGGAAGTTATCGATCTCAGTAACAAAGATATCCAGGGACCGGC
>LFSM01000021.1 GCA_001512745.1 Clostridiales bacterium DTU032
ATGCCGTCGATACAGTGGCGCATACCGATATCGCCTTCAACTGTACGCTTGACATAAGGTTCAGGTAATCCTTTCAGCATGACCTGCATATCCTGCGGTGAACCATCAGCAATAGAGTAAACATCTGTCGTGGCACCGCCGACATCAATACCAAATAAAGGACCGATCCCGCTTTCCGTCTTAGTGCCTTCGGCGAGAAGCTTCATGGCCGAAAGCATGGCTGATGGTGTGGGCATGAGGATGCCTGACAGCAGACTTTTTGCTTCCGTCAAACCCTTGGCTTCAATTATCTGTGTAAGAAAAAGACTGCGTATTTCCTTTTGCACAGTTTCCGTCTGTAGTTCACCAAATCGCGGCATTACATTCGGGCAAACTGTCAGCGGGAAATGACTGAGAATTTCTTCACACTGGTCAAGAGCACTGCGATTACCTGCATAGATAATGGGAAAGCGTGCATTTAGCCCGGCAAGTTTCCGGGCATTGCCGACAATGCAGTCTCTGTTGCCACCATCTGTTCCCCCTACCAACAGAAATATGTCAGGCGGATTGGCCTCAATCAGAGCCAGATCCTGCCTGGTCAGTTCATATGAAAAAACCCGCTCAATCTTTGCCCCCGCTCCCAGAGCTGCCATACGTGCAGCTTCCGCCGTCAATTCCGGCACCAGGCCCGAGACATGCATACGCAAGCCACCGGCAGCAGAAGAACAGGCCCAGACATCCTCATATTTCTGAGGGCCGATTTTTACCTCCAGCTGCTTCATCGCCTCCTGCAAGCCAATATTGATATCCTTTTCAACAGTAGTGAAGGCAGCTGCAGATCCCAGCAAAGTTTCGTCGGTCAGTGAAACTGCAGTCAGCTTAGTCCAGGTACTGCCGAAATCGATGAGAAGAACAGGTCTCATTTATTTCACTCCAAGATCATACTCAAGCCATTTTAGAGTTTCTTCCGGCGGTGTGCTGGGCTGAAAAACACGGTCAAAGCCCATATCTTTGAAACGCTTCTCCACTTCGACAAAATCCTGCTTGCCGACAACGATATTGCCACCTAGATAAAGCAGAATATCGGTCAGGCCAGCCTCATCGAGCTTCTGGCGCAAACCCCGGCAATCCAGCTCCGCATGCCCATAAAGCGAGGAAACGACAACAGCATCAGCATCTGTCTCCACTGCAGCATTGACATATTCCTCTTGTGAAACCATTACTCCCAGATTAGTTACATCAAAACCCGCATGACTGAAAGCGTAATCCAGAATGCGGATTCCCACCGCATGTACGTCAGCACCGATTACTCCAATAACCAGCTTTTTGCCATTTTTTCCTGCCATTATTTATCCTCCATCATTTATATGGCTACGCAGTTCACGATAACGGTCCTGAACTGTGCGATTAACATAAATCATTGAGCCCTCATCACAACTGAACTCCACATATATATGCTTCTGTCCTTCCCTGGCCGCCTGCCGAATCAGTCCTACTTCTTCCGAATCAATAAAATCCTGGACCGAAACCGGCAAGATTAAAACTTTCTTGTCCGCAATAAAGTCAGTGGTCTTCTGCAAATTACCCAGGAGGCAGCTTTCGTAGGAAAGTATGTCGCCAAAAATCCTTTTCATCTGTGCATGCATGACACTCATAAAGCTGCGGCTCACACTCATAACTCCCAATTTCTGACCAAGAAGAGAGTCTGTCAGCTTCAGGGCCGAATCCAGCTCTAAAGCTATAGATACAGGCAAACGCTTAACTTCCCGCAGATTTAATTCGTCCAATTCACTTTCCAAAGATATGGGATAGCATAAAAAATCCGGCCCGTAAGCAATACGTTCCGGACTGCTGATAAGATCATCAAAAGACATGCGATAAATTTCCGCCTGCTGGATAGTATCCAGAGAACGTCCTAGGATACTGCGTTCTTCAGGTGACTTAGCAACAGCCACAACACGAACCGGCCGGGTCATAGACTCGCGCTGCCGCAGCCTCAGTTCAAATAATATTTGCGCCTGCTGGCTGGAAAAGCCATTAATAGATAAGATGTTCAGCATCTCATCGATAGACTCCAGCGCGATCTTTTTACTGCTTGCCTGATCATGCTGTTCCGGATTACGGACAAAAGTGCCCCGGCCCCGGTCGACAATTATCAGGCCTTCCTGCTCCAGTATTGTATAGACATGGCGCACAGTACCGACAGATACTCCGTATTTCTCTGCGGCATCACGTATTGAGGGCAGCCTCGCTCCCCCGGCCAGTTCACCGTTTCTAATCTGTTCCCTGATCAATCCGGCTAACTGCAGGTAGAGGGGGATTTTTTCAATATCTGTACTACTGCTTGCCATAAAGCTTTCTCAAAGACCTGCTTTCCATTCAGCAGGGCCTGTTTCATAGAGATTATTGCCTTCCGAGTCAATCACAACTGTCAGGGGTAAATCTTTAACCTGTAAACGGCGCAAGGCTTCTGTACCCAGATCTTCATAAGCTAATACTTCAGCAGAAGATACTGTTTTGGAAATCAGAGCCCCGGCTCCACCGATAGCTCCCAGATAAACAGCAGCATGCTCCTTCATTGCTGCTACCACTTCCTCTGAGCGGTAACCCTTGCCGATCATACCGCGCAGCCCTTCCTTCAGTAAGCGGGGCGTGTAAGGATCCATGCGATAAGAAGAGGTTGGTCCCGCTGAACCGATAGCCTTGCCCGGAGCAGCCGGAGATGGTCCTACATAAAAAATAATGGCATCCTGTAAATCAACCGGCAATTCTTCGCCCTTATCCAGTGCAGCAATTAATCTGGCGTGTCCCGCATCGCGCAAGGTAAAAATGCTGCCTGAGAGCAAAACACGGTCACCTGCATGCAAACTGCGGGCCTTTTCTTCAGTTAAGGGAGTTTCAAGGTAAATTTCTGCAGCCATTAGATTATCTCCTCCTGATGACGAATAGCATGACACTGAATATTTACTGCCACCGGCAAGCCGGCAATATGCGTAGGTAAAGCTTCTATGGCCACAGCCAAAGCTGTAGTTCGGCCTCCAAAACCCTGCGGACCGACACCTAGTTGATTGATGTCATGCAGCAGCTGGCTTTCGAACTCAGCATAATAGGTATCTTCATGTTTAGAATCCAGATTCCGCAGCAGGGAGCGTTTCGCTGCCAAAGCCACCTGATCAAAAGTACCTCCAATTCCTACCCCTACCATAAAAGGCGGACAGGCATTGGGACCGGCCATGCTTACCGTCTCCAGCACAAAATCATGCACGCCCTGACGTCCGTCAGCCGGCATGAGCATCTTCAGCCTGCTCATATTTTCACTGCCGAAGCCTTTGGCCATCAGCGTAATCTTCACCTTATCTCCCGGGACCAGTTTAGTATTAATAAAAGCCGGCGTGTTATCCCCCGTATTAACCCGTCTTAAAGGATCTGCTACCACTGATTTCCTTAAATAATATTTTTCGTATCCCTGACGGATACCTTCATTTATAGCTGCATAAGGGTCTGAGTTAAAATGAACGTCCAGGCCGACCTCCAGAAAAACCACAGCTGCACCTGTGTCCTGGCACATAGGTATTGATTCCCGGTCTGCCAGGTCTGCATTATCCAGAATGTCTCCCAGTACTGAAACAGCTGTAGTGCAATTCTCTGCAGAGCGCGCCACTTCCAGACACGCTTTCACATCAGCCGGCAGCTCCATAGCCAGGGGTCTGCACATTTCACGTACCCGGTCGGTCAGAATACTAGTATCAATCGTCCGCATTATTGCCTCCTTTGAAGAAATTGGGACCAACTTTGTCTTTAGATTAATTTCGATAAATTAAACTGTTCTTACACAATACCCCAATGTGTGCTATAACGCAATTGTTTTGTTGACGATTTTACCTGTGACAGGCTTGAGTTATACTTAGATTATTCGATACAAATCAAAAATATACGATCTCGAAACGAGGTAAAAGCATGGCAAAAAGAAGTGAAGTACGTATTGAAGACACCTGGGATCTGAGTCACATGTTTAGCTCTCTGCAGGAGCAGGCACAGGCTCAGAAGGAAGTTCAGGATGATACAGCGGAGTTTGTCTCCCGCTACCGCAATAAGATAGCGCCGGCCACAAGTGCAGACATTTTGGTTGAATCCTGGCGGGCACTGGAACAACTTATCAGCAAGGCCAGGCAAGTCGCTTCATATATTTTCCTTGATTATTCCGTTGATATGATTAATCAGGAAAAAATGCGGCGTAATCT
>LFSM01000085.1:0-245 GCA_001512745.1 Clostridiales bacterium DTU032
ATGGCCAGGTAGAAACCCTCATATCCTTCAGCGCGCAGCTGATCGAGGGTGATATCTTTACCAACTTCAACGCCGCACCTGATGTCGACTCCGAGTTCACGGATGATATCGATCTCAGCATCGATGACATCTTTTTCCAGTTTGTAGGAGGGGACACCATAGGTCAGCATGCCGCCTGGTTTATCATTCTTTTCAAAGACGGTGGGTTTGTAGCCGTTGACCGCCAGGTAGTAGGCGCAGGATAA
>LFSM01000085.1:404-4850 GCA_001512745.1 Clostridiales bacterium DTU032
CGGGTGCAGGCATCCTCACAGGGACGGTTGCAGATCCGGCCGCAGACAGCAGGGAAGGGGTTTTTCTCTTTGATCAGGGCCAGAGCTTCCGTATATTTACCCTGGGCTGCCATTTTCAGATAACCCTGGACAGAGATGTTAGCAGGGCAGGCAGTCTTACAGGGGGCTGTGCCGGTGTCATGGGTGTTAATTCTGTTGTTGTCGCGATAGTCAATATCCCATTTCTCAGGTCCCCATTTAACCTTGTCAGGGAGCTCTGCTACCGGATATTCAATTGCGCCGTCCTTGGTACAAAGCTTTTGTCCCAGCTTGATAGCGCCGGCAGGGCAATACTCAACACAGCTGCCGCAGGCAACGCAGTTTTCGGTTGTGATGCGGGCAACATAAGCGGAACGGCTCAGGTTGGGAGTGTTGAAGAGCAGAGAGGTTCTCAGGCCATAGCAGACATTGACATTACAGTTGCAAATAGCAAAGATCTTGTTCTCGCCGTCGATATTGGTGATCTGATGCACATAGCCTCTGTCTTCGGCTTTTTTCATGATGCGCATGACTTCGTCATAGTCGATATAGCGGCCGCCTTTGTTGGTTTCCACAACATAGTCAGCCATGTCGCCCACGGCAATGCACCAGTCTTCAGGATCGTCGGCACAGCCTTCGTTCATTATTTTGCGTGAATAGCGACAGCTGCAGGGGCTGGCGGCATATTTGCCTTCATATTTTTTCAGCCAGTGGGATATGTGTTCCACATCGGCTGTTTCATTTTCCATCGGGATAGCCTTTTCGACCGGAATAACGTGCATGCCGATGCCGGCGCCGCCGGGAGGAACCATGGGAGTGATATTCTCCAGAGCCATAAAGGACATGCGCTCAAAGAAGGCTGCAAGTTCTGGATTTTCCTGCAGGTGATTCCAGTTCATGTTGAAAAATTCAGCACTTCCCGGGACAAAGAGCGGCACGACATATTGCTTTTCTCTTTCCGGATTTTCCCAGTTATATTCGAGAAAGCCGATATTACTCATTTCGTCAAGTAATTCCTGAAGCTTTACAGGTTCAATATCTGTGAGTTTCTGGATTTCATCGAATTTTCGCGGTGTGCGCACTTTCATTTTAAGGGCAATCTCAGCCATCTCATCAGTAATTGAGCCTGCCAGACCCCAGTATTCCGGATCATCCACCGTAACTGCCCGTTTCTTGCTTTTCAAAGGGATACGGTTTGTAATCATTTTGGCAGCTTCGGCTACTTTCGGTCTGACATAATCGTCGCGCGGTATTTTGAAGGGAAGCTTGCTTTCGTCTAAGGGCATGTGTGATTCAACTCTGGGTTTCTTACTCATGTTGGGTCTCCTCTTTCTATCTCGCCTTATTTCTTAGCATTCTATATAAACTATTATTCTATCCACTTATCAGTTTCGTTACTGAGCCATTCACACCAGGCAGCGACACCTTCACCGGTCTTCGCTGAGATGGGGAATATCTTAATATTCGGATTACGTTCGAGAGCAAACTCTTTGACTTTTTCCAGATCAAAGTCGAAATGTTCGATGACGTCCATTTTGTTTATGATTAAAACATCAGAGATGCTAAACATCAGGGGGTACTTGAGCGGCTTGTCGCCACCTTCGGGTACTGAAAGAATCATGACGTTCTTAGACGCTCCGGTGTCAAAACCTGCTGTACAAATCAGGTTGCCGACATTCTCCAGAATCACCAGATCATAGTCTGAATAGGATATTTCTTTAAGTCCCTGCTCGGTCATGCCGGCGTCAAGATGGCACATGCCTCCGGTGTGGAGCTGGATAGCTTTGACACCTGCTTTGGAGATGGTATGGGCATCGACGTCTGAATCGACATCAGCTTCCATAACAGCAATCTTGTACTTGTCTTTTAATTCTTCAAGTGTGCGAAGCAAGGTGGTGGTTTTGCCCGAGCCGGGCGAAGACATCAGATTGAGCAGAAAGGTTTTATCTTTTTTCAGATACTCACGGATGCGAGCTGCTTCTTTGTCGTTGTTTTCAAAAACACTTCGTTTAAGTTCAATAATTTTAAAGTCCTTCATTAGTTCTTGACTCTCCTTTGCCCGCAGAAAATAGCTTATTACTGCGGTTAAATTCTATAAGGGACACTCCCGATGTCTTAGTGCAACACGAAACCGCTCACTAATAATAAGGAATGTCCCCAATATGTACATATCTTCTTTAATATGTATATAAACAAAAAATTAGACTTATGTCAATTTATTTTAGTCACTTAGCCTAGCCTTGACTGTCTGGGAAGGAATGCGTGCCACCGTCAGTACCATATTCTATGTCCGGAGTCTTTTTTTATTTTAAGGAGATTATTTGCGGGCGTATTGCCGGGCACGGTCTGCTGAAGGAAAATAGGAATAAATTGCGTCCAGATAGAGGTCCTCCATTGCAGCAGCATAATTGTCCACATGCATTTTACTGCCTTTTTTGACGTAATCAAGACTGAGTCTTTCTTTTTCTTCCGGATGCTCTATCCAATAATCGATTTGCTCAGCCAGAGAACCTGCATCTCCGGCCCGGAAAATATTGCGGGGATGAAGTGCAAAGAAATGAGTTGCAGAAAGTTCAGAGTCGGATATTACCGGTACAGCTCCGCAGGCAATCGCCTCCATGCAGGAGATACCTTCAACCTCAATATCTGCCGCATGAATATACAAATCGCAAGTATTGTATAGTCTGAGCAGTTCATCCTGACTATAAAAACCGAAAATTGGCGGATTTTCCATGTTCTTGCATAGCTTTTGCAGTTTCTTTTTCTTAGGCCCGTTGCCGGCGAAAATAATCTGGAGTTTATCATGGTACTTACTTTGTTTAACCGCCTCTAGCAGTAAGTCCTGACGTTTCTCTCCCGAAAGGCGACCGACCATAAGCAAGATATACTTATCTTCAAGCTCCTGCGGTTTTCTCGTTTCTATTGCAGTAAACTTTGGATCAACTCCATTGCTGATTACGCGCAGTTCCGCTTTATAGCCATGTTGCTCCAGTTGATTGGCTGTCATCTGAGTCGGACAATGAATGTAATCAAAGTATCTGTAAAAGCTACTGTGAAATAATCGATAGAGAAATTCATTGGCAGTTTTGTTTGTACCTAAACCCAAAGTATAGGTCACATTTTGTGGCAGAAGATGAAAAGCGGAAATGCACGGGATGCCCATATCCTGTGCTACCATCGCGCCTTTGCGGCAAAACAATGAGGGGACATATAGGTGGATGAGATCAGCTCCTTCGAAAGCATCCTCATAGACTGAGACATCGGGTACTTTTGCCAGTCTGAAACCCTGTTGCTCAATCAGGTTCTGAAAGAAAGGAACCCGGAAGGCGGAGATTTTATTTCCGTACTTATCTTCCGAATCCGCACAAAGTATTTTCACCGAGTGACCTTTTCCTTCCAGTTGTTCGGCCAAGCGGCGGGCGGTTACAGATGTACCATTATTAGAGCTGTCAAAGTGGTCTATTACAAATACAATTTTCACAGGAAAGCCTCCCTTGGAAAGCTTAGCAGACTCCAAAGATCATATATCTACGGGCTCTGAGACATTTTTAAAATTATGTGCGAGCTAAGCGACAGCTGGCTGCATCTGTCTCTTTCCTGCAACAGCTAGCTATAAAGTGCATATCGTCTGCAGGCTATGAAGGAATTAAAATACTTATAAGGAGCTGCGCGATAAATGACAACACTTAGCCAGACCAAAGAACTGCTCTACAGACAGGAGGATGACCGTAATGACCGATGGCTTAGCCGCTGGCAGGATTGGGCTATAGTCGCCGCTTATTTAACTAGCCTCTATCTTTTCATTAATTATTTCCGGCAGATCAGACATAAGAATCTAATCCAAATATCTTTGACTTTCTTGTTGCTGCTTCATTTATTGTCTAAATATCTGCTTAACCGCAAACGTTACCAGCCGATCGAGCGCTTACCGCTATATAGCTGTAATTTGTCAGCTATCATTCTGGCGCTTGATTTTTTTATTCCGGAAAAAACGATGTGGTGGCAGCCTATTTTGCTCTGGGGAGCATTCGCAGGTATTTATGGCGGTTTTTTGGCTATAGTTTTCTCAGCTCCCAGTACATATCTCTTTCCTCACATCACCCACTTTGATTATTACATTGGACATGTAAGCATTACATTTTTAGGCCTGTTTTACGTAATGGAGCAAACACATCCCTTTACTTTACAGGCACTTTTGCTGACGTCTGCGATAACAGTCATCTATCTCTTGCTGGTTAATAGGATTAACCCCAGAGTAAATGGAAACTTTGGTTTTATCAGCGAAGCGCCGGAACAGATTTCTTTCCTTAATGTTTTGCCACAAAGAGTGTATAAACTATTGTGTATAGTTTCTTATTTGCTGGCCAACTATTTGACCTGGAAAACTGCTAATATGTTGATCTGGAAAGAGTGAAATCATGCATATAA
>LFSM01000068.1 GCA_001512745.1 Clostridiales bacterium DTU032
TTAAACGGGCTTGAACTGGCAGCGCTGACCACTAAGCCGGATGCAGAAGGAGTGATTGAAATCGACCTTGAAGCCGCGATGGATTCAATGCAGGAAAAAACAGCTCTTTATGATTCTACCGGTGAAGCTCATTACGACACTGTTTCAGCCATGATTAAATCTATGCGCGGCAGTGATCCTCAGGCCGCTGTTCATTATCTGGCCCGGGCCTTGCGCGGGGGAGAAGATATTAACTTTATCGGACGCCGCTTGGCCATAGCAGCGTCGGAGGAAGTGGGCATGGCCAATCCCCAGGTCCTGTCTATTGTCGTTTCCGCCTGGCAGGCCGCTCAGATGGTTGGCATGCCGGAAGCACAGATAATACTGTCTCAAGCTGTAATCCTGATTGCCACCAGCCCCAAATCCAATGCCAGTTATCTGGCTATTAACCAGGCCATGGATGATGCAGCTAATAAAGATATCGGAGAAATTCCCTTCTATCTGCGCAATGCCCCTGTGGCAGGCATGAAGGATCTGGGCTACTCTCTGGGTTACGAGTATAGTCATGACTGGCCTGAGGCAATTTCGTCACAAGAGTTCCTTCCCGAGAAACTTAGAGGAGTACAATACTATCTGCCATCTAATCGTGGTCACGAACAAACTGTGAGCAAGTGGATGGCAGAAGTTGAAAAGCTTCGTCAAGCAGAACAAAGTAAGAAGCGTACAGAAGGAGCAGATAATGATTAAGCCTGCAGAAGGGAA
>LFSM01000019.1:0-5103 GCA_001512745.1 Clostridiales bacterium DTU032
ACGATTTTTTACTTAATATTGGGAATGCCGGCCGGCTATGTTATCTTCTTTGCAGCATTAATTGCCATCTTGGATATTATTCCCTATATTGGACCGATTGTTGGCCTGACCGTTCCCATTATCTATATCTTCGCCTCCGGTGGAGTTAACTTTTTTTATAAAGAAGCCATGCATGTCAATGCATTTACAGCAAATATTATTTTATTGCTCGTTAATTTTGCAATCCAGTTATTCCAGGGCAATTATGTCATGCCAAAATTGGCAGGCAAGCAAATGAATCTACATTCAGCCTTGATTCTAGTTTTCATGTTGTTCTTTGGTTCAATTCTGGGTCTTTGGGGTGTTGTCCTGTCAATTCCACTTGGTGGAATTATTATTGTCATCTGGAACCATTTCAAAGAAAGAAGCTTTCTGAAGAGCAATATCGAGGAGGAATAAGTTGAAATTAATTTCGTGGAACATTGACTCATTAAATGCAGCATTAACCAGTGATTCAAACCGAGCAGTACTTTCCAGACAAGTTCTGGACACAATCGCAGACCAGGATGCAGACGTGATTGCCCTGCAGGAAACTAAACTGCCGGCCAAAGGACCCGACAAAAAGCATTTACAGATCTTGGCCGAGTATTTTGAAGGCTACTCCCATGTCTGGAGAAATTCTGAGGAACCCGCACGAAAAAGCTATGCCGGAACCATGTTTTTGTATAAAGACAAGTACACGCCGGCAGTTTTTTTCCCGGAGATCCAGGCACCGGATACCATGGATGCCGAAGGAAGAATTATCACTTTGGATTTCGGAGACTTCTATATAAACCAGGTCTACACGCCCAATGCCGGTGATGGTCTGGCAAGATTAGCTGACAGACAAATTTGGGATCTTAAATATGCCGAATACCTTCAGTCTCTGGACAAAGAAAAACCTGTTTTAGCAACAGGAGATTTTAACGTGGCCCATACAGAGATCGATCTGGCTCATCCGGAAAACAACCGCAGGTCAGCTGGCTTTACCGATGAAGAACGCGCAGGCTTTAGCAATCTTCTAAACAGTGGCTTTACTGACACCTTCAGGCACCTGCATGGGGATGTGACAGGCATTTATAGCTGGTGGGCCCAAAGAGTCAAAACCAGCAAGATCAATAACTCCGGCTGGAGAATTGATTACTGGCTGGTCAGCGACAGACTGGCAGACAAAGTGATTCGCTCGGAAATGCTGGACTCCGGAGACAGGCAGGATCATACACCCATCCTCCTGGAAATTGATTTATAAATTAAAAAAAGAAGCATGCCCTGCTGAATAATTCAGGGTATGCTTCTGTTTTTTGTTCATAGAGTTGGCATAATTGGTGCCCTGCTGAATAATTAATATTCTGTATTATCCCCTGACCCGCCCTCGCCTAAATACAAATCAGTACATGGTAGTTACATTATGATTAATTTGTTCTCATGTTACATTAATGGGCTTATTTGTAAGGTGGGATCGAACCACACACCCTGCCCCGAGAGTAACCATAAGAGCTTTCTTTTATACTCACTTTTATACCTAGGCTACCTACAAAATTAAATTATATCCACATTCCAATTCAAAGCCTGAATTTTAGTGTCAAGCAGGCGATACTCTTTAGCCAGCAAATCCACTTCCTTTTGTATTGCGTTCACGTCAATAGTACTGACAAACTTAATTTCCGTTCTGGAATATCTGTCTTGTTTAAAACTTGCCTCTGCGGCTATCTCAGAAAGAAATGTTCTTCTTTGTAAAAGAGCATCCCTCCTGACTAAAGCCTCTGCCAAAGTCATCCGGTCCGAAAAATCGGTAGAACTATTCGTCCTGTTGATCTTTATAATTATGTCTGCCAGATCATTTTCCATTTTAGAGAGTTCTTTTAAAAGAAAATCAGGATCTTCGCTGGGGTCATCCCCTTCCTGTACAAGAACATTATTTCTTAGCCTGGCCTTTAATTGTTCTAACCTTTTTTGTAAATCAGCTCTTAGAATCAATGCTTCCGCCAATTTCATCTGCCTGCCTCCTCCTCTTTAATGAAATAATTAGATTCTTAATCTTATATTGCTCTTTAACTAATTATTGTCAAAGAAAGCAAGAAAATAAGTTGCTTAAATCTAACACTATTCACCACTGTAAACTCTGATTTGTTTGGATTAATTGTATCATTCATTGGGTGCCATCCAGCTTGATTTACAGGTAAAAGCGTGATATATTACCTTTACAGACAGTTTAGGGGAACTAAGATGCTCTTTGGTTCCCCTAATTGCGATTTAAGGTAATGTTTATGACCGATTGGACAGCAATTAAATACGAGACTTTAAAATGGGAGAGTACGGGTGACCTGCAGCACTTGTCTAGAAGTAGCAGGAAGAAAATTCTATCTACTTACCAGTCTTCTCTGCCCAATCTCATTTCGGATAAAAATGTGATTTTACCAGCTGAATTGGATGTAGCCTTATCTGATTTAATGCTCAATCTTGCACGATTCGATCTTCTTCAAAGTCAGAAAGATTTTTCGTTTCCTGCCATATTATTGCGCAGCGAATCAGCTGCAAGTTCGCAAATAGAGAATTTAACTTCCGCCAGCAAAAATATTGCTTTAGCAGAATTAAGTGCAAAAGCGCCCCAAAATGCTCAGCTAATTGCCGGAAATATTGCCGCAATGAGAACAGCAATAGAAACACCTGAGAGGCTTTCGATATCAACAATACTGAAAATCCACGAAGTCTTGATGGCTCCATCTCCACATAGCCTTGCGGGTAGCTTTAGAAATCAGGCAGTTTGGATTGGCGGTCAAAGCTATTCGCCCCATGAAGCAATTTTTGTTCCTCCACATCATTCTCACATAGACTATTACATGAGGGATCTGATTGCCTACGCTAATAGAATTGACGTTAATCCACTAGTCAAAGCTGCGATCATACACGCTCAGTTTGAGACTATCCACCCCTTTGTTGATGGTAATGGGCGTACAGGCAGAAGCTTAATTCACAAATCCCTAAAAGACGATGGCGCTTTACAAACAATCACACTTCCACTTTCTGCAGGACTCCTCAATACTACAAATGAATACATGGATTCTCTAAAGTCTTTTCAGAATGGAAATCCATTGCCGATCATTCAACAGCTGTTTAGAGCCTTGGAATTATCCTTGCTTGTTGCCAAGAATGCCTCTCGTAAAATTTCCCTGATTATTGAAAGGTGGGAAGCTCTGATTGATGAAAAGAAAACTTCCTCAATTTGGAAGTTCCTGCATTATCTTGTTGAACAGCCGGTAGTTAACTCAGCATACATATCAGATAAATTGGATATATCAATCCGTGGTGCGAACAAACTCATCAATAGAGCAATTGAATATGGAATATTAAGACCTACAGGGACTGAGCGCAGAGGGATTTTTTATCAATCAGCTGAGATTCTCTCCGTATTAGATGAGATTCCTGATTTGAGTATCCTGAGGCGGAACTAAACTTAGCTAGCCGGCACCGTTTGAAAAAGGCCAATGATAAAGACCAGCATGGCCAAAATCAGCAGAACAGACCAGGTGATATAGCGGTTGGTGATTTCCCAGTCAGATGCTTCCGCCTGGTCTGCATTACGAATACGGAAGGATAAGTTCCAGCGGAATATCTCCTCTGCATATAAAATATGAAAGGCTGTAACAAGGCAGAGAAGCAGACCGCCGAACCATGCGCTCCATTTACCTTTATGCGTCAGTCCAGGGTTAGTCATCAAAGCCAGTATGGCAGAAACTGATGGTTTCATCGGGTCAATTACATCCCCGTTTTCATCAATCACAATTCCATCGGCAGCTGCCTTAGATAAATCTAAATCTTCAAAGCTCCCATCCTCTTTGTAGAGCAAGCGGTATTCTCCGTTATCTAAAATGCCTCCACGAAAGATGATTTCCTCTCCCTTACTAAGCTCTACGCCAGTCATATCCCCTCTCATTATATAATCCTTGGGGATGGCAGTCGGATCCTCCTTGGCAGTATAGGGTCCGTAGCTCTGATCTCCGTAACGAAAAACCACCGTTTTGTCTGCATATACGGTAA
This sequence comes from Clostridiales bacterium DTU032, assembly GCA_001512745.1. Lineage (GTDB taxonomy): Bacteria > Bacillota > Clostridia > Saccharofermentanales > DTU023 > DTU032. Next base: position 4,057 of record LFSM01000019.1, read on the forward strand.
AGCTGGCTTCCTTTCCCTGAATCTTGCCGGAATATACAGTCGTGCCATTTTCCTGATTCGGGATGAGAATGGCATTCTCATATGCAAAGCCCTTTTTAGCAATAGTAATTGGGTAAAGCACGGTAAACAACAGAACCATGCCGATCATAAAAAGCAGGATTCTTTTCTGGTAGCGTCCTAAAGACCTGATCCTGTCCAAAATTCCACCTCCTCTACATTTTTAGTTTATCACACTAAAAATCAAGCTTATGGCAGGAGCTTCGGTAAGCCGACGCCCAAGTCAATACTCTAAGTCTCGGTCTCAGGTAAACAGAAGCATGAAAATTCCACATGAACTGACACTACACCCTGAAGCTTAACCTTTCTTTTCCACATAAGCGTGGGTCCGGATGTAATCCAAAATAAGGGACAATCCTTCACGATTCGGATGCAGGCCGTCATTTAAGATCAACTGATCCTTAGCCATGCCTTGATCGTTCAGGAGAACGGAAATAGTATCCAGGTATGAACAGCCGGTTTCTTCTGCGATTGCCATAATCCAGCTATTGCCTGCTGTAATCATGGCATTGGTAATGCTGCCGTAATATCTATACTGCCGGGTAATGGGGTAGATGGATTGGAGAATGATGATCGTATCGGGACTGATTTCCTGGATATCAGTCACCAGATCCATGTATTCCGCGCTGAAATACTCTTCATCCATAAAGGATATACCGTTGATGCCTACAGCTATGATCAGGATATCCGGCGGATGCAAGGCAACAACATCACGAATCGGACGCTGCGTATAATCGTATGGGTCAAGAATATGATAGCTACTCTGGTAGGCCAAGGTCATCGTTCCTTCAGGCCCGGTCCAGATTTGTTTGGAAGCCTTTCCGTCACTCAGAAGTTCAAGCGGCCACAACCAATAAGTCGGTGAATCACAGATAAAGGTCATCCTGTCAATATATTCCTGACCCATATCCTCGCTGGGAAGCAGCAGGGCCGGTGAATCATAATTGACGGGTGTTAGCTGGGGATTCAGCTTATAAATATATGCTGCCG
>LFSM01000019.1:5288-6519 GCA_001512745.1 Clostridiales bacterium DTU032
AGCAAGCCACAGGCAGTAAAACACTGCCCAAGATCATTAGCACGACCAAACAAATAAGGAGAAAGGATACTTTGCTACATTTCATATTTTAAAGTGCCCTCATCAGTTTTCCCCTCAGTCAGAATACGATCTGTAATTCCATCACGGCAAGTCCCTCTAGTAGAAAGAAGCAAAGTCAGTATAGAATTATGAAATCGGCTTAAGATCATCATAAGCATTTCTAAACCTACTAAAACATCAGCATATCTCTCAAAAACTGCTAAATACAGCATATCCAGAAGTAGGGATTGCTTAAAGTCTCGCCGGGCCAGAAGCAGGAGGAGGTCCAAAGGCCGAATTCCAGGACGATGATCCAAAGTACCGCCGAATGGAAATATAGCTTGTCCCGGGCTCTTCCCTGGCCTTTCCTTGCGTAGATCAAGCCCCGCAGGGCCAGATAGGCGATGCTCATATTGAGGCCGACCATCAAAAGGTTGACCAGGATTTCACCCCGGGTCAGATAGAGGATAAGCTGGGGGATGCAAAAAACCGGCACCAGGAGCAAGGCGGGATGCCGGAACTTTTTTTCCTCCTTGGAGGCCAGGACCAATTCCAGGGTCAAAAGGAAGAGAGTAGCAGCGATCCAGGCCAGTTCCGATACATAGAAGACCTGGGGCGTACTGTCAAACAAGAGAAGGTAGAGGGTCCAGTGGAAGCTGCCCAGCATAAAGGAGCCCAAATATGAAGCCAGCAGGTAAACCGTCTGCTGACGCGTCCTGTAATAGAAGACCCCGGCGGCCAAAAAGGCGAGGAGGCTTGCTCCGGACTGGATCAGGTTATCGAGGAGCTCGACCATGGGTGTCCTCTTCTTTTTGGTGCCTGGCTTTGATGCGGTAAGAGAGAATCGTGATGGCAACGCCGAGCATGAAAGCCAGAATGCCGATCAAAATACAGCCCAGATAGGGGCTGCCATCGAAGATACTGGCGGTCTCCCCCGGCCGGGTATAGTTGGTGTCCGAAGAAGCGGCAAGCAGGGAGGGGATGTAGAAGGACAGGCCCAGGATGACCAGGAGGCTGACAGCCAGGGCCGACGCAAGAATAAAATGGGAACGCCGCCTGCTTCTCTGTTTTTCTATTTCAGAAGCTCTCTTCTTAATTGCAGCCAGTCTTTCTTCAGTGGTCTGCATGGTTGACTCCTTCTTCTTCTAAGCGTTTGCGTAAGGATTTTCTCCCCCGATAAACTAAATCTGAA
>LFSM01000058.1:0-35367 GCA_001512745.1 Clostridiales bacterium DTU032
GCTCTGCTTTCAGCTGACAGCGCACTTTCTGATAGAGATCTTCCAAACTTCCGTTATTGTCAATAACATAGTCAGCTATTGACTTATACTCCTCATCTGTCATCTGTACGGTCAGACGGCGTTCAGCGTCTTCCCTGCTGAGTCCGCGGCGCATCAGACGTTGAATCCGTTTCTCCTCAGCACAGCTCACTACCCACACCAGGTCTGACCGGTCCAAAAAACCAAACTTCACAGGTATAGGAACATCCAGAGCGATAACACGTAGCTTTTTTCTGGCGGCCTCATCCAATTCAGATACTATATGATTGATCACATCTTCATGTACAATATTTTCCAGCTGATCCAAGGCCCTCTTGTTCTGAAAAACCAGATCTGCCATTTTTTCGCGATCCAGAGTGCCGGCTTCATTTTTAAGCTCTTCCCCGAAAATCGAGAATATTTTATCTAATGTCGGACCCGGATTATTGGTCAGTTCATGCGAAATTTTATCGGCATCCAGAACCGGAATGCCGGCAGCCTTAACTATAGAAGCAACTGTCGTCTTCCCTGTCCCGATACCACCTGTAATTCCTAAAACGAACATTTTAACCTTTTACTCCATTTCGCCCCAATTCGGCCCGATTTTAGTATCAGCAAGCAAAGGAACGTCAAGATTCATAGCCTCTTCCATCACACGCTTGAGGACAAGGGCTGCCGTCTCGGCGTCCCCGGCATCCACTTCCAGAATTAACTCATCATGTACCTGCAGCAGGATATTTGCATCCAATTTTGCATAAGCGATAGCATCTACCGCCTTTACCATGGCAATCTTAATCAGATCAGCAGCAGTGCCCTGAACCGGTGCGTTCATGGCGGCACGCACACCGAACTGGTATACATTGTAATTCTGCGAAGCCAACTCCGGTAAATAGCGTCTGCGATGGAATAAGGTCTGTACATAGCCTTGTTCTTTGCCTATCTCTGCCTGCTTATCCAGCCAGGAGATCACTTTGGGATACTGTTCATGGTAGCGCTTAATATAACTGCCCGCTTCTTGTCTTGAAATGCCCAGATCACGAGCAAGACCGAATTCACTGATGCCGTATGTAATACTGAAATTGACAGTTTTAGCTACACTCCGTTCATCACTTGTCACATCAGCAGTGTTTTTATGAAAAAGTGTAGCTGCAGTAATTGAATGTATATCTTCGCCGTCACGGAAGGCTTGCAGTAAAGCCTCGTCTTTGGAAAGATGGGCCAAAAGACGCAACTCGATTTGAGAATAGTCGGCAGCGACCAAAAGTCTGCCTGAAGGTGCTACAAAAACTTTTCTGATTTCTCTGCCCCGCTCCGTACGGATCGGAATATTCTGCAGGTTAGGATTCGAGCTTGACAATCGACCGGTCGAAGTCACAGTCTGGTTGAAGTTTGTATGAACCCTGCCATCTTCTCCAATTTCTTTCAATAGACCTTCGACAAAAGTTCCGCGCAGCTTTGACAGCTCACGATACTCCAGAATCAGTGGTATCATCGGGTCCAGGTGATACAGGCGCTGCAGCTCGTCTGCTGCAGTACTATAACCAGAAGCAGTTTTCTTGCCCGGCGGCAAGTGACGTTCATCGAAGAGAAGTTTTGATAATTGCTGTGGCGAATTTATATTGAATTCATGACCGGCCAGATCATAGATGCTTCTTTCAAGAGTATCAAGTTCCTCTTGCATATCGTCGGAATTGCTTTCCAGTCTTTCTTTGTCCAGCTTTATTCCGCGCACTTCCATAGCAGCCAAAATAACTGCCAGTTGCATCTCAATTTCTGCCAGATATTCCAGGCCATGGTCAACAATATCTTGCTTTTGTATGGGATAAGCCTTCAATATTTGGTAGAGCTGCTTCTTCCTGAGAGCATCCCTGTCCGCAAGCAATGGCAACTGCTCTTCATGGGAAACAGCTGGCATGAAATCATCGCCCAGGATAGCCTGCATGCTATAGTCAAAATCGGAGCTGCGTCCATCCTCTTGTAACAAATAGGCAGCCACCATAGAATCGAAAATATTTCTATTCTGAGCTAGATACTTCTGTTCCCGCAGCTGCTGCTTAATATCCCAGGTGACAAAACTGACTTCTTCAGACAGAAGCTGGGCAGCCTGCTTAATATCCGTAACCGTGTAAAAACCGTTTGCAGTCAGAAAAATACCATTTAAGGAATCTGTAGGCAAGAAAAATGCAATTGGCTCGTTTGCAGCTGCTGAAGCCAGCAAATCCCGGGCTGAAGTAAATTCCTGAAGATTCTCTGCCTGATCTAGCAGACGATGACCGGCCTTAAGTTCATCTCCCAAATATTTCTGCAGTTCAGGGAAACGTTCAAAATAGCTGCGAAATCCCAGTTGTGCAAAAAGATTAGCTAATGCAGCACCGTTTTGAAAATCTTCACCGGACCTGCTAAGCGGATTCATCTCTTCCGGTATGTCAATGTCTCTTTCAATGTATGCGAGTTTGTAAGACAGGTCAGCAGCAGCTTCCCCGGCCTCTAAATTCGCTTTTAGAGCACCTTTTTGTTTATCGACATGCTTGAAAACTTCTGCCTTGCTTCCAAACTCCCTGATCAGATTCAATGCAGTCTTTTCGCCTACTCCCTTGACTCCAGGAATGTTGTCGGAAGGATCACCCATTAAAGCCTTTACATCTACCCACTGTTCGGCTGTTACACCGTATTTTTCATATAAATTCTCCGCAGTGACTTGCTGTGATTGAGGGCCTGACCTGGAAGAAGACAAAAATTGAACCTTTGTCCGTGGACCTAACAACTGGAAAAGATCACGGTCACCGGACAAAATCACCACATCCAGGTTGGCCTCTTCACCCTCTCTGGCCAAAGTACCGATGATATCATCAGCCTCAAATTCTTCCACTGCTACCGTGACAAAACCCAGCGCATTCAGTAATTCCCTGGCGATTGGAAACTGCAGGGCAAGATCGTCGGGCATTGCCCTGCGGCCGGCTTTGTAATCTTTATATTCACGATGGCGGAAGGTATCGCCGGGCAGGTCAAAAGCTGCTGCCATATACTTGGGATTATACATATCCAAGTACTGAAATATCATATTAAAAAAAGGATATAGTGCTCCTGTAGGCGTACCGTCCGGTGCTTTCATATTACTGCGGCCGGCTAAAGCATAGTAGGCCCGGTTCAACAGACTATTCGTGTCTACTAATAGAAGAAGTTCATTTTCTGCCACAAGAAGTCTCCTTTACTTGCTGTGTCTCTGTCCACAATCTTATACTACTACATTCGGAATGATAACTCTTAGCTTGTCACTTTGATCACCTTAGATTATCATTATCGTTGATCAGTTTATATCAGTCATTTCTCGCACTGAGACCTTATTTGGAGTTTTATGGTTTTTTCAAGTTTGTTCTTTCTCTACGCCTTCCTGCCGCTTTGCCTCATAGCAACGCGCCTGGCGCGTACTGTTAAGATTCAGAATGTAATTTTGCTTATCTTCTCTCTCTTTTTCTATGCATGGGGTGAACCGGTCTGGGTTTTCCTGATGATTGTGACTGTATTCGGAGTCTGGCTGATAGGTCTGGCTATGGGAGCCAGTAAAAGCAAGGCTGCAGCTAAAGCTTGGCTGGCACTGGCTGTTGTGCTCTGTTTATCCTCACTGCTGGTTTTCAAGTACTCAGGTTTTATCTTTGAAACAATCAATAATGTGTTAGGGACATCTTTTCCTGAACCCTCTTTTTCTCTGCCTATCGGCATATCTTTTTATACTTTCCAGACTCTGACCTACATCATTGATGTCTATCGTGGTGAGGCTGAAGTACAGAAGAAATTCTATAATTTGATGCTTTATGTTTCCCTATTTCCGCAGCTGATCGCGGGGCCTATTGTCCGCTATTCAGATGTGGCGGAGCAAATAGAAGAACGTCGTGTCAGCTTTGAAGAAACAGCACAGGGGATCGGCCGTTTTCTGGTCGGACTGGCAAAAAAGGTTTTGATAGCCAACCAGGCGGCTAAAATTGTAGCCTTAACTTTAGAATCAACACGATTAGCTACTCTTGACGGTCTGGAGGCCTGGATCGGTATTTTATCTTTCACCATCCAGATATACTTTGACTTTTCAGGCTATTCAGACATGGCTATCGGACTTGGCCATATGTTCGGATTTCGCTTTAAGGAGAACTTCAATTACCCTTACGTGGCTAAAAGTGTAACTGACTTCTGGCGGCGCTGGCACATCTCTTTAAGCACTTTTTTCAGAGATTATGTCTACATTCCTCTGGGAGGTAACCGCTTAGGCCTGCCCCGGCAGATTTTGAATATGTTTATTGTCTGGTCTTTGACCGGATTATGGCATGGAGCCTCCTGGAACTTTGTTTTATGGGGTGTTTATTATTTTGTTCTTCTAACTATAGAAAAATTATTTCTCTTGCGTTTTCTGGAAAAAGTTCCGGCCTTATTTGGACATATCTACACCGGAGCGACTTTTGTCCTGGGTTGGGTTTTCTTCAAGATGGAATCTATGAGCAGTATCGCTACTCTCTTGCAGCGCATGTTTCAGCCACGCAGTGATTTCGTGACTAATCGCGGTGTGGTCTTGCTGCAAAACCACCTAATCTTCATTGTTATTGCCTTTGTTCTGGCAATGCCGCTCCTGCCCTGGCTGCGGAGCAAAAAACCGATACGGCGTTTATTTAATACTCTGAAAAACAAAGAGCCCCTCTATGGTATTTGCAGTTCTATTATCTACATGGGGATACTGTTTTTTTGTACAATGTCTCTGGTGGCATCAGGTTTCAACCCCTTTCTTTATTTCCGTTTCTAGGAGTCTAAGATGAATATTGATAACTATGATAATAAAAGATCTTCCATAAACAAAGGAATCAGAGCTCCGCAGCTAAAGGCAGTTCACAAAGAGCCCCCTGCCCTGGAGAGAGAGCGGAAAGACGAGTATGTAAATCCATGGCTGGCTGAGATCGTAACACCCCCTGCACCCCCGCCACGCAGAGCGGAAAAAGTATATCAAAATAGAACTACACATCTTAACAGCACTATTATTTTCACTATTTTCCTGGCTGCACTTGTAGTGGTGGGAATCATGACCTTCCTGCTTCCGGACAAAGATATTTCTACCCGTGAAAACAGAGCCTTGGCCCAGTTCCCGAAGATCTCAGCTGGATCTGTTATTTCAGGAAAAACGTCAAGCGATCTGGACAACTGGTATTCCGATCAATTCCCGGGGCGTGACGGTTTGGTCACAATCTGGAAAAAGGTGGATGGCGCAATTAGCCTGAAATTTACTGATGATGATATAACAATTGTTGACGGCAACAGTGATATGGCCCAGGGGGCACTGGATCCAGAAAATCCTGAAGACCAGAGCAATCCACTCTACACCAGTCCCTTTTTCGGTGCTGGCGGTGGAGAAAACCCCAATCCCTAACTTGTTTATTTCTAATTGTAGGCCGCAGCTGCTAAAAGCTGACCAGCTATCTGGGATGAACCATATGTACTGTCATCCAGGACGACTGCTACTGCGAAAGGATAATCCTGATTATTGCTGAAACCCGTAAAGAGGCTGGAGATAATAAGCTCCCCCTCTTGGTTGTATACTTCAGCTGTACCTGTTTTCCCACACACATCCAGCCCTGCTACCTGAGCATTAACGCCTGTGCCACTGTTTACCACCTGACGCAGCAGATCTTTAAGTTGCTGAGCGAGTCCCGGATCTATTTGTGCCACAAGATCTCCTCTGTTATCGAAAGTACTTTCCTTTCCGGATGGATAAATCATCGATTCCAGCAAATATGCCTGAGTCATGCGGCCATTATTTGCAATCATCCCTGATATCATAGCCAGATGCAGCGGACTCAGCTGAATTATATCTTTCCCGGCAGGCTGGCCGATGGCAGCCCAGGTCAGAGCCGCATCATCTTCCCGTCCGATCGTACATTGACTTTTGCTAAGAGTAAAACGATCAAACTCAATGGTCTTATTAAAGGCCATTTGCTCAGCAGCTTTACTAATTTTCTGTTCACCCAGCTCCAATCCTATATAACCGAAATAATGGTTGCAGGATTGCGCCATAGCCTCCTGAAGGCTGACTTCACCATGTCCGGCATTGATATGAGTCTCATTTACTCCACCCGGTATCAGCGGGGTACTGCCCTGACACATAACGGTATCCTCTGTTGATAAGTTACTTTGAAGCAAGGCAGAAGCCGTAATTATTTTGAAAGTCGATCCGGGAAGATACTCACCCAGAAAGGCCCGGTTAAAGAGCGATGTATCAGGAATGTCCTTCCAGGCTACCACCTGATCGGGGTGGACGGAAGGTGAAGAAACTGAGGCCAGAATAGCCCCGGTCTTATAATTAATAACAACTGCAGCTCCCTTTCTGTTACTGAGCAATTCATAAGCTGTCTTCATCAGATCACTTCTCAAACTAAGTACAATATTGTTGCCCTGCAGTCCCTGACCCTGAATGTCAAGCAGAAACTGCTCTGCCAGAGGTCTTCCCTCACCCAGAAGTTCGTTCTGCCACAATGACTCAACAGTGTAGCTTATGTTATGTGTATAGTCACCAACCACATGCAAGGCAGCTTCAGCCAACTGAGAATCACTGCTGTAGTTTCTCTTGCCATCTGCATCTGAGGAAGCCAACAGCACGCCATCTGCAGATAATATACTACCCGCCTGCGAATAACGTTGTGCCAGAGCAGCCCTGTTTTCACCTGATGAAGCCAGAAGAGTTGTCCGTGCCCGCTGACTCTGCAGAATCACCCCAGCTGTAAACAGCACAAATAAGCTGAGAAAAATCAGCAGGAAGGACTTAATATTATTTCGTAACTGCTTCATGACCGAGCCTCAAGTTCTTCTTTATACTGCCTTTGCACCTTTCTGCTTAAAGATAAACGGCGTGAACGCGCGACCACTCCCACCAGAAGTGCGGCCATAATCCACTTCGCTATAATAGAGCTTCCGCCCCTGGCGATGAAAGGCAAGGTAACACCGGTCAAAGGAATAAGTCCGGTTGTGCCCCCGATAACAATCAGGGCTTCCATTAAAAGACAGCTACTTAAACCCAGAATCAGACTTGATGTAAAACCATCCCTGGCTGTGATAATCGCGGAAGCAGAACGCAACCAGATTACAAAGAATAATATAATGACGGAAATTGCGATCAGTAAACCCATTTCTTCCCAGAGTATTGAAAACACCATATCCGAGCTGGCGAGAGGAATCCCTTCAGGCGATCCGTTTCCCAGACCGCGTCCAAGTAATCCTCCACGGCCTACCGCCTGTAATCCGTAAACGATCTGGCGGTTGTAGTCATTCACATATTCCCATAAAGAGATCCAGCCATACAGGCGTCTCTGTACATAGGGAAAGGCATTATAGGCCAAAACTCCAAGCACCGATGAACCGGCAAGGGCTAAAAAGGTAATAAGATACTCCGAAGTCATTATTGCGAAGACGATAAGAGTCGTCGGCAAGAGTACCATCAAAGATCCCAGATCAGGCAAAAGCAAAACTAAAACTGCGTTAACTCCTGCCCAGACAGCGAAAATAATAATACTGCGCTTATTGGCACGGGTTTTAAAAAAATCAGCCAAGACTATAATCCAGCTGATCTTTGCAAATTCGGTTAATTGCAGAGAAAAGCCTCCCGGCAAATTGATCCAAAGTGCAGCTCCATGTGTCTCGCTGCCTCTGCCCATCAGAAGCGTGATCAGATAAAGCAGCGGGGTAAGAACAAAGCAGACCGGTGCAAGCTTTTCCAGAATACTTGTACGCCGCACCAGGAGCAAAATCAAAGGAAAGAGAAGCAAGCCGATAAGAACGGCGATTGTCTGACTGAAAAAGACGGACCTCAGGCTGGCATACCATTGTTCCATAGTATAGCCTTCAATCCAGTCAGGAAAGCTGCGGGACAGAAAAAGCAGACGAGTTTGTAATATAAGCCCCAAAGTACTTAATAGCATAACGCTGTGCCAGATACTCTCGTCAAAACCCGGAGTAAGACGAGACATGGACAGATAGAGCAACTGAGCGAAAAGAAAAAGTACACCCAGAACAATTACCACCAGAATTGACAGTCCTTCAGTCACTGTACCCTGCATGCCCAGATAGATCATGACTGTTCCTCCTATCTGCAGGAAGACAATCATAACTCCTGAAGTCCAGGAACGGCCTTTAGGTTCAGCCAGCAGTTCTTCTGCCAGTCCTCTTTTCTCCATTGCACCGATATCTACGACAAAGGATAACTGCTGAGCACCTATGCCAATAATATCTCCTTGCCTGATCTCAGTTCGCTCCTTGATTTCTTTATGATTCAAAAATAAGAGAGCTTTGGATGTAGGTTCAAGATACCAGCGGCGATTAAAGTAATAGATCATCGCATTGCGTTTCGTTGCCCCTTTGCCCTTCACCCGAATATCAGCAGACCGGGAAGAACCGATAAGGGTTGTATGATATAGAGGTAAAGGCCGTACAAGCTCATCATCAAGCGGGTCTGATGCCAGGAGAAAAAATCCGCTGACAGGGGTTCTTGCATATTTCATGCCTTGGGTAAAATTGCGCAGGCTTTTAGTCAACAGGATGACTGCGACCGGAAGGACCAGAAGGACGAAGCCATAACGGGTCAGATGGGCCAGATCAGCAAAAGACAAGTTAATATTCTCTCTCAGTTAAGTATAGCTGGGCTGCTAAATTATTATCAGGTATTTCAGGCAAAAGCATTTTTAATTCATCAGCTGACTTCTTGTCTGCTTCACGCAATATATGAAGTATCGAGTCCATAAAGGGACATAATCCTACAGTGCTGCAACGACTTAATCTGGTCAAATGGCTGACTTCCGCATCTAAATACAGACTATCTTCAATCTGTTGTAATATCATAATTTTTTCGTTTTCGGTTTCAAGAGTTTCTTCCTTATCAAGATGCAGCTCTTCATGCATTTTTTCACCCGGTCTCAGGCCAATAATATCAATCGGAATCTCTTCTTCAGGGATGTAACCGGAAAGGCGAATCAGATCCTTAGCTAAATCTATAATCTTTACCGGCCTGCCCATATCAAGAACAAATATTTCGCCGCCCTCTGCATAGGCTCCGGCCTGCAAAACCAGGCTGGAAGCTTCAGCAATAGTCATAAAGTAGCGCGTCACTTCCGGATCCGTAACCGTAACTCTTTTCTGCTCTTTGATCTGTCGTTCAAAGAGGGGGATGACACTGCCATTGCTGCCCAGGACATTACCAAAACGCACAGCAGCAAAACTGGTACTTTTGTAGACCTTATTCAAAGCCAGAGCTATAATTTCACACATCCTCTTGCTGGCACCCATGACATTAGTAGGATTGACAGCTTTATCTGTTGAAATAAGCACAAAATGTTCTGTTTTGGTCCGGCCAGCCTGCCTTGCTACGTTATAAGTTCCGTAGACATTGTTGATTATCGCTTCACAGGGATTATCTTCCATCAGAGGCACATGTTTATGGGCAGCAGCATGAAAGACCAGATCCGGTTTCCACTGATCAAATATCTGAGCAACCCGACGCTGATCGCGCACAGAGCCGATCAGCACTTGCAGGTTGAGACTGTTACCATAGGTCGCAATCAAATCCTGCTGCAAATCATAAACCGAGTTTTCGTATATATCCAGGATCAGGAGGACAGAAGGTCTGTATGCTGCAATCTGACGTACAAGCTCTGACCCGATGGAGCCGCCGCCGCCAGTCACCAGAACCGTTTTGCCTCTGATATATCTGGATATCTGTTCCAGGTTAAGATCGACTTCTTCCCTGCCTAGCAAATCTTCGATCGTAATATCCCGAACATCCGTCAGGCGTACTTTGCTGTCCTGGAGCTGTGTATAAAATGGCAAAATGCTGACCCTGCTGTCTGTCTCATAACAAATATCGACAATATCACGTATGGTGTTTCTCGAAGCTGAAGGTATGGCGATGATAATCTCATCAATATCATACTTCTCTGCCAGATCTGGAATATCGTGGCGGTTGCCCAGAACCGGTACGCCATTATTTTTATAATTAAGTATTAAAGGATTATCATCAATCAACAGGAGCGGCACCCGGTCAGTCAGGGAAGTCTTGAGCTCAGTAATTATCTGAGAACCTGCTTCTCCTGCCCCGACTATCATTACTTTTTTCTGGGACATTCTGTCGTTTCCGGTCCTTTTCACCCTGGCTGATGATGAGTAGAAGCGATAGATAAAACGAATAATAAACACGGCAGCTGTAAGCAGGAACCAATATAATACATAGCAGGCAAAGCTGAAGTGGATATCCATAATTTGCATAATCAGAACAGACAATATTAATTGCAAAGATGTTCCGGCAACCAGAACCAAATATTGCGAGCCGCGGGCAAAAGCCCACATCTGGTCATAGAAACCAACCAAAGCAAATATAATTAAAGCCGTTATAGGCAGTACGAACCAGGTAGCCGTGAAAACTCGCCATTGTGCAAGGGGCAAGCTGCCATTATTAATAATAAAAATAGCCAGTAGCATGGCTATCAAAGATGCTCCCAGATCATAGACAAACAAAAATACTTTTTTCGGCGTTAACCTTTTTCTGCTTAACATATACCCTCTGTATTATCTAAATCTTCCACTGGCTAATTTTACTAGATAGTCAGTTAACATGCAAGAAACACGCATTTTCTGCGTGTTTTGCCCTGCTTTTTATTTTCACTATTATCACTGTTTTGCAAATATATTACTTTTAATCATGTATTTTAGTAGAAATATACCTATTCCATTGAAAAATGGCTACAAAGCTTGACAATTCAGTATTTCACACTCCATAATGTTCAAAGATATTTGCCAGAAGGAGGCTCCCTAATATGAATAAAACTGATCTAACAAATGCAGTCGCTAAGTCCACCGGACTTACTAAAAAAGACAGCGAAAAAGCAGTTTCTGCTGTTCTCGACACCATTACTGATGCCCTAGCTAATGAAGAAAAAGTAGTTCTGGTTGGATTTGGCACTTTTAGCGTTCGTGGTCGCAAGGCTCGCAAAGGCCGTAACCCTGCTACAAAGGAAGAAATCATGATTCCTGCATCAAAGGCACCGGTTTTCAAAGCAGGTAAGAACTTGAAAGACAGAGTCAACGGCTAAACTCTTATTATTAAGGCTAAAAAAATCAACTCCGCCCCTGAAGGCGGAGTTTTTTTATGTGCTTATATTGTTTACTGATGATTTCTGCTAGATTGCCTATCTTGCTCCTGTCATATCATTATTTTCTTCCAGCCGGCAGATGTCCCATAGTCTCACAACAGTTTCTGCCACAGGCAGGCGCCCATCCGGAGGGCTAAGGTAAGCCCTATTTGTGACTGTCCCGTTTTTCCTGGCAGCCTCTTCTCTTTGACTCAGATTCTGAAAAAGATAGCGCACATTACGCTCAGCTTGCGTAGGAGTCACACGAAAGACTTCTGCCACCTTCCTGTAAAGGCGTTTACTGATCGGATTAAGAAGCGAATAGTCTTTAAGACTCATTTCAAGCATGGTTGAGAGCACTCTGTAACCACGTAAATTCTGATTGAAATCATATCTGTTCAAGACTCGATTTACTAGTTTCTGGGTCTCCAACTGATAGTTGACCTGCTCGCCGCTGTGGTCTTCCAATAATGTTGAGACAGTCTCATAAAATTTGTTTTCCACAAAGGGCATGCCTTTGCGCGCATCCAGGACATAGTGAACCCTGCCGTAAGAATCCATCACGCCAAATGCTCCGTGGCTGTTCATTAGTTTTTCCACATGGTTTAAAAGTTCACGATTAGATGAGATGAGATAAACGCCGACTTCCTGTTGAGGTCTGCGCAGATGATATTCATAAGCGCTTTGCAAATCGGCAGCAATGACAGTTTGATTCGTCATATATCATCACCTCCTCTAACAATATTAGTCGAGGAGCTGACAATTAACTTTGATCAAATCAAAATCAGGGCAATGTATTGGGAGCTCCTGCCAGATCTTCTGCCTCGCCAACATAAATCAGTTTCATAACGTAATTAGTGCGTTCCGTGAAATATATCTGATACTTGCCCGGTTCCGGATTTACAAAATATGACGGTGGATAGAAGAAGACTTCCTCCTCTGTTACTATGCGATTGTATTCAAAGTTTTTCTCAGATAAATTTACTTCTGTGCTGTCATACTGGCCGAAAACTATCTGCACAGCATCAAAGACCCGCGGTACAAATTGACTTGCCGCCAGATAAACAAGCAAAAGCACAAGCATTAATGGTATAAAGTAAGAAATAACTGATCGGTTTGTGTGATTCCAGTTTCTGCGCAAAGCAAGCATCATTAGAACAAATAAAACGATTACCATGATAAAACTGGCGATTAAGCCAAATAAAAAATACCAGCGCATCAGCTATTCTCTCCCTTCATTTTCAGCCAGCATCGATAATAAGTCACTTTCTGTGATTATGCTTACACCAAGCGCGAGCGCACGATCATATTTACTGCCGGCATTTTCACCCGCCAGCAGATAATCTGTTTTGCCCGACACGCTGCCACTAACCCGTCCGCCTTCATTCTCAATGAGTTCGCTTGCCTGGCTGCGGCTCAGACTTGGGAGTGTTCCGGTCAGAACGAAGGTCATCGCTTTAAATCTTGTGCCGACCTCTGCCGGCCTGACAGTCTCGTCGGTTTTCACTCCGGCAGCCCGCAGCTGGGAGATCAGAGTCTGTGATTGCGGCAGGGCAAACCAGTCTTTAATAGCATCTGCCGTTTTCTGTCCTATATCAGGAATTGCAGAAAGCTCTTCAACAGTGGATGCAGCAATAGCATCAAGTGAGTTTAGCTGCCGGACCAGAGCCTGAGCAGTCTGCACACCGACATGAGGAATTCCAAATCCCGTTAGCAGCCGGTATAAAGGAGCTTCTTTGGAGTTTTCAATCGCGGCCAGCAGGGCATCGACAGTTTTTTCACGGCCAATTCCACCCCATTCAACCAAATCATCTCTTCTGTTTTTCAATAAATAAATATCTGCCAAAGAATGAACATATTCACCCTCGATTAAAGCAATAGCTGTTTTTTCTCCCAGACCGTCTATAGACAGCGCCGCTTGTGAAGCAAAGTATGAGAGGTGGCGCTTCATTTGCGCCGGGCAGTCCGTGTTGGTGCAATACAAATCGACACCCTGATCCAGAAAGCTGGTTGGCGAATTGCAGGAAGGACAATGTTCAGGAAGATAGAATTTCTGTTCACTTCCGTCACGGTCTTCTTTAACCACGCCCAGAACAGCTGGAATGATTTCGCCGCCTTTATGTACCAAAACTGTGTCCCCCACCCTCACGTCCAGCTTGTCAATATAGTTCTGATTGTGCAAAGTGGCCCGCTGCACTGTAGTTCCGGCCAGCTGAACCGGCGAGAGGATAGCCAGCGGTGTAATCTTACCTGTACGGCCGACCTGAGCTCTGATTTCAAGCAATTTTGTCTCTTTAACTTCTGGTGGATATTTGTATGCAACAGCCCAGCGGGGCGCTTTACTAGTCGCCCCCAGTCTCTTACGCAACTTTAGCTGATCAACCTTGACCACAGCACCATCAATTTCATAGGGAAAGTCTCCCCGAGATTGATCTACACTCTTTATTTCTGAGAATATCTCGTCAGCGGTGTCAAGTAATTCAGAGGTTCTTACCGTGTCAAAACCTAAAGAATCTAAATACAGCAATTCTTCCCGGTCAGATTCAAAGCTTCTTGACGAATGTTGAATTTCAAAAGCTGAAAAGGCCAGCCCCCGTTCTCTGACCACGGCAGAATCCAGCTGGCGCAAAGTGCCGGCAGCTGCATTACGCGGGTTGGCGAAAGTTTTTTCATCTTTTGCTGTCAAAATCTCGTTTATACGTTCAAACTCATCTTTAGGCATATATACTTCACCGCGAACTGACAAGTCAGCCAGCGGTTCGGGAAGCTGGTGCGGCAAGTTGCTTAACTGCAATGCGTTTAAAGTCACGTCCTCACCAAAATTGACACCGTCACCACGTGTAGTAGCTCGTTGCAAAACACCATTTTCATAAGCTATGGATAAAGACAAACCGTCGACTTTTGCTTCGACGATGAAGCGGGCCTCTGCTTCAGCTGCACGCGTACGCCCGATGAATTCATCCACATCCTCCAGAGAAAAAACATCATTGAGTGAAAGCATGGGATATTTGTGTGCTACGCGCTGAAAGCGTTCACTGGCTCGCCCTCCTACTGTCATTGTTGGAGATTCCCCGGCTGCCAGTTGTGGAAAGGCAGTTTCTATCTTCCGCAGGCGTTGCGAGAGGAGATCATATTGTGCATCTGTTATCAGTGGATCGTCGAGATCATAGTAGGCATGATTGTATTGCTGCAGCTGGGCCCGCAACTCTTTAATCTCCTGCATAGCAGAAGACTCGGAGAGGCCTTCCAGCCATTCCTCCGAGTCTTTTATCATATCTGAGAATTTTCCGTCAGACACCTTATTCTCCCCGCAGGTCTTCAGCCTTTCCATCACATCCGAGCACATCCACAATCTTGTGGTGAACCATAGCTTCAATTGAATCTCTGGCCGGACCGAGATATTTTCTGGGGTCAAAATCAGAGGGGTGATCATTAAAATGCTTACGAATAGTTCCTGTCATTGCCAGACGCAGGTCGCTGTCAATATTAATCTTACAAACAGCCATTCCTGCTGCCTGGCGCAGCATACTTTCAGGAATCCCAATAGCATCAGGCATGTCGCCGCCGTTTTCATTAATCATTTCAACAAATTCAGGAATAACGGAGCTGGCACCGTGCAAAACAATCGGGAAACCGGGCAAACGACGCTCGACTTCTTCCAAAATATCAAAACGGAGCTGGGGTTTCTGACCAGGTTTAAATTTATAGGCGCCATGGCTTGTACCTATGGCGATCGCCAATGAATCACATCCTGTCCGGGTAACGAAATCCTGGACTTGATCCGGATCTGTATAGGAAGCGTCTTCCGCTGATACATTGACATCATCCTCAACACCTTCCAGACGTCCCAGTTCAGCTTCTACCGTTACGTAGGGGTCATGATTATGAGCGTACT
The DNA here is from genome assembly GCA_001512745.1 of Clostridiales bacterium DTU032. GTDB lineage: Bacteria > Bacillota > Clostridia > Saccharofermentanales > DTU023 > DTU032. The sequence continues at coordinate 15,058 of LFSM01000058.1, forward strand.
CGACTACTCTGCGTGTCAATGCAACATTCTCCTCATAAGGCAGGTGGGAACCATCGATCATAACTGAAGTAAAACCACTATCAATACAATCAACACATAATTCGTAAGAATCACCGTGATCCAAATGCAGGGCTATCGGCAAACCGGTATCAATCACAGCAGCTTCAACCAGCTTAGTTAAATATGTCTGATTCGCGTACTTGCGGGCTCCTGCAGAAACCTGCAAAATCAGGGGAGCATCGAGTTTCTTGGCTGCCTGAGTAATACCCTGGATAATTTCCATATTATTAACATTGAAAGCTCCAATGGCATAACCACCCTCATAGGCATTTTTAAACATTTCTTTCGTTGATACTAACGGCATAATTATTCTCCTTATTCTATAAACAAGTAATCAGATGCTTGTTTTTAACTGCTTAAATTATAACATAGTGCTCAGTGTTTCTATTCTCTCTGCAGCTTGCTTTAAATCTCCCTGATAACGTTCTAATTTTGCTTTTTCTTTATTTACAACTTCTTCCGGTGCCCGATCAACAAAGTTCTTGTTTTTGAGCATGCCCTCTGAACGTTGTATTTCCTTTTTAATACGGTCTTCTTCTTCTTTCAGCCGTTGAATTTCCTCTTTCACATCTACCAATTCACGCATAGAAATCAGCAATTCACCACCAGGGAATTGAACTGAAACACCATCCTTCAGCGTTTCAGCTTCTGACATGCGGCGTATCTCGCCTATGCCGGCCAGACGGGAAAGCATGTCCTCACCATCCAGCAGCCGCTGAGCAATGGCATCTTCTGCTTTCACTACTGCATTCACTTTTTTCGCTGATGGAAGCTGATAATCGGCGCGCAGATTTCTTACAGCACCTATGGCTTCCATCAGGCAGTCCATGGTGCTCGCTGCTTCATTATCTGTCGGATATTCTTCATATTGCGGCCAGCTTGAAGAAATAAGCAGTCCATCCAAGTCAAGATGACTGTAGATAGCTTCTGTTACATAAGGCATAAACGGATGCAGCAACTTGATTATTAACTGAAGGACTTCAAATAAAACCTTCTGCGCTGCCCGGCCGCTACTGCCTCCCTGATGCAGTCTTTCTTTAACAAATTCTATGTACCAGTCACAATACAGGTCCCAGATAAACTGATATACTCTCTCCTGAGCTAAACCAAGCTCCAGCTTGTCCAGATAAGTGCCCACATCCTTAATTGCATAATGTGCTTCATGCAAAATCCATCTGTCTTCCACTTCAAGCATTTCAGCTGTGACATCGCTATAGTCCCTGTTGTCATCCAGATTCATCAGGACAAAACGGAAAGCGTTCCACAGCTTATTTATGAAATTGCGGCCCGATTCAACCTTTTCCTCACGGAAACGCATGTCATTGCCGGGAGCAGTACCATAGATCAGTGAAAAACGCAGTGCATCGGCACCATATATATCAATTATTTCAAGTGGATCGATACCGTTGTTAAGTGATTTTGTCATCTTGCGGCCTTTAGAATCAAGCACCATACCATGAATCAAAACCTTTTTGAAAGGTACCTGTCCGGTATGCTCTATTGCTGAAAAGATCATACGCGCAACCCAGAAGAAAATAATATCATAACCCGGAACAATCACATCCGTAGGGTAAAAGGTCTGGTAGTCAACTGTTTTTTGCGGCCAGCCTAATGTTGAAAAGGGCCAGAGTGCAGAAGAAAACCAGGTGTCCAGAGTATCTTCATCTCTTCTCAGGCTTGTAGAATTACATTTGGGGCATTTGCCTGGTTCTTCGCGGGCAACAATCAGTTCATCACAGTCATTGCAATACCAGGCCGGAATGCGGTGTCCCCACCAAAGCTGGCGGGAAATACACCAATCTCTGACATTTTCCATCCAGTTAAAATATATTTTTTCAAATCGTTGCGGCACAAAGTCTGTTTCGCCATTTCTGACAGCGTCAATCGCCGGCTTTGCCAAAGGCTCCATATGAACAAACCACTGCAGAGAAGGTTTTGCTTCGATCAGGCTGCCGCAGCGACTGCAAGTTCCTACATTGTGACTGATCTCTTCAATCTCTGTCAGAAAGCCTTGCTCCTTCAGGTCTGCAACAATAGTCTTGCGGGCAGTCCTGACATCCATGCCTGCATATTTGCCCGTATCTTCCGTCATATTAGCTGTATCAGTCAATATAGAAATAATCGGCAGATCATGTCTCAGCCCGACTTCGTAATCATTGGGGTCGTGGGCAGGCGTTATCTTGAGACAACCGGTACCGAATTCCATATCAACATATTCATCAGCAATTAGCGGAATGATCCTGTCGGTTAAAGGCAGACGCAGTTTACGGCCCTGTAAATGTTTAAAGCGTGCATCTTCAGGGTTAACAGCAACTGCAGTATCTGCCAGCATCGTCTCCGGTCTGGTGGTCGCTATAGTAATCCCGCCCTCTCCATCAACAAAAGGATATTTTATATAATATAGGGCTCCCTCTTGCTCTTCATGTTCAACTTCTATATCAGAAATCGAAGTAAGACAACCGGGACACCAGTTAATCATGCGCTCACCGCGATAGATCAGTCCTTTTTCATAAAGACGCACAAAAACTTCTACAACTGCTTCCGATAAACCCTCATCCAGAGTAAAGCGGTGACGGCTCCAGTCGCAGGAGATACCCAGTCTTTTCTGCTGTTCAATTATTCTATTATTGTACTGGTCTTTCCATTCCCAGGTACGTTTAAGGAACCCTTCACGGCCCAATTGCTCTTTGCTAAGGCCCTCCGCTTCGATAGCGGCTGTAACTCTTGCTTCAGTAGCTATGGAAGCATGGTCTGTTCCGGGCAGGAAAAGTGCATTGTCTCCCAGGAGCCTATGATAGCGGATTAAAACATCCGGCAGTGAGGTGTCGAGAGCGTGTCCCATATGCAGAACGCCGGTAATGTTTGGCGGCGGCATCATAATTGTAAAGGGGCGTTTATCAGATGGCGCTTCAGCATGAAAAGCTCCGCTTTCCATCCACAAGCCGTATAGTCTCTTTTCTTCAGTTGCCGGATCAAAATATTTTGGCACAGAATCTATCTTCTTCATTAACTGTCTTCTCCCTTTTATGTTATCTCTTAACGTCCGTAATCCTGCAAAGCAAACTCAGCTGAGGGATCAATACCTGAGAAATTAATACACTGAAAATTCAGTTTACCAGTACCACCCCTGTCGTTGAGCTGAAAACTCAGCTTTACAATCTGCGCACGGTTTACAGTAATTTCATCAAGCCTCCAGAGCAAATTTTGGTCCCGAAAATCATCTTTTATAATTTGTGGCGACGCTTCATACTTTACACCATTTGCATCTTCTATTTTTAAAATTAATCTCTTCTCTCTATGATCAGGATTGTACAAAGTCATATTCATCCGGCTGTAAGGTTCCAGATTCAGTGGCGGATAAGCAGATGCGTAATTTAGATAAGGACCAAATTCCAGTACACGGTCNNAGCGATAAGGACCAAATTCCAGTACACGGTCATCAGCGTTACGATATTCAAGAACCAAACCTTTCCACGAATCCACACCGCGTGACTGCAGAGCAGAAAATCTGCCGCGACCTCGCCAGACCTGCCAGAGATCTTCTGTTTCCGGCCAATCAGTCTTCTTCACCCTTAGCTCATCTTCATCAATAGATTTTTTCCAGACAAAATGTTCCAGGCTGTTCATATCCGCCCAGGGCGTCGGGCTGAGAAACAATGACTCTTCAAGATCCAGACGGAAGGGTACTACCGGGAGCCCATCTGAGCCATACAAATTAGCATAGCTATTGAAATTATCAAAGCCGTAAACTAGAGATTCAGGCTCGTCTATCTCTTCATGCCAGACTAAAACCCTGACACCATAGAGAATGCGAGCCTTGGCTGGAACAAAGACACGATTTTTACCACATACTGAAAAACCTCTGAGTTCCGTTTCGCCTGCAGGCATTCGCAAGCCACCACCCTGAACAGCTGTAGAAGTAAAGTTTATCATCCATTTATTGCCTACCTGTTCTAAAGAAACCGGTTCCGGCGCAGATGTGGAGATTCCTTCTTCCCCACACAAGCCACGTGCAATCAGGCACATGCGCGCACCAAGCTGAAGCTTGGCCCAGGGAGTAAGAGCAAGACACACGCTTTCATCTTTTTCATAATCCAAAGGCAGATCATACTGGGTTACCAGGCCACAGGAAATATCAAGGCTGTGGTGGCAGCTGGTCAGCATTTCGTTGAAATTTGCCAGACCATAGGGACCCAGACCACTGTATAAATAGGACTGTATATGTGCATATATAAAATGCAGTTCAGCATCTGCAGGTACAAACAATTCCTTAAAGGAAATTACCAGCTGCTCCAAAGCACTGTTATAATAATCAGGACTATCAACGTCGCTTTCCCCATGCAACCAGAGAATGCCCCGCAAAGCCAGGCCAACAAGTGGTGACAATTTATGATTAAACATGGCTCCGGGTTGATTTTTTGGGTCGAAAATACGGGCTAAAGGTACTGTGCGTTTATGCATCATGGTACGCCTCACCTGTGGCCGGGGAATGATTTTGGGGCTGGGATCAAATGTGTCAGGCTGGCGTCCGTCAAGCAAGGCTGCAGTCTGAGGACGGGCGCTGCGCCGTCTGGCAAATGAAACATCAAATTCCTGACCCTTTACCGTGCGCTCAACAGTTTCCTGATTCCAGCTCTCATCATCACGGTAAAGTTTCAACTCGCGCACATGACTCTTCATTACAGGTTCCTTTTCCAAAACCTCACGCGGCAGCCAGGAGTGAATGTAAGTACCGGGACAGGCAGCATTTATAATACCGATCGGAACATTTATTGCCTGAGACATATGCCAGGCAAAAGAAAAGCCAACTGCAGAAACATCTTTGGCCAGATGTACCTGATCACCACGGAGCCAGAAAGCGTCCGCAGCTTCCCCTAGCGGATGCGGACTATAGGTAGAAGTCTTGTCACTGAGGCCATTTTCATTCATTTGAAAAAAGCGTATATTCTCAAGATTTATAGCTTTATCCAATAACTTGCCCACATCAGATTCGCGCACTTTTTGAGCCATATTGTCCTGACCTGCAGCCAGCCAGACTTCTCCGACCAACACATCCTCAAGTACAATTTCATGTTCTGTGCTCGATACTATAATTTTATATTTATCGAAGGATGCCTCCAGCTGGGGAAGTTTTATCTGGAAATAACCATCTCGCTCAGTGACATCATCTTCTTCATAGATAATTCCATAACGGCTGGCATTTTCCTGTGCGCTGACCTCATCAAAAGCCAGACGCTCAATTTTCAGATGTACTCTGCTCTTCTCCGGTGCAAAGCCATAAAGACGGCTGACCACACCCTGTTGTAAGACCATGCCATCTCGAAAAACTGTTGCCAATTTGATCACTGCATCACTCCTATTGTCTCTGAATCAAGAGATCCTTTTACATCTCTTCATTTACCAGTTAAATATAAATATACATCAAAACATTATACACACTAAGCACACTCATCGGAAAGGTAAACAGCATGCCGAATAAGCTCCACACTATTTGCTGCTTCTTCCGTCAAAGCACCACGTTCCTGCAAGACCTGCAGAATATTTTGCGGTCTCAGATTGTCCTGGCTGCCGGCTACACTGATCAGGCGAAGCTGATCAGCAGAAAGGCTCTTTGTTTCTAAAATCTGAGCTGCCAGATCTATCTCCCGGGTCTTGCCTTTGCGTTCCTTTGAAAACATCACAGGCTCACCACTAAAAACAGTTGCATAAGCTGCGCCAATACCCTTACCGATAAACTCATAATCCGCTTTTTCTACTAAAGACATAATACTCTTTTTGCCTCCTGTCTCTATAAATGAGGCGCCTTTGATGCTCAAACCGTCAGGAAGACTTGAATTCAGGCGTGAGACAGCTGAATCCAGGTCTATTTTCTCAGTCAACTCCAATTCAAAGGGCTCATAACGAGTTTCGATGCCACAAGCCACAGGAAGGGCAAAGACAAGCTTGGGCCGGGGATTATAGGCCAACTCGCTCCAGGCCAGGGGCCAGCCTGCCCTGGCCAATGCACGCTCAAAAAGACGCATCATATCAAGGTGGGCCAAATAAACGGCTGCCCCGGTTCGTTCATAAAACAAACGCACTTTATAAGCAGGAACAGGCTCAGAGCTCTCTGCTGTATTCGTTATTTTTTCATCAGCTGCATCAGCGAATGTGTCAGCAGATGCCCGGTCAGCTGTATCGAGCTTGTCAGCTGCTTTATTTTGCCACTGAAGGCAGATGCCGCATTGTTCTCCCTGCAGACCGCAATGGCTGCATAGATCCATACAGGAACCGGTCGTTTTTCCTTTCTGAGCCAACTTGAATTCACGCAGAAGGAAAGCTTTGTTTACACGTATATCCATATGGTCCCAGGCTAAAGCTTGATCCGTAGCTAGCTCACGAGTATATAGCTCACTGCTTAGACCGCATTCATCCAAGGCCATATCCCAGCGTTCCACTGAAAAATGCTCATGCCAGGCATCCAGAAAGCTTCCCTTCTGCCAGACTTTTTCAATCACAGGAGCCAGACGCCGGTCACCACGTGCTAAAACGCCTTCAATACGAGAGCTTTCATAGTCATGCCACTGGAGTGATATACGCCGGTCGCGCAGTAATTCGGTTAGAAGCTGCACTTTTTCCTTCATCTGCGCCGGACTTATTTGCCCTGCCCACTGGAAAGGAGTCCATGCTTTTGGGATAAAAAAGGAAATTGCAGCACTAATCTTAACTTGACGTGGTCTCTCTTCATGGGGAATCTTCGTCCATACATTCAAAACTTTCCTGCAGAGGTCTGCTATACCCCTGACATCTTCTTCTGTCTCTGTCGGCAGCCCCAGCATGAAATACAGTTTAATATTGTTCCAGCCACCACGGAAAGCAACATCTGCAGCCTGCAGCAGGTCTTCTTCCGTAATATTTTTATTAATAACATCACGCAGACGCTGTGTACCCGCTTCAGGGGCAAAAGTCAAACCAGCTTTTCGTGTGCCTGATATCTGTTCCATCAGATTGAAGTCAAATGAATCCAGTCGCAATGAAGGCAATGACAAATTTACATGACAGCCGGCAGCCTTATCAATTAAAGCCGGCATTAATTCATCACGCTGACTGTAATCGCTGCTGGACAGTGACAGCAGTCCCAGTTCATCTGCTCCGGTGGAAGACAGGAGTTTTTCGCTATATTCCAGCAAGGTCGGCAAGGATCGCTCACGTACCGGCCGATAGAAATAACCTGCCTGACAAAAACGACAACCACGTGAACAGCCACGAAAGAGTTCCAGCACCGCGCGGTCGTGCACCACTTCCATTGATGGCACCATGGGTGCGACAGGATAGATTATCTCGTCCAGATCTGCTTCCAGATGCCGCTTAATCACAGGCGGAGCTGAGCTTTCAAGGACCTTCAGACCACTAAAGCCCTGTTCGTCATAAACAGCTTCATAAAAGCCCGGGACATAAACACCCTCGATCCGTGTTGCCGCTCGTAAAAAAGCTTCACGGGTCTCTTGGCGGCCTTTATACTCGCGGTAAAGCTCCAGCAACTCAGGCAGAATTCTCTCCCCTTCACCTAATTGAATAAGATCAAAGAATTCAGCCATCGGCTCGAGATTACAGCTAATCGGACCACCGGCAATTATAAGAGGATGTGAGTCATCACGCTCTTTGCTATAAAAGGGTATGCCGGATAAAGACAGCATCTCCAGTACTGCAGAATAAGATAGTTCATAATGTAAGCTGAAAGCCAGCACATCGAATTCACTCAGTGCTGTGCCTGTCTCGATAGACTCCAGAAGAATATTCTCCGACCGCATTATCGCCCGCATGTCCGGAGCCGGCATGAAAGCTCTTTCACAGAACATATTCTCCTGGGCATTAATTGCCTGATATAGTATCTGTAAAGCCAGATTGGACATAGCTATTTCATATAAATCGGGAAAACAAAAAGCTGTGTGCAGACCTTCCTCTGCACTTAGTTTATTAAAACTTTCGGATTTATCGATATGATTCCACTCGCCGCCAACATAACGGCCGGGTTTTTCCACGCGATTCAATATAGCACGTGTCTGCATTCGTTTTTTATTCGTCATTTTTTTCTTCAATTAATTATTAATTTCTTCCATTAGTTTAGCACGTAAATCTTCATAAGACGGTTTGCCCAAAAGCGCGAACATATTCTTTTTATAGGCTTCCACACCGGGTTGATCGAAGGGGTTAATCGCATCAAGATAGCCACTAAGAGCACAGGCTTTCTCAAAGAAATATATCAATGCCCCCAGTGACCGGGGAGAGCGTTCTGACACTTCCAGACTCATATTAGGAACTCCTCCGCGTACATGAGCCATACTTGTAGCTAAGGCTGCTGTCTGATTAATCTCATGCAATCTCCTGCCGGCAAGATAATTCAGCTGATCAGAATTATCGTCCTGCCGTGGGACCTTTATTTCGCGCTGTGATGATTTAAAGAGGATCGAAGTTTCAAAGAGTATCCTTCTGCCTTCCTGTATATATTGACCAAGTGAGTGTAAATCAGTGGTAAAGTTCGCTCCTGCAGGGAATATTCCACGCCCGTTTTTTCCTTCACTTTCGCCAAAAAGCTGCTTCCACCATTCGGTAAACATAGTCATAGAGGGTTCGTAGTTAACCATCATCTCCAGCCAGTATCCACGCTGAGCCAGAAGATGCCTCATGAGAGCATAGTTAATGCAATCGTTGATATTCCCGTCTTCATATTTCAGATATTTCTCATATGCCCAAGTGCCTCCATCAAGCAGGTCGCGGATATTAATGCCGGCTACTGCGATCGGCAGGAGTCCAACTGCACTAAGAACTGAATAGCGGCCACCGATGTCGTCCGGCACCACAAATGAATCCACTCCGGCCTCATCAGCATAAGAGCGTAAAGCTCCTTTATTCGCATCAGTCGTGACAACAATACGTTGTTTCAGCTCCTCGGGGCTGTACTTTTTCTCCATGAAAGAACGCAAGATGCGAAATGCGATGGCAGTTTCTGTGGTTGTTCCTGATTTTGATACTACATTAAGACTGACATCATAATCTTCGATAATGTCACAGAGCTCTGCCAGATAATCTTCGCTGAGCTGATGTCCTGCAAACAGCACCAAAGGTGCACCGCGTTGCGATTTATCAAGAAAATTCGGGAAGTGATGGTTACAGGCTTCAATTACGGTTCTGGCACCCAGATAGGAACCTCCAATACCTAAAACGAGAAAGATATCACTGGATTCTCGCAGCCTTGCGGCAACCTTTTCAATTCTCTGCAGATTATTTTCAGTATTAATTTCCGGGACATGATACCAGCCTGTAAAATCAGATCCGGGTCCCGTTCCGCTTTCCAGTTGCCTGTGTGCAGTAGCCATAAATGGAAGCAGATACTGCAGTTCTTCTTCCGAAATAAAAGGCGTCGCCTGTTGTGTCTTAAGGCTTAACATATACCTTCCTCCTCCAAATCCGTTTGCATCAATCGAATACAATTATATTTTGTATCTCAACTTAGCATTATAGCGATAAAACGAGATAAAACGCTGTCAGAACGATTATACCCGTGACTACGTCAAAGAGATATTATTTTCTATCAGAAGTTAAAGAATCAGATACAGAACGCACTCGATATAGTTCATTATTGCCACCCGTTACTCTAACCGATCTTCCTTTTGAAATATATTGAGCTGAAATGGCCGGATATGTCTTGAATGAGGGTATTTTTTCTTCTCCGCTTAAGGCGATGTCGTCTTCTTCTTCCGGAGAAAAAGCCGTACGTATCTCTCCTACAGTACCTGGACGCAGCTCTGTGACTGTGATCGCCCGCAAACCGATCAAAGTGGAATCGTTCTTCATTATGTCCTGTTTGGCTGCATGTTCCATTCTTCTTCTGGCCCTGTTGAAGATAAAAAGTGCCAGCCCCAGCACTAGCAGGGCCAGCAACAGTATACGAACGATTAGAGTTAACTCGGGAATACTCATGTTTTCTGCAGACTCATCACTTTATTTACCCAGATAAAGGCATAGTTGCCACTGTCATCGTAATGGGGTCCTGCCATATGGGGAGATTCAAGCTCAGCTCCAACATTATCTGCTGCATCCACTATCACCTGATCAGCATAATTCAGGTCACCGGACAGCCAGAGGTCAGCAAGCACATCTTCAATACGACGCTGTATCTTGCGGCGCAAGGGTCTTGCACCATATTTGGGCTCATAGCCTTCTTTAGCCAGCAGGTCACGTGCATCATCGGTGATTTGCAGCTCAACGCCCCGGCGTTTCATATCCGCTACCGGATCTTTCAGCATGAGATCAACAATCGCTCTGATTTCCTCAGTTGTCAGCTCATGGAAGACTATTGTTTCATCTATACGGTTAAGAAATTCAGGACGGAAGATGTCTTTGAGAACTCCGTCGATACGTTCCTCCATTGCAACATGTCCGTCGGCACCGAAACCAATGGTATTGCCCTTAAGCGTTGTACCCGCATTACTGGTCATGACAATAATGCAGTTTTCGAAACTAACTACACGGCCATGGCTGTCGGTCAGCCGACCGTCATCCATGATTTGAAGCAGAATGTTATAGACATCTACATGGGCTTTCTCTATTTCATCAAAAAGCACTACACTGTATGGTTTGCGTCGGATTTGCTCTGTAAGTTGGCCGCCGTCATCATAGCCGATATAGCCGGGAGGAGATCCTATCAGCTTACTCACGGTATGGGCTTCCATGTATTCGGACATGTCCAGCCTGACTAAAGCGTCTTCAGTATCAAACATGACCTCGGCCAAAGCCTTAACCAGTTCAGTTTTACCGACACCAGTAGGTCCGACAAAGAGGAATGAGGCAGGTTTGTGTTCCTGGCTGAATCCGGCTCTATGTCTTCTTATCGCACGGGATAAAGCATTTACAGCATCATGCTGACCTACAACACGCTGGTGGAGTCTTTCTTCCAGCTGTGTCAGGCGTGTGGTTTCTTCTTCAGTCATACGGACAACAGGTATACCCGTCCACATCTCGACTACTTGTGCTATGTCCTGGGTACCGATCTCAACCGGCAGACAATTCTTCGCAGTCTCATCACGCTGTGAACGCACACGCATCAGTTCTGACCTGATCTCCATATGCTTAGCATATTGCTCAACCTTTTCACTCTCAGTTGTCGACTCGTTGATTTCCTTTTCAAAATCTTCCTGGGCAAATTCCAGTTCCTGAATTTTCTCATCCAGCTGTTTAATCTCTACCAGACAGTCACAGGCAAGGTTAGCGCAGGAACCGGCTTCGTCCAGCAGATCAATAGCCTTGTCAGGCAAATAGCGTTCAGTAATATAGCGTGAAGACAGGCGTACTGCCTCCTTTATTACAGGAGCAGGATATACCACATGGTGATGTTCTTCGTAATAATCTTTGACTCCCATCAGGATGTCAAAAGTATCTTCTTTGCTGGGCTCATCTACCATTACTTTTTGGAAACGACGTTCCAGAGCTGAATCTTTTTCAATATGACGGCGGTATTCGTCCAAGGTAGTTGAACCAATCACGCGTATTTCACCTTTAGCCAGTGCAGGTTTAAGTATATTTCCGGCATTCATCGCACCTTCTGCATCACCGGCACCCATAATATTGTGAAGTTCATCAATAACCAGAATTACGTTTCCTGACCGGCGGCAGTCATCAACGACACCCTTCATGCGACTTTCAAACTGGCCTCGGAACTGAGTTCCGGCAACCATACCTGTCATATCAAGCAGGAACATTTCCTGATTCAACAGCTTAGCAGGTACTTTCCCTTCATGTATTCTGACCGCAAGACCCTCCGCAATAGCAGTTTTTCCCACACCAGGTTCACCGATCAGTGCCGGATTATTTTTGGTGCGGCGATTAAGAATTTGGATAACATGATTCAGTTCTTCGTCACGGCCAATAACACGGTCAATCTCACCATTAGCTGCTTTTTCAGTCAGATTAGTACTGAATTGCTCCAAAAACTTTCGCCGCGGCTTGCGACGCGACTTTCTTGCTCTGTCAGCATCATCCGGATTGCCGATATTAGCCGGTACCAGCTCACCATAAGAATCCTGAGGCAGGACTTGCATGTCTTTGCTCTTGTCCGGCCTGCGATCTCCGGCATCCCCACCTTCATCCTCTTCTTCATAGTCGGTGCTATCATCTGAACCGGCCCATTCCATACCGGAGAGGTCAGGAAATTGCCCTTGCAAAAGCATGCCCAGAATTTCCTCCGGCTTCTGACCGGAAAACTGTTGCATCATCTGATTCATACGTGAGGTTATTTCATCAACATTGTCTTCAGTAACTCCGACACGTTCGAAAAGATTTGACATGCCGCCGAGATTTTGCTCGTAAGCACATTTGAGGCAAACACCTTCAATACGGTTTTCACCGTCTTTCATCATGTTGGAGAAGACAACTGCTTCGTTAATTTTGCATATTGAACACTTACTCATTTGCATATCCGTTCTTGATATCCTTATTTTTATAATATGTGATCTCTAGGCTTTGCTCAAGCTCTGGCCACGTTTGTTACAATGTTATCCTGGGAAACAGCGGAATACACCCGGTTCAGTATTTGGGCAAGGTATTGTCCTGTGTAGGAATCCTTATTAGCCGCAAGTTCATCCGGTGTCCCGGCTGCTACCAGATAGCCACCGTTTTCCCCGCCTTCCGGTCCCAGGTCAATTATGTAGTCTGCTGTTTTGATTATATCTAAATTATGCTCAATGATTAAAACTGTGTTTCCTGACTCGACCAGACGATGCAGAACATCAATCAAATCGTGCACGTCAGCTGCATGCAGTCCGGTGGTCGGCTCGTCCAGTATGTAAAAGGTCTTGCCGGTGTCACGCTTTGACAACTCCGAAGCCAGCTTGATACGCTGCGCTTCTCCTCCGGACAGTTCCGTCGAAGACTGACCCAGACGTATATATCCCAAACCAACATCGAGCAGAGTCTGCAATTTTCGCGCTATAGCCGGAATATTCTGAAAAAACTCCAAAGCTTCTTTTACTGTCATATTCAGAACTTCACTGATATTTTTGTTCTTATAGGTCACTTCCAAAGTCTCATGGTTGTAACGCAGGCCACCGCAGACCTCACAGCTGACATAAACGTCCGGTAAAAAGTGCATTTCAATGCGATTAACCCCATCACCCTGACAAGCTTCACAGCGGCCTCCCTTGACATTGAAGCTGAAGCGGCCGGGCTTGTAGCCACGTGCTTTAGCTTCAGGTGTCTCTGCAAAAAGCTTTCTGATCAAGTCAAATGTGCCGGTGTAAGTTGCCGGGTTCGAACGCGGGGTGCGGCCGATTGGAGACTGGTCGATAGAAATCACCTTATCCAGCAGTTCAACACCTTCAATGCGGTCAAACTTGCCCCTGCGCCGGCGCGATCCCTGAAGATCTGTTTCCAGCTTTTTCAATAAAACATCGTTGGCTAAAGAGCTCTTGCCGGATCCTGAAACGCCCGTTATGCAGACCAGATTTCCCAGAGGTATTGAAACATCAATATGCTTGAGATTATTCTCTGCAGCTCCGAATATCTTAATATAACCCTGATTCTGCGGCCTGCGTTCTTGAGGCACCGCTATCGACTTTTTGCCGGAGAGATATTGTCCGGTTATTGAATCATCATTACTTGCAATATCCTCAGGACGTCCGCAGGCTACGATCCTGCCCCCGTACTCTCCGGCACCGGGTCCGATATCAACAACAGTATCTGCTTCCCAGATTGTTTCCTCGTCATGCTCAACAACTATCACTGTATTGCCAAGATCACGCAAATTCTTCAAAGTGAGCAGAAGTCGTGCATTATCGCGTTGGTGCAGGCCGATCGACGGCTCATCCAGCACATAAAGGACACCGGTCAGGCCTGATCCGATCTGGGTTGCCAGACGAATGCGCTGAGCTTCGCCACCGGACAAAGTAGCAGAAGCACGTGACAAAGTCAGATATTCTAATCCGACATCCAGCATAAAAAGCAAACGCGCTTTAATCTCTCTCAGCACAGGTTCTGCGATCTCAGCTTTGCCACGATCAGCAAACTCAAGCTCTTGCAGGAAACTGTTAGCTTCGCTGATCGACAAGTCCGTCAGTTCTTTAATATTCAGGCCTCCGACAGTCACCGCCAGACTTTCCGGCCTGAGACGTCCCCCCTTACAGGCCGGACATTCAGTAAAGGCCAGATATTGATCATAATAATCTCTGATATCGCCTGAACTACTGTCTTTATAACGGCGTTCCAGTACCGGCACAACTCCGCTCCAAGTCGTGTTATAGGGCTCACCCCGGTCATAGCGTGTCATACTTGTATCAACTGTCAGTTTGGGCTTATCACCACCGTACAAAACCAAATTGCGAATATCTTCCGGTAAATCTTTCCAGGGTGTTTTTATGGAGAACTTATATTTTTTTGCTAAAGCATTAAGATGGGCCCGTGCCCAGCTGTTAGTATCTTTAAAGTTGAAACCGATCGCTGAGATGGCACCATCTTCCAAGGAAAGGCTGTCATCTGTCATAATCAGCTCCGGATCGATATGTGTATGCTCACCCAGACCCGTGCATTCCGGACAGGCACCATAGGGGTTGTTAAAGCTGAACATACCGGGTGAGATCTCGCCAATACTGATCTGACAATCGGGACAGGAAAAGTTTTGTGAAAAGAGCTGTTCACGCCAATCAACTTTATCTCTGTTAGAGCCTTGTTCAAAGCGGATCGTGACCAGGCCATCTGCCAGACGCAGAGCAGTTTCCACTGAATCTGTCAGCCGGCTTCGGATATCAGGACGTAAAACAAGACGATCCACCACCACTTCGATCACATGTTTTTGTGTCCGCTGTAACACGATATCTTCATCCAGCTCATGGATGACACCATCGATGCGGACCCGAACAAAACCTTCGCCGCGCAGATAGTCCAGAACTTTTTTGTGTTCACCTTTACGGTCACGCACAACCGGCGCAAAAATATAGAGCCTGCTAGCCTCTTCTTCCTGCATAACAATGTCTATAATCTGATCTATTGACTGACGTTCAATAACTCGTCCACACTGCGGACAGTGTGGGGTTCCTGCCCGTGCATAAAGCAAGCGCAGATAGTCATAGATCTCTGTTACCGTTCCCACTGTAGAACGTGGATTTTTGCTGGTGGTTTTCTGGTCAATCGCAATGGCAGGCGATAGTCCATCAATGCTGTCTACATCTGGTTTTTTCGACTGTCCCAGAAACTGTCTGGCATAAGAAGACAGCGATTCTACATAGCGCCGCTGTCCCTCCGCGTAGATAGTGTCAAATGCCAGCGATGATTTACCGGAACCCGAAATTCCGGTAAAAACGACTAGCTTGTTACGGGGAATTGTCAGAGATACATTCTGTAAATTATGTTCACGCGCTCCACGTATAATCAGATCTGAATTCATGATTTGATCTTAGCACAGATGTATGAATAATTGCGTAACTAGTTCGAATAAATAATGTCGAAATATTAACTCTCTTTTAATACTTGTGTGGGTATGCAGGTAAACATCTTTCCACCCATCAGAGGCACTAATTCAACATTTAAACCGTAGATAAGAGATAGATTCTCCGAGCTCAAAACTTCATCCGCTCTGCCCTGCTGCATTATTTTTCCTTCATGCAGCAGAAGCACCTCATCAGAAAAAAGCAGAGCCTGATCAGGATGATGTGTTGATAAAAATACAGTATATCCATCGCCTGTCAACTTGCGCACCATTGAGAGAATACGCATCTGATTGCCGTAATCAAGACTGGAGGTCGGCTCATCCATGATCAGATACTTTGATCCCTGAGCCAAAGCACGGGCTATCAGCACCAGTTGTCTTTCACCACCGGATATTCTTGCATAACCACGTTCCTCAAAACCCTCCAGCCCCACCCGGTATAAAGCGTCCCGGGCAACTGCTTCAGCCTCTTCGTCCGGAATATAAAAGATCGATCCATTTGACTGAGTTGCCATCAGAACTACTTCCAGGCAAGTGAAATTAAAGACGGGAATATGAGATTGCGGAATATAAGCGATCTGCTTCGCTCTCTCTTTTGTACTGAGACTTGAAAGCTCAGTGTCGTTTATTTTAATTGAGCCATCATAGTTAGGTAAAAACTGCAAAATACAAGAAAACAGCGTGCTTTTACCTGAACCGTTTGCCCCCAAAAGACAGACAAAGCTACCCTCTTTAAGCCCGAAGGAAACTCCGTCCAGTACCTTGCGCTCACCATAAGAAAAATGCAAATCGCTAATCTCTAAACTCATCATATTTCTCCTAGATGTTCATTCTGCTTCTTCGGCTCAAGAGCAGATAAAGATAAAAGGGTGCACCGACCAGAGAGGTCAGAATCCCTAATGGAATCTCAGCTGTGAAGGCCAAACGCGAAATGTTATCCACTATCAATAGAAAGCAGGAACCCATTAGCATGGAGGTGGGCAATAAACGCCTGAAATCACTCCCAACTAAAAGACGTGAAAAATGAGGTATCACCAATGAAACCCAGCCTATCATACCGGAAACCGCAATACTGGTCGCTGTCAACAAGGTAGCGCAAACTATCACGATCAGCCGTAAAGGGCCCACAGCAATGCCCATAGATTGCGCTTCTTTTTCATCCATGGTCAGTAAGTTCATTTTCCAGCGTAAACCCATCAGCGGAAGCAGGCCGATCAGAATCAGAATAGATCCGTAGAAGAGCTCATTGAGCGTCTTTCCATTTAGTGAACCCATCAGCCAGAAAGTAATCTGTGGAAGCTGATCGTTGGGGTCTGCCATTAATTTTAAAAAACTGGTGCCGGCATTGAAAATGGAACCGATCATGATTCCAGACAGAACAAGACCCAAGACCTGATTTTGCCGCAATATCCTGCTGATCATATAAACAAGGGCGACGGACAGGCTGCTGAAGAGGAAGGCAGACAGAGAAATCATGCTGCCGGCAGCACCAAGCAAGATGCCCAGAGCGGCACCAAAAGCAGCGCCCGAAGACGCACCCACAATATCTGAACTTACCAAGGGATTGCGGAACATACCCTGATAGGCGGCTCCTGAAACTGACAGAGCTGCTCCCACCAAGACTGCCAGCCCGACACGGGGCAGCCTCACATTGAAAAATATGGCTTCAGCCGAATCAGGCCAGGTCTGTTCTACATCGGTAAATCTGCTAAGAATCAACCGCCCTATTTCTGAAAGTGTCAGATGATATCTGCCTAACACGAGTGAGATCAGAAACAGGGCGATCAGGCTTATGGTTAGAGTAAGAATTATAGTTCTATAATTATTTCTGCTTTGAGTTTCCAATACCAAATCCAACTATTATTCTAAAGATGCTTGTCTACTCTTTAAGTTCAGAGTTGACCATCAGTTCAGCATATTCTTCCGAGCTCATCTCAAAATCATA
Source organism: Clostridiales bacterium DTU032 (assembly GCA_001512745.1). GTDB lineage: Bacteria > Bacillota > Clostridia > Saccharofermentanales > DTU023 > DTU032. Next base: position 32,517 of record LFSM01000058.1, read on the forward strand.
GAAGAGTTTGTAGTATTCCTGTACTATAGCTTCAAAATCCTCAGTGAAAGTATCAGGATATAGTATGTGAGCCATCCATTGCAAGCCGATAAAGCGATTTACAGAAGGCGGTGCCCCCAGCCAGTTATACGGCAGTCCGGGAACCTCATAGTAATTATCATTCTGAATAGCTTGCAAAGTCATAAAGGAAGCATCAGTCTTAACCTTCGAATAAACCGATCCTGAACCAAAGAAAATATACTCAGGATTCCAGATAATCAGTTGTTCCATATTTATTTCGTCACCACTGCCACGTGAAGAAGGATTATCCACTTCAACCACGTTATTTCCCAGCAGGTCCATGATTGTTGCATGGTAAGTGCCATTAGCCAGTGCATTTAAACCTGTATCTCCCATAAGATACGCGAAACTGATACTGTCTTCTTCTGCGATCCCATCCAGCTTCGCCATTACTTCAGCAAAAACCCGATCACAATAAGCTCCTAAGGCTGCTCCCTTTTCTTCCTTGCCTAAGAGCTGGCCAAGAGTACGGTAAGCATCACCCGATTTGTCCAGATCAGCTTCGATAAAAATCGCAGGTATGCCGGTCTGCATGGTAATCGTGTCCATATCTTCCGCAATACTTCCTTTTGGCTCACCAATATCAATTACAACTTGCGGTGCCAGACTTGCCAGTTCTTCCATATTCATATCCTGTGAACCAAAGAATTGACCTATGACAGGCAGAGCCTGGTAGCCTTCACCAAGATAGTAGGCCTCGTCATCAGTCAGATTATTTGTTAAAGCAACCAGCATGTCCCCGGCAATAGTGAGCAAAATTTGCTGTCCCAGCGGACCTGAAGGTACAATTCTCTCGATATTTGTCGGCAACTCTACTTCTCTGCCGGCTGAATCAGTAAAAATAAAGCTCTCTGCTTCCGGATCATCTGCTGCCTCTGTTGGAATTTCAGTGGGCGCTACAGTAGGCACTTCAGTAGGTGCTTTAGTTACAGGCTCGCTAGCTGCAGGCTCACCAGGCTTACAGGCCGTGACCGTGAATGTTAACAGCAGGGCCAAAATTAAGCTCAAAATCTTCAAATTGTATTTCAATTTCTATTCCTCCATTAGTTTGAAGCAGGTATTTCATTCTGCAATTCTTATCGCAAGGCCTATTTCAGATACTTGAGTCAAGTTGTTTCTGTATAGAACTTGCTTGCTTAATATAACAGTTCTCTGAAATATTTACAAACAAATTTTTGAACTTCTTCATTGTGATGTTTAAACAGGATTTGTAAAAAAAGAGCCCCTGCAAAAAATAATTTTGCAGAGGCTTCTTACTGGTGACCCTAGGGGGAATCGAACCCCCGATTCCGCCTTGAGAGGGCGGCGTCTTAACCGCTTGACCATAGGGCCGCACATGCTGAAGCATTATAGCAGTTCAATTGTACACCTGCAAGAGTAATTATCTGCCAAGTTCGTAAAGAGCAATAGAAGCTGCCATGGCTACATTCAGTGATTCAGCCTGTCCCGGCATCTCTATCCTGATCCTTTGGTCGGAAAGATTCAAGAAGCTTTCCGAGAGTCCATTCCCCTCATTTCCCACAAGCAGACCAAAATACTTCTTCTGGCGTTCCAGCCCCCGGATATCCTGACCTGCAATATCCAGAGCGAGAAGTTCTATCTCATGTTTTTTTAATTCTGTCAGAGCCAGATATGTGTCTGTTTCCTCGATTATTTTCAGGTGAAAAATTGAGCCCATTGCTGCCCGCAGGCCTTTTTCTGACCAGGGAGAAGCACTTGCACCCAATAAAAAAACCTGTCTGATATCAAAGGCATCCGCACTTCGTATCAGAGTACCTACATTACCGGGATCCTGAACATCAATTATGATCAGGCTGTCCCCTTCTTCAATATCATCCAGACCGGACCGTCTGGGCTGCAAAAACGCCAGTACACCCTGTGGTGTCTTTGTAGCGGACAGGCGCCGGAAAAGATCACTGCGCATGCGAATCAGCTGGTCAGCTTCAAGCCTATTAATCAGCTCCGGCAATGACTGTTGCAAATGTGCCAAAATAGCCTCGCCTTTCTTGTCATCCGAAAAGACAAGATATTCTAAGCCAGCACCGGCTTTCAGACCTTCTTCAATCTGACGCAGGCCTTCAATCATGATCCGGTTGGTCTTTTTAAACCCACGCGAACTGCCCTGGATCACAAATTTGCGATAGAGATCGTTTTTATCAGAATCAATCGAACGCATAATCTTTTCTAGCTGAACATGAAAAAGGGGGAGTGACTGCACTCCCCGCTCTAACAAAATCTTTAGCTGTTTACTGCTTCAGAGCTTCCTGAGCTACATCTACCAGACCGGCAAATGCCTCTTTGTCATTAACAGCCAGATCTGCCAAAACCTTACGGTCGAGGCCGACACCTGCAATTGACAGGCCATTCATGAAACGGCTGTAAGACATGCCATTTTGACGAGCTTCAGCGTTAATGCGAGCTATCCACAGTCGGCGGAAATCGCGCTTTTTACGCCTGCGGTCATTGTATGCGTACTGTCCGGACTTCAAGACAGCCTGATTCGATACTTTGTATAATTTACTCTTCCGGCCAAAATAGCCTTTAGCTTGTTTAACAACTTTTTTATGACGACGACGGGTTGTTGGCCCTCTTTTCACTCTAGCCATAATATTCTCCTTAATCTCGTAACGACTTATTTATAAGGTAACAATTTGCGTAAACGCTTTTGATCTGCATCCGACACTACTACTGACTTACGTAGCTGGCGCTTACGTTTCGGCGCCTTCTTTGTCAGAATATGCTTTGTAAATGCGTGGTTACGTCTGAACTTCCCCGTCCCCGTTACTCTGAA
>LFSM01000058.1:35411-40890 GCA_001512745.1 Clostridiales bacterium DTU032
TTTCTGTTTAGGCATAAAATACCTCCTCCTGCTAAGTTATATTTAAAATTCCCCTCGCTTAAGTTGTTTTTTTCTATAATAAGCTGGGCGAAATATCCAGTTAATTCGCCTGCCTCTAATCTGCCTGCTATATGGGGCAAACAGTTATTCAGCAATAGGCGCCAGGTACATGATCATGTTCCTGCCTTCTGCCTGCGGTGCTTTATCGACTACGCCGACTTCACTAACCGCTTCAGACACTTTTTGCATGACATCGTATCCCTGATGCTTAAAAGCCATCTCCCGGCCACGGAAACGTATAACCACTTTTACCCTGTCACCATTTTCCAGAAAACGGATGGCATTCCTGACTTTAACATTAAAGTCATGTTCTTCTGTGGTTAACTTAATCTGCACTTCTTTAACCTGTATGGTCTTCTGGTGCTTTTTTGCTTCACGTTTCTTCTTGTCCTGATCGAAAGTGAATTTTCCGTAGTCCATTAATTTGGCTACCGGATTGTTATTGTCCGGTGATATCAGCACTAAATCTAATTCTGCTGCATCAGCCCTGGCAAGAGCCTCTTCAATTGGCACGATTCCTATCATTCCGCCATCTGCATCGACAAGTCTTACTTCCGGAAAAGTAATTTCCTGATTGATCAGATGACCTCTGCGGCTTTGTTGAGCGATAATAATACCTCCTTTGGTTTTTCGCATAAAAAAAGCGGATTTCTTCCGCCCACACACCAACATCTCAAGATGCTTTCAATGTTGACCTCTTTACCGAAGCTGGAGGTGAGAAGCGGAAACTTCTACTTGTTATCGGATCAAAGTATACAGGGACAGAGTTCCTGCGTCAAGCACCCTGCCCCGGATAATACTGTAATTGTTACTGTACCGGTCTTACTGAAGCATCAGCTGCACTGATACCCTGCTTATCTTTTCTTGTCTCTGCGATGATAGGCCAGTTTGAAGATCTCGCCAGCTGCGAAAGGAATCAGGACCAGCGACAAAATCACAGCCCAGTCACGCAGTTGCAAGGGGATTGTATTGAAAGCATCACTCATGAAAGGCAGATACAAAACAGCTAAGGTTAAAACCAGAGAAAGCAGTACACCCTTGTTCAAGGTAGAGTTTGAGAAAAAACCCAGGCTGAATACTGAGTGGCGTTCCGACCTGCTTGAGTAGGCTCGGATTAATTCAGCCATAATCAGACCGATAAAGGCGTAGGTATGAGCTCCCATTGAAGGTTCTGTGCCCGCTAAAGGCATGAAGCTAAAGCCTGAGACCAGGGCTCCACCGTCCAGATACAGGTCAGGATAGAAGATTCTGCCCAGATTAAAAGCTGCAAATACCGTCACCATTATCGCCAGAGCCTGGACAACAATCGAAAGCAACATTTCCTTGTCCAGTATTTTGTCATCAGGCCTGCGTGGCGGCAGCTTCATAATTCCCTCTTCTGCTCTCTCCTGGCCAAGGGCCAGGGCCGGAAAACTATCCGTCACTAGATTGAGCCAGAGCAGCTGGATGGGCATTAAAGGCGTATACTCAGGCCCCAGAATCATATTGGTCAGGAAAATAACAAGGATCTCACCGAAGTTACAGGAAAGCAGGAAGCTGACTACCTTGCGGATATTGCTGAAAATGACTCTCCCCTCTTCAACCGCACGTACAATTGTTGAAAAATTGTCATCGGTCAGAATCATATCAGCTGCGCTCTTAGCAACTTCTGTACCGGTAATGCCCATGGCTACTCCAATATCAGCACGCTTCAGAGCCGGAGCATCGTTGACACCATCTCCGGTCATAGAGGAAATATGACCATTCGCTTTTATGGCATCAACTATCTGGACTTTGTTCTCAGGTGAGACGCGTGCATAAACAGAAGTATTTTCAGAAGCTGTCTGCAGTTCCTCCTTTGTCATCTTATCTAAGTCAGATCCGGAAAGAACTTCATCTTCATCTCCGCGAAGATTAAGATCGTTTGCTATGGCAACAGCTGTTTCCTTATGGTCTCCGGTAATCATGACAACACGGATACCCGCCTCATGGCAAACCCTGATTGATTCTTTAGCTTCAGGACGAGCCGGGTCAATCATACCCATCAGACCGACAAAAATCATATCTGATTCCATATCCTCAAAACCTGCATCTTCGTGATGGCGGTAAGCAAAGGCGAGCACACGCAGCGCTCCGCGTGCAAAGTGGCTGTTCATCTCAGTTATTTCCTGCCGGCGTGCATCTGTCAGATCAACCACTCCGGAAGAAGTCAATTCCTTATTGGAGCGATCCAGAATACGGTCAGGGGCACCCTTGGTCAAGGATACATAAGCTGCATCGGGCATAGTCGTGGAGGCAACACTCATCATTTTGCGGGCAGAGTCAAAAGGTTTTTCACCGGCACGAGGGTGTTCTGCGCGCACTTGACTGATATCTCTCGAACAACCCTTGGCAGCTGCCGTCAGCATGGCGCCCTCAGTCGGGTCGCCTATCATCTGGATTAGGCCTTCATCACTGCGTAAAATTGCATCATTGCATAATATACCGATTTCAAAAAGTCTATCCAGAACATTCTGAGATACAGCAACTTCCTTTGCATCTGTACTATTTATATCTCCATCAGGTGAGTAGCCTGTGCCACTAACCTCGAAGATACGCTTGTCAGCATAGAGCCTGGTGACAGTCATTTCATTTTGTGTCAGAGTTCCGGTCTTGTCACTGCAAATTGTATCAACACTGCCTAAGGTTTCAACTGCAAGCAGGCGCTTTACGATTGCATTTTCCTTCGCCATAAGGTTCATGCCCAAAGACAAGACAATTGTGACAACAGCCGGCAGTCCTTCCGGAATAGCAGCCACGGCCAGAGCCACTGCAGTCATAAACAACTGGAGCGGGTCACCGCCCTGCAATAAGCCAACTCCAAAGATGACAACAACAACAATTAATGACAGAATGCCGAGAATCTTGCCCAGACGATTAAGATTCTGCTGCAAGGGTGTCTGTTCCTGCTTAATGCCCGTCAGGCTGGAAGCAATACGTCCCATTTCAGTTTTCTGTCCGGTGGAAATAACTATGCCGACAGCACGGCCATAGGAAATTGCTGTACTGCTGTAGACGACATTTTTACGGTCACCTATGCCCAGAAGTTCTTCTGACATAAAGTCAGCATCCTTATCCACAGGAACTGATTCACCGGTCAGGGCCGACTCATCAGCTTGCAGGTTTTGGCTCTGTATTAGTCTGATATCAGCCGGGACTACATTGCCCGCTTCCAGCTGCACCAGGTCTCCCGGCACAATCTCACCTGCAGCTATCACCTGCAGTTTCCCATTGCGGATGACATGCGCTTCGGGAGCAGCCATTTTTTGCAGAGCTTCAACTGCCTTTTCTGCTTTTCCTTCCTGATAAACACCTAAAAGTGCGTTAATAATGACGATAGCCAGAATAACACTGGCGTCCAGAATCTCGCCCATAGAGCCGGATATAATCGCGGCAACGATCAGAATTATGATCATAAAATCTTTAAACTGGTTCAGAAGTTTAATGAAAAATGATTCCTTCTTTTCTGCAGCCAGCTCGTTTGGCCCATATTTTTCCAAGGCTTTTGCCGCTGCAACTGTAGAAAGACCCTCTGCCGAGTCTGTCTCCAGTTTAGTAATCACATCTTCTTTCTTGCTGATCGAGGATTCTGCCAGAGTCATTACTGGCTCCTGTATATCCTCACCGGTCACAATTTCAATTGTTTGCTTGCTCATCTGACGACTATCTATCCTCCGTTATTCACTTGACCATCTGATCCGCTTAATTGTTATTATTTTCTGCTTCAGCTTCCGCTATTTCTTCTTCGGGGATTATCTCCAGTAATATCTGATCAATGCGGCGGTCATCCATCTCCAAAACTGTAAAACGCAAATTCTCAAATGTTACCGAAGCTTGCTCACCGTCTCCTGGGATTCTACCCAGTAATGAGAGAACAAAACCCGCTATGGTATCGTATTTGTCATCTTCCTCCAGATCGTCCAGGGCTTTTACATAGCGCCCTGCCTCCTGAGGTGTCAGCAATCCGCTTAAAACAAAGCTGCCATCAGGATTTTCAATAACATCTGTCTTCGGAGGATCATATTCATCTTCGATTTCCCCCACGATTTCTTCCAGCAGGTCCTCCATCGTGACAAGTCCTTCAGTTCCTCCGTACTCATCCACTACGATCGCCATAGATATATGTTTTGACTTCATTTCACGGAACAAAACATCAATTTGCTTTCCTTCGGGCACAAAATAAGCATTGCGCATTATCTTGTGTAAGTCAAAACTGTCACCCCGGTCCGGCTCAGGCACACGCATCAAATCTTTAAGGAAAAGTGTGCCTACGATATTGTCTAAATCTTCCTCGTAGACAGGAAAACGTGAAAAATGTGCATTTGCAGCAAAATTAACGGCCTCATCATAAGTTGAGTTCGCTGAGATTGCACTTACCGACAGACGCGGGGTCATAATTTCACCCACATCCTTATCATCGAAGGCAAAAATATTATCAATCAGCAATGCGTCTTCTGCCGGCAAATCACCCGTATCTACTCCCGCTTCTGCCAGTATACGGATTTCATCCTCGGTAACAGTGTCCTGGGTTTCTTTAGGATCAATACCGAATATCCTTAAAACCAAATTAGTGCTCCAAGTCAAAAGTTTTGTAAAGGGACGGAAAATAAAATCAAAGAAAAGCAAAACCGTTACAACTTTCATTGATGTCTTTTCCGGGTTTCGCATTGCCAGACGTTTGGGGACCAGTTCACCTAATACCAGCGAAAAATATGAGACCAGTATGGTTATCAATACAATGAAAAACGTCTGCAGCCAGGTGCTTTGAAAGGTCGGATCTACAGCAGAATAAAGGCGCGATGCGATCTTGTCCGCTGCGAAAGCACTGGAGAGGAAACCGGCAAAGGTTATCGAAACCTGTATTGTTGCCAGCATTTGACTTTTGTTTTCGATAATATTAATCAGTTTTTTCGCAGGCAAATTACCCTCATCGGCCAGTTTTCTGATACGATTGTCGTTTTGTGTAACGATTGCCATCTCTGATCCGGCAAAGAAGCCGTTAATCAGGATCAAGATAAAAATTAGTATCAAATCAAAAGCTAAGGAAGCTGATTGTGATTGAACCGCTAGCCCCTGATTTGACAGTACTACCCTCATAAGAGGGCCAATACAGCCAGATTCGTCCAAGTCTATATACCTCCAAAATAGTGCGGGAAAACTTCTGCCTTTGCGGCAAGCAGTGCCTTCACTGATAAGATTCTTCCTCGCTCGTATAGGTCGACGATGTGCCTATATTATCAAAACATAAGAATCACTGCAAGAATTTGTATTATTAACGACAGCTTTCTCGTAACCAAAGGGTCTGTTTCAAACGCTTTTGACGGAACAATGCATAGCTTGCAACTTGGCGTAACGTTTTTGGAGGCGACGAAAGAACTTAGCTGACAATCTGTGCCTTTAG
>LFSM01000011.1 GCA_001512745.1 Clostridiales bacterium DTU032
CTTTGAAGCTTCAGATCTGCTTTCACTAATAAAGACAAGATCAGAAAGCAAATATTCGCGCACATCTGCACAGATTGGTATATGCATATATTGGTGCACTGCATCATTCGGTGCATCATTTGGTGCCAGGCACGATTTCATGCACTGCATTATTTGGTGCATCATTCTGCATCATTCGGTGCCAGGCACAATTCTATGCACTGCATCATTTGGTGCCAGGCACCTTTTCATGCACGGCACTGTCCTACAAAAAATCGACTTCCCTTACCCGGACGATTCCGTCCTGTACGGTGAAGCGTACATTCCGTCCAGCAAAGCTTAGCCCGTAAACCCGTTCCGGGTCATTGTGGTAGGCCGGCCGGGGGTCCTGCGACAAAACTTCACAGAGGCCTGCCTGTTGATCAGCCGGAATCTTGGCCAGAAGTTCTGGCGGAATTTCTACTGCCAAAGCTGTCCACTCATATTCTGTAACGAATCCGCTCCGGGCTTCTGGGCGGCAGTCGGTATATGGTATGTAAGGTTTTATATCAAAAAGGGGAGTACCGTCCAGCAAATCCGGACCGGAGATCCGCAGGATCGGCCCCTCGGCTGCCTGGTAATCAATGTCATCCAGCCTGACAAGAGACAGTCCGATGGGATTGGGTCGAAAAGGTGAGCGTGTGGCGAAAACGCCAAGGCGGCTGCTGCCCTCAAGGCGCGGTGGCCGCACAGTCGGGTGCCAGCCATTTTCAGTATGCTGGGAAAAACACCAGAGCAACCAGATATGGCTGAAACCCTCAAGCCCGCGCAGGGCTTCAGGGCTGCGGAAAGCTTCCTCAAAGAGGATTTCACCACTGACCTCAGCCGCCAGACCGGACTGCCTGGGTATACCAAACTTTTCCGCAAAAGGTGTGCGAACTCGCGCAATAACATCAAATGTATACTGGGTTTCCATCAGAACAGTATATCCTTTTTCCGTGAGCTCAGGCTGCTTGCATCATTTGGTGCCAGGCACGTTTTCATGCACGAGCAGCCCCACTGCATCATTTGGTGCCTGCATCATTTGGTGCCAGGCACCATTCTATGCAGACCGAAATCCACAGAATCATTTCTTAACTTTCATGCTGAAGGCGATGATGCGGTTGACTTCTTTAAAGCCGACCTTGCGGTGAAAAGCTTCGCTGACTTTGTTTTCGAGTTCACAGTCGGAGGCCAGTTCGTGGCAGTCATGCGCCAAGGCCCAGGTTTTAGCATATTCGATCAGCTCTCTGGCAGCACCCCGCCTACGGTACTTTTCCTTCACATAAATTCCTTCGATGTAGGCTACCGGGCCTTCACTGCAGCCTTCCACATAGTCTGTGCGGACAGAAAGACTGATAAAGCCGCAGGGCTTACCGTCTATATAGCAAAGGTACTCATAGGGGAGTTTTCCACGGGCACGTTCGTCCAGAAAATCCCCGGCGCTGTTGTCGGGCCATAAAGCAGAGCAGAGCTCTGCCCAGTTATTTTCGTTTTCTTTAGATACAGGAATGATCATCGCAACTCCTTGCTAAATTGTAAAGTGTGTCTGCATGGATTCGTGCCTGGCACCAAATGATGCAGCCAGATTTGCACCGACCCTGCAGCGACCCACTCCCCGCAGCGATCCTGATGCGTCTGCATGGATTCGTGCCTGGCACCAATCTATGCACAGCACTCCCTGCACCGACCCCCGCACCGACCCCCGCACCGACCCACTCCACCCGGGGATTTGCCAGCCAAAAAAACCTTAGTTGTAAGCGATTGTGGCTTGTGCCTGATCGTCGACAACCAGGATCCAGGTCAGACCCGGGTTAAGAATGAGCTCTTCGCCGTCCAGATAATATTTGATCGGGTCAGTATGAGAAGCCTTATCCCAGCTGATGTCGTACTTTTTGCCGCCGGTAATATAAACAGCTTCAGCACCCTGATCAATCCAGTCGATCCTGATGTGGACATTATTGGGCATCCAGCCATGCGGGCGGTAGATAACAATGATATTCGCAACCTCCAGCGCCTGCCCGGTCTGCTCATCAACCAGCGTATAGCCGTCGTTTATCTTGTTGTAAACTCTGTTCGCTTCATCATAAAGAAAGAGCTCCTTAGAAACGTTGAACTGATAGGCCAGACTACTCAAGTTTTCGCCGCCTTCCGGCTGGACGAAAGTGTCATAACAGCGCAGGCCCTCGACCGGTTTATCCGGCTCAATATCGCCATAAGCACTTTCGGCCCAGGCATAAACCGTCTCCATATTGGTGTAAAGATTGTGCGGCGCCACGCGGTGGTTCGTCCGGTAATACATGCCGTAAAAACCTGTCAATGCATCCAGACTGCGGATATAGCTGGCCACAGGACTGGCGGTAATTACTTTGAAATTACCGGCGTGTGCATAAAAAGCCTGCTGCTGTGCCACCAGATCCAGATAAGCAGGACGCGCACTGCGCACAGGACCGATGACGCCATCTTCGGCATCAGTGATCATCAGCAGCCGGGTCGTACGGCCTTCAGTCATCATCTGATAGATGAGCTTAGCCCGCGATAAACCGGATTGCGGCCTGGCTTCATAGGTGTTATTAATCATAAAGGCAATAGGATAGCGACCGGGAAAAAGCAGATCGGCCTGGGGTGGCGGCGGCTCAGTTGTGGTCGTCGTCGTTGTTGTAGTCACAGTGCTTGTGCTAGTAGTGGTCACAGTAGTTTCTGCAGCAGTAGTTTCCGGCTCGCTTTCCACCTCCGCCGGGTCCCTGCTGCAGGATAAGAGCGACAGAATTAAGGATAGGCCCATTAATATAGCCAATAAAAGAGCCACAATTCTTACAATTATTTTATACGTATTGCCTTTCATGAGTTTTCTCCTTAACAAAAAAGCAAGTAAATGCCTACTTTTTTCAAGTATACAACGTATAAGGAGAATAAGTCACAGACCGTGCGGGCCTTTTATCCGATCATTCTTGTTATGTACTTGCGCAAAGTCGGCATGTGGCTGTGCTCGACGTCTTTAACCGAAGTCGTGATCGTGACATCACCGTTTTCCAGAAGATCCCGGAGCGACTCCAAAAAATCAGCCGCACTTTTATTGTCAGCCAGCTCGCGCTCGTAGGCTGCCGCAAAAGCCTCATAATCCAGCTTCCCCTCGTGATAATCCTTGCGGATCCCGGTGCTGGGGGTGATCTCCCGGGGCCACTCAGTGATGTCCAGCATTTCCTTAGACTTGCCGCGCGGCCAAAGCCGGTCAACCAGCACCCGCTGCCGGTCGGATTCATCCAGATCATAAATACGCTTATAGATGATATTCCCCATTGCCGGATCCTCCATTTCAGTTTTTAAAAAACAAAATTCACCTGCTTCACTTTAGCCGCAAAGCCCTGACTTTGCTGTACCCAGCATGACGGAAAGACAGCCCTCCCTATTGCCAAAAGCAGAGACAATTGTTAGCATTTGCATGGAATTGGATTAATGTAAAAAAAGCCGGCGCAAGGTTTGCAGGGGATTGAGTTTACTTGCATGAATAAAGTTATTTATAGTCTGAAAACTGTTTATCGGGACCAGGATCGAAAATCCATGCCCCGCATAATTCTGGAAGCCCTTCACTGCCTCTTTCTGGAATGGGAAATGCCCTACTACTATTTTCTCGCCCTCCTTTACAAGAAAGGGGCGCCCGATTACCGCAATTTCATCGGCCACCGCAAAAACTTCGGCATCCAGCGCAA
>LFSM01000020.1 GCA_001512745.1 Clostridiales bacterium DTU032
TTGTTCGCTTGTCGGTGATTTCTTCTGTAACCGCTGTATGGCGAGCCTTGGCAAGGTCAAAGCGGTCAACCAGTCCATGGTATCTTTTCTGGTATTCTCCTTGGTCGAGAGGGGAGGGTGTCATAATAGTGATCAGGGGTAAAAACGCTGTATTTGATGGGGTTTCGAAGCTTCCACAAAGCCACAAAAGAAAAAATCGGTGTGCTGCTTAGAGCTTTTATCTAAGAAATGAGGGCTGTAAGTAGCATACCAGCAATCCCTTAAAGTCAAACTAATGACACACGCTAAAAAGCATTGTTTCACCAGCTTTCTTTGTTAGCTAAAGGCTGATTTATTCTTGACCCAGCTGCTGGCACCAGCGGTTTCTTAGTATCGGCAGGTAAATGTTTGAAGGAGAACTTCCTCGAAGAAAGCTTGACCTCTCTATCGAAAATACAAGCAGAGCACTTATGTGGAGGAGGAATATCCACACCCACTGGAGTTGCAGTGACAACAATCCGGCAACAAAAAATCAGATAGCCACCACGATATGGATAGCTGATGTAATAGCAATACCACCTACCACATTCCATTAACAAATTTGTTTAAGAAAGGCTCTTCGTGATCGAGTGGGAGTAAGCGACAAAAGCTCAAGAATGGCTTAAACAGTGGGTTTCAGAGTTTAAAAAAGGCTAACCGGGACAAAATTGGGCAAAGATTCCAAAAGGAATAACAGCCAGTATTGTTTCAGGTGGCTTACAATTAGATAAAAAGATGACCGTAGCTTAATCGTTACGGTCTTTTTTTGTGTTTGCTTTTCTTAAAAATCTGCTTTTCTTTGGGTAGGATAACTTCCAATCATCTAATTCCTGATCCGAAATTTCTCCATTATAATGTTTTGTTCGCATCTCATCCCATTCAACAAGAAAGTCTGAAAATTCTGTGTTACCAGATACTAGCCTAGCAGTACCTGTCTCTATTATGGGACGAAACTTCATATCTTTTTCATAGTCAAAAATAATTTGATAGATTTCGGTGTTTGATATGGGATCATGATCTATCAATGCAGAGATATCAACTTGAAGAGCATCAGCAATCATTTGTAGTTGCTCTTTTGTTGGAGAACGATTACCAAGTTCATAATTTCTAATAGCTGCATCTGTCAGTTTTGACATGATAGCCAGCTCTTTTTGTGTTAGTCCTCGCATTAAGCGAAGCTCTTTTAATTTTTTACCGGAAATCATTGCTTGTTCCTTTCTTGAAAATATATCAATAGTTTATCACAAAATGGAGTTAACCACAACAAAAACGTTCTGTTATTAAGGACTGATATCATTGCCTATATTCTGAAACTAATAATATATAAAAGACTTGACAGAACATAAATGAACTGCTAATCTATAATCAAACAGTTCAGATATGAACTGGTAGCAAGAACACCAAATTGACGCTCTTCCTCTTCCCTGGAATTGAGAACCTTGCAATTCACACGGAAAGGAGGATGACGATGACAAAAGTATTTATGACAGCCAAAGAAGTTCAAGACTTTCTAGAAGTCAGTCGAACAACGGCTTATCAACTGATTAGTGAAATGAATGAAGAGCTTAAGGAACTTGGCTATCGAGTACAACGAGGCAAAGTGAACAGAGAGTATTTCAAAGAAAAATATTGCTATGGGAAAAATAAAGAAATGGAGGATTAGCAATGGGAGCCTACAGAGATGAAAGCAAAAATGGAACTTGGTATTGCAGATTCAGCTATACCAACTGGAAAGGGGAGCGAATCAACAAAAAGAAACGTGGATTTGCGACCAAAAAAGAAGCTTTGGCCTGGGAGAAAGATTTTCTAAATCAACAAGCCGGGACTTTAGATATGACATTTGAAGAATTTTTTGAAGTTTATAAAAAGGATAGGAAACCTAGAATTCGCTTAAACACTTGGAAAACGAAAGAAAGTATCATTGTGCATAAAGTTATGCCTTATCTCGGTAAGCTAAAGATTAATGAAATTACTTCAGTTACTATCATTCAGTGGCAAAACACCTTGATGGAAATTGAAGACGATCAAGGTAATAAGTATTCTCAGACCTATTTAAGGACGATACACGCTCAACTCAGCAGTGTTCTCAATCATGCTTGTCGCTATTACAATCTACCAAATAATGCTGCCAGAGATGTTGGTACGATGGGGGAAAAAGAAGCTGGAAACCACGCTCTCAGAAGGCCAGTAGCGCGCACGAATAAGGCCACCCGCGCGCCGGGTTCGGAGCCACTGCCGCGCTCCAACAATAAATTCATTCAAAATTGAACCCACTTCGATAGAATTAAATTGCCGCCATGAAGCGGCAAATTTAATTTTAGGAGGTTTGAGATGGAATCAAACTATTTACAGATTGTGCGTTCTGTTTACAATGGCATCAGTCAAAGGCAGACCGCAAAACTGCACGGTGTATCTCGAAGCACTGTAGCCATCCTCGTCAGGTATGCTCAAAGCCAGGGTTGGCTCAATTCACAAGACCTGAACGAGCTAACAAACTTGGACTTTGAGCCGGCAATGCAGCGAAAAACAGGCTTGGGAGAGAATAGGGATGAATCGTATGAACTCCCCGACTACGAATACGTTCACGCAGAATTAGCTAAACAGCATGTTACCCTGACACTACTCTGGGAGGAGTATGTAGAGGAATGCATT
>LFSM01000032.1:0-2972 GCA_001512745.1 Clostridiales bacterium DTU032
ACTATTTGACCTGGAAAACTGCTAATATGTTGATCTGGAAAGAGTGAAATCATGCATATAACCGTTATGGTAATAATTGGAATTGTCATATCTATTGACTCTTTTATCATACTTATGATGCGAGCTGCCCAGCGGGCAAAGTTTTCCTGGCAATGGGCCAGTGGCTATGCGTTGTCATACAGTATTATTCAGGTATTAATGCTGAAACTCGGCAACAGTCTTACTTTTGTGGTCAAAGAAGACAGCCTTTTGCAACGGCAACCATCATTACTTTTCTGGATTGTAATTGTACTCTTGTTTTTGAGTTGCCTGATCATGTTTTGGCGCGGCAGGAAGGGCGAGAGTATATCGGAGCGTCATGTTGAGCATCAATCCTGGGCATATCACTTGCGAAGTGCTTTGTTGCTAAGTTTTGATGCCCTTATTTTCGGTTTTATTCTGCGTCTGATGGGTATCCCGCTGAACTGGTGGAATCTCCTGATTATCTTTGCAGTTTGTGTCCTGACTTCGTTTGTCGGCGCCAAGATCGGTTACCATTATGGGATTGAAAAGGCCAGTCTGTTGCATTATATTGCCGGGGGCATGCTTATACTGGCTGCGATACTGGTCTATATTGCCCTTAACATGATGTGATGTAAACTATTTGTAGAGCCTTTGTGGAGATGGCAAGACGTGAAAGAAGCATCAGTCAGGGAAAATATAATCACTAGTTTTAAGTCTCTTGTTGTGGAGGAAAATTTCAGCAAAATAACCATCAAGGATATAACTGATGGTGCCGGTATTTTCCGAGCTACATTTTATAATTGTTTTCAGGACAAGTACGCTGTTTTTGCAGCGATTCTTGAGGATGAACTTTTCTATTTTGTTCGTGAGCTGATTCGCAATAATATGACTAAAAATGCGCTCGAGTTGATTGCGCGTTATTTTTATCAAAATAAAGAATTTTGTAAAAAGGCGATGGAAGTTGAGGGCGTTAATTCATTTAAGGCAGAGTTGCGTCAGCAGTTGCAGCGCAGCATGGACATAACTATCAGTAAAAACCAAAGTTTGCTGAATGAAGACTGGACCGAGCTGGCGACCATGGACGATTTACGGGATTTTTTGGTTGAAATATTTATTTTGACCCTGACCTTCATTTTAAAATCTGACGATGATAATGAAAATGTTTCTGCCAGGGTTGATTTGCTCGTTAATCTGGTAAATAACGGTCTCAGTTCCTTCATCAAGTGAGCGTCATTGGTCTTGTTTCAGCGAATTGTCATTCCATCTAGGCATTCATTCTGCTCTGGGCTATAATCGATTGCACACTGCCGGAAATAAACATCGGCAGCAACGGAGGAACTAATGCTTAATGACGGCATTGTGCGTTTTGATATGAAAAAATACCCGGTCAGACAACGTTGGTTTCTGCGTCCGGTCACTTGGCTTGTAAGCTACCCCAATATCTGGCTACGCCGCTTGAAAATCAAGCGCAGCGGTGTCGAGGGTTTAAAACCGCCCTATCTTCTTTTGTGTACCCACCATGCTTTTATTGATTTCATGGTAACTACAGCAGCGATTTTTCCTCACCGGGCGAATTATGTGGTTGCCATTGATGGTTTTATCAGGCGTGAATGGTTGCTCCGCAATGTCGGCGGTATCTGCAAACGCAAGTTTACACACGATCTTACCCTGATACGACATATGAAACGGGTGATTGATAATGGAGATATTTTAGCTCTTTATCCGGAAGCACGTTATTCCCAAATCGGTACAACCGCTGTTTTGCCGGACTCACTGGGGAAAGTTGCACGCTTTTTGGGCGCTCCTGTCGTCATGCTTAATATGCATGGAAACTACCTGAGTTCGCCCTGCTGGAATCTTTCAAAACGCAAGCTGCAATTGTCTGCTGATTTCTCGAGGATACTGACAGCCGATGAGACGAAAAGCCTGCCCCTTAATGAGATCAATCAGCGGATCCGTGATGCCTTTGCCTATGATGAATACCGCTGGCAGAAGGAAAACATGATCAGGATTAAGCATCGGGAAAATGCCAGGGGACTGCATAAGGTTTTGTATCAGTGTCCGTCTTGTCTCACTGAATATCAGATGAATTCAGCTGGACTTCGTCTCTGGTGTGAGCACTGTGGCAAGAGCTGGAAACTTTCCGATTTAGGTGAGCTGAGTGCAGAAAATGGACATACTGAGTACTCACATTTACCGGATTGGTATGAGTTTCAACGGACAGAAGTGCGCAAGCAGATCGAGAGTGGCGTCTATGAATTCAGCCAGGAGGTCGATATTGACTCTTTGCCGAATGCCCGTGGTTACATCAATCTGGGCAAGGGAAAGCTGACCCATAATTGCGATGGCTTTACCCTGGAATCAGAACTGCCGGTCGCGGCTTTGCCCTTGTACAAAACCCCCGCCACCATGTATTCCTGCCACATTGAATACGATTATGATGCCCGCGGTGACTGTATTGTACTGTCAACTCTGGATGACACTTATTATATTTATCCCCAAAATATCAAGAATTGTGTGACTAAAATTGCCCTGGCTACAGAGGAGCTGTTTTCCTGGAACCAATCCCGGAACCGACAGCAGGAACTACCCGGACAGGCAAGATTTGCAGTAGAATAGCTGTAGAATAAACATTGTTTTCTCTGGAAATTTATGTCACTTTTGAAACATATGTCAGGAAGTTTGTATTGTTAGATCCGGATTTCTTGTAGAGTATATATAAGAGTTAACAAATAAGTCAGACTAATAACTGACAGAAAAAGAGAAGGAGTCTATTAATGGAACACAAATTACCCCAACTGCCATTTGCCAAAGATGCGCTGGAACCGATTATTTCACAGGAAACCATTGAGTATCACTATGGTAAGCATCATCAGGCCTATGTCACAAATCTGAATAAGTTAATTGCAGGAACTGAGTTTGAGGATATGCCCCTGGAAGACATCATCAATAACTCTAGCGGCGGGATC